>DATBWQ010000026.1:0-6326 GCA_036514695.1 Gallionella sp. | reverse complement strand
TTATCGGCCTTACAGAGTTACCAAAAATATCGACCTCTCAGAACGCGCTACAAGCGATTTTTAGTAACTGGTGAAGGGTAGAAGCACCCCCAAAAATGTTCATTTTTCGACGCGAGTTGATAAATTCAACAGACTGTTAGGCAGGAATTCCATCCCAACCCCTCCCAACCTCCCCTTGTGCGAGCATCCGCTACGCGGATTGCCTGCTTGACCCACTTCAGTGGAGGGGCAGACCGGGCACTCCCCCTGACAAGGGGGAGATGGAGGGGGTTTCGAGGCTAATGGATTATTTGGGTTGAATTCATGATCGGTGTGTGGGAGCGGCCTCCTGGCCGCGACTGGCGTTATTGCGGCCAGGAGGCTGCTCCCACCTGAAGGTTATTTTCAAATTGAAATGGAATGAAGCAAATTTGCACTATTCGTTGCGGTGATTTGTCGTTTCACCTATGATGGTTCTGCTTTATGTCACCGTATCTTTACCAATGCAGCAACTTTCGAACCGTTTTCCCGACATCAGGAGAAAATCATGAATAAATCCCATCTCATTGCAAAACTGTTGTCCATGGCGCTGATTGCGCTTGCCATCTCGGCGTGTTCCAGCACGACCGAAGTAGAAAGCGACCTTGGCATCAAGGGCGCTCCAGATTGGGTCAACGAAGGCACCAATATCCTTAACAACAAGGATGGCCGCCTGTTTCACGGCGTGGGTTCGTCCTCTCCAATGGGAGATATGTCGCTGCAGAAATCCGTAGCCGATGACCGGGCGCGCGCCGAAGTGGCGCGGGTCCTGTCTTCCTACATGGATGTGGTTTCCAGCGATTACCTGGCAGCCGCCAAGGCTGGCGGAGCCAATGTCGCCGAGGAGGCTGTCTCGCGGCAGATCAAGGCTACTACCAAGGTCAACCTGACCGGCGCCAAGATCATCGGCAGTTGGCGAGACCCCAAAACAAACATCATTTATTCCATTGCCGAACTGGACATGAATCATGTGAAAAGCACACTGGCCGGAACGCAGGACATGAACGAGGACTTGAAGCGTTACATCGAGACCAGTGCCGACAACATATTTGACCGCGTTGCAAAGGAGAAAAAATAATGGACTGGACATTACCCAAAAACAAACTGACCGTATTGATGGCCATGGCCCTGATGTTGTCTGTTGCCGGTTGTTCCACTCAGGTGACTCGCATGGATGTCGGGGAGGTGAAAGACCTGAGCGGTGCCTGGAATGATACCGATTCCCAGCAGGTATCCGAAGAGATGATCAGGGACGTGCTGGACCGAACCTGGCTGGGCGAATTCACCCGCACCCAGAAACGGCAGCCGGCGGTGATCGTGGGGGAGGTTAGCAACCTGAGCCACGAGCACATCAACGTCAATACCTTTGTTGCCGACATGGAGCGCGCCCTGATCAATTCCGACAAGGTGCAATTCGTCGCTTCCTCGACGGAACGCCAGGAAGTCCGCGACGAGCGCAAGGATCAGGATCTCAACGCCAGCGAGGCCACGCGCAAGGCGATGGGGCAGGAAAAAGGCGCCGACTTCATGCTGAAGGGCACCATCAATACCATCATCGACGCCTCCGGCAAAACGCAATTGCGCTACTACCAGGTGGACCTGACGCTGATCAGCCTGGTGGACAACCGCAAGGTCTGGGTCGGCCAGAAAAAGATCAAGAAGCTGGTGGAGCGCAGCAACCTGAGGTTCTAGCAGGATGTTGAAGGCGGAGTAATTGAATGCGGTGCAATTGATGGCGAAGTGCCAGGCGGCGTGCCGCATTGCATTGTTGCTTGCAACTTTTGCATTGGCGGGATGCGCCACCTACAGCGATTCTTTTGGCGTTATCGAGCGCAATCTTTCGGCACAGCAATATGATGCCGCCCTGCAGGACATTGAGAAGCAATCCAAGTCCAAGAATGGCTTGGTGTTGTACCTGCTCGACAAGGGCATGGTGCTGCGCATGAAGCGCGATTTTGCCGGCTCCAACCAGGCGCTGGAAGCGGCCAAGGCAGAAATGGAACGGCTCTACGCCGCCAGTGTCAGCGAAAATGCGCTGTCGTTCATCGTCAATGACGCGACGGTCAGTTATGCCGGAGATGACTATGAACAGGTTTTGGTGCACCTCTACATGGCGCTCAATTACCTGGAACTCGGACAACCCGATGATGCGCGGGTCGAGGCGCTGCAGGTGGACATCAAGCTGCGTGAGATCGGGGAAAAGATCCCGGAGAGCAAGTTCACCGAAGATGCCTTGTCGCGTTATCTCACCGGCATGATCTACGAAGAACTGGGTGAATGGAGCGATGCGATGATCGCCTACCGCAAGGCCTACGAGGCCTACAAGAAGTACCAGGTCAATTATGGGCTGGCGATGCCGGACATGCTCAAGCACGACCTGTTGCGGCTGGCGCAGCGCCAGGGACTGAAGGACGAGGCGGCGCTCTACAGGAAGGAATTCGGTATCGAGCTTCCACAGGAAAAGAAACAAAAATCTGGGCAGGAAGGCGAACTGGTCTTCGTCCTGAACAACGGCCTGGCGCCCATCAAGCGTGAGAAGACCATCGGAATGTGGGCACCGCCGCCTGCGGTCGTGGTGGACATATCGAAGCAAAAAGCACCCGTGAAGCCTGCAATGCCCGTGCTGGTCAACATCGCGCTGCCCTACTACGAATCACGCCCCAACGCTGTGCTCAGCGCCCGCGTCAGCGTCTCAGGCAAACAGGTTTCCAGCCAGTTGATGGAAGATATTGATGCCATTGCCAAGGCGAGCCTGGATTCCCGCATGCCGGCCATCACGGCGCGTTCCATCGCCCGTGCAGTGGCCAAGGGTGCGATACAGCAGTCCGTGGACAGGGCCGGAAGCAGCAGGGACAACGATGCAGGCGCTGCATTGCTGGGCTCATTCATAGTGCGCGTGGCGGCTGCGGCAACCGAGCGCGCCGACACCCGCAGCTGGCTGACGTTGCCGGCAAACATCCAGATGGGGCGGCTATCCCTGCCGCCGGGCAGTTATGATGTGTCCGTCGAGTTGCTGGGGACGGATGATCAGGTGATCGCGACCCAGGTTTTCCCGCAAGTGCTGATACGCAAAGCGCGCAAGACATACCTGACCCAGCACTGGGTGCCAATCATTCCCACCACAAGGAGAAGAAAATGAAACTCTCTGCCTTTGCCATTTTTGCAATCATGTTCACACTTCTGCCCGGTTGCGCCAGCAAGCCGCCGGCCGCACCCGACTGGATCTCGGGCGACAGCGCCCAGTATAAGAGTGCGCAATATCTGATCGGACGCGGACAGGCATCCACGCAGGAAGAAGCCAAGGATCGCGCCCGCGCCGATCTGTCCAAGATATTCCAGGTGGCAGTGGTGGCAGACAGCGAGGATGTGCAGAAATTCAAGAGTGACCCAGCCGGGCCGGGACAGCTTGAGAGCCAGGCATCCCGCCGCATCACCACGCGCACCGAGCAGATCATCCGCGGAATCCAGATCGCGGAACTGTGGCAAGACCCCGCCACGAAAAACCATCACGTGCTGGCCATCATGCCGCGATTGCAGACTGCGGCCAGCCTGCGCCAGCAGATCAGTCAACTGGATGAGGTTACCGGCAACCATATCGAGCAGTCGCGCAAAAACAGCGACCTGTTCCTGAAAATAGCCGCGGCCAGCCTGGCGATAGAGTCCCAGCAGGAACGCGAGTCATTGCAGAAATCCCTGCAAGTGGTGGATATCACCGGCCGTGCCACTGAATCGCAATGGAGCAGTGCGAAACTCAAAAGTGACCTGGACGGTTTGCTCAAGCGGGTGCGCATCGCGTCACAAGTAGCCGCCGATTCAACGCCCGGGCTGACTGAAGTGGTGAACGGCGCGTTGGCCAAGTCCGGTTTCATGATCGAGACCGGGCAGAATCCGGATTTTGTATTGCAGGCGCGGATGGAATTGGCTGATCTGGGCTTGAAAGAAGGCTGGTACTGGCAGCGCGGCGTGCTGGAAGTCACCTTGCTGGAAACGGCCGCCAGCCGTGTGCGCGGCACCAGGCGCTGGACCATCAAGAGCAACGCACCGGACAAGGAAAGCGCGGTCAAGCGTGCAATGAACCAGGCGGATACAGTCCTGAAGCAGGAGTTGCGGACGGTGATCATTGAAATGGCCAGCAGCCGCTGACGAAAACCGGCTTTGTGTATGACCTTTGTGCATGAAATTGACGCTTATATTTACAATTGATAGAATCACCCGGCAGTAAACTTTAATTAACCACGAAGGGCTTATCATATGTTGTCCATGCTTCCTATCACATTAGCCATCGTTGTCATCTTCCTCGTCGTTTTTTTAGGTAAGTAAAATACCTGACATCAAGCAGGACAGGCGATAGCTGAACCTTGAATAGAGGTTACAAGTATAAAAAAAGGGACTCGATTATTCGAGTCCCTTTTCATTTGCAACATTCGTATCGTGGCGATTAAACGCGATTGTAAATTTCTGCCCCCCAAGACGGCCAAGCCGAAACCAAAAAATGTAGGGTGGATAAAGCGCGTAGCGCGTATCCACCAATCCGCCGAGACTATCCATTGGTGGAAACGCCAGGCTTTTTCCACCCTACATTAACCTGATTCAGATTCACTTGGAAAGCCGCGCCAGTGCTTGATCTATGACTTATTCTTGTCACAAATTGCGAAGACTTAACTGATAAGAGACTAAAAGTTCAACCGCCGATACTGCACTGCTTCGGCAATGTGCCTGGTCGCGATGTCATTGATCCCTTCCAGATCGGCGATAGTGCGCGCCACTTTGAGCACACGGTGATAAGCGCGGGCGGAGAGGTTGAGGCGGCTGATGGCCTGTTGCAGCAGCGCGATACCTTGCTCATCGGGTGCGCACAATGCATCAATTTCTGTCACCGAAAGTAGTGCGTTGGCTTTGTCCTGTCGCGCCAGTTGGCGTTGCCGCGCAATCTCGACGCGCGCCTGCAGATCACTGCTGGATTCGCCATCCGCCTTGTTGAGCAGATCATCCTGTGGCACGGCAGGCACTTCGATCTGGATGTCGATGCGATCCAGCAGCGGACCGGAGATCTTGCTGCGGTAGCGCGAGATCTGGTCGGGCGTGCAGCGGCACTTGCCGTTGTAGTGGCCGTGATAGCCGCACGGGCAGGGATTCATCGCCGCGATCAACTGGAACCGGGCGGGGAAATCGGCACGCCGCGCGGCGCGCGAGATCGTGATGCGTCCCGACTCCAGCGGCCCGCGCAATACTTCCAGAACGCTGCGTTCGAACTCCGGCAACTCGTCGAGAAACAGCACGCCGTGCAAGGCCATCGAGATCTCGCCGGGGCGCGGATTACTGCCGCCGCCGACCAGCGCCACGCCGGAGGCGGTATGGTGCGGCGCGCGATACGGGCGCGTCTTCCACTTCGCCACATCGAAGCTGCCATCCAGCGATTGCACGGCCGCGCTCTGTAACGCTTCGGCCTCGGTCATCTGCGGCAGGATGCCGGGAAAGCGTGCCGCCAGCATGGATTTGCCGGTGCCCGGCGGCCCGACCATCAGCACGCTGTGACCGCCGGCGGCGGCGATCTCCAGCGCGCGCTTGGCCTGGGCCTGCCCTCTTACCTCGCGCATGTCGGGATAGTGCGGCGAGATGGTTTGCGGCTGGCTGATGTATGGCTGCATCGTTTCCCGTCCGGAGAGATGTGCCGCCACCTGCAACAGCGACTGTGCCGGATACACCGTCGCATCTTCTACCAGTGCCGCCTCGGCGGCATTCGCTTGCGGCAGGATGAAGGCGCGTCCGCTGCTGGCAGCGCGATAGGTCATCGCCAGCGCACCGCGTATCGGGCGCAGTTCACCGGTCAGCGCGAGTTCACCGGCATATTCATAGTCGGCGAGCTTGCCGGAGGGAATCTGTCCGGTCGCGGCGAGTATCCCGAGTGCGATCGGCAGATCGAACCTTCCGCTTTCCTTGGGAAGATCGGCGGGGGCGAGATTGACGGTGATGCGCCGCGCCGGAAAATCGAATTGGCAATTTTGCAGCGCGGCACGCACGCGGTCCTTGCTTTCCTTGACCTCGGTTTCCGGCAGACCCACGATCGTGAAGTTGGGCAGACCGTTGGCGAGATGCACCTCGACGGTGACCAGCGCGGCTTCCATGCCGGATAGCGCGCGGCTGTAAAGGACAGCCAAGCTCACAAAGGTGATCCTGAATTAAAACGGTGAAACATCGTGCCGTTCGCGCTGAGCCCGCGTAGGATGGGCGCAGCCCACGTCACCCCGGTAATTTTTACGGCCGCGTGGGCTGCGCCCATCCTATCAAAGGGACGGTAGCGTGCGCTG
>DATBWQ010000025.1:0-4242 GCA_036514695.1 Gallionella sp. | reverse complement strand
ACCTCGTATATTGCTTTTAGCAAATCAGGCTTGTTTTTCTTGTCTAGCAGTATGGCGCGAACTCTCTCAAGCACATAATCAGAATACAATGAATTGGAGAAGAGTGACGTGACCTCCTCCAAAGCACGAAGGCAGACCTTTACCTCTGCTGGGGGGAAGAAACGATAGAAAATGCTCATAGCTCCATGCGCTCTATTCGGAAATCTAATGCCGTTTTAACCGGCGCGGGTCGCGAAAGTAAACATTGCACCGTCGTCACGCTATGTCCGGTTGATAACATAGTTAGCCACACTAGCGTCCGGACGTTAATCAAACAAATTCAGTTGATTAGCCGAAAAGACCTGAATGTCATCGGTGATGATATTGTTAAATAGCTGATCCAACGGGATTCTCTCGAACATGGTCAGGCTCAGGATCTGTAGCATTTCATAGAGGCTCGCCGAGAGATTGAGCCGCTTTTTGACGATGGCGACGAGCACGTAGACCGAGACCGCAATCCAGATTTGGGTTTTGACAGCGTTCTCCGAGGTGCCGAAAAAGGCTTTGATACGAAGATGCTGCTTGATCCATTTGAAAAACAACTCGACCTGCCACCGGCATCGATAAAGCTCGGTGATGGTGATCGCCGGCAGCGCGAAGTGGTTGGTCAGAAATACCAGCCGCTTGCCGGTCTTGGGGTCTTTGAAGCGGATGCGACGCAGTGGCGTGTCGAAGCCCTGGTGCGAGTAAAAACCGGTGAGCACGATGGTCTGGTCGCACATCAACCCCGTGCGGCGATCGACCGGATGCGAATAACGGCGCTGGGCCTTGAGGTTGGATTTGGCGCGCGTCACAAAGAAGCTGCCCGCCTGGTGCAGGCGATGCAGCCGTTCGAAGTCGATGTAGCCTCGATCCATGACGTAGAAGGCGCCGGGCTCGGGCAGCAACAGGTCGAGGACATTGACGTCGTGCAGTTTGCCGTCGCTGATGTGCAGGAACGTGGGGATGTTGCCACGCAGGTCCAAGAGCGTGTGCAGCTTGATGGCCGCCTTGGTCGAGCGAAACGGGGCCCAAGGAAACACCGACAGGCACAGGTCGATGGTGCTGGCATCCAGCGCGTAGACCGTCTCCTTCAGATCGACGCCAAACGGCTCCCCGATATAAAGACGACGGGCGATTCCAATGAGCGACTGGGCAAACTCGGCGTAGAGGCGCCAGTCGCGCACTTCGTTGGCATCGGCCAGCGTGCTGCGCGAAACCCGGCTCTGGATGCCCATGTGGTACAGCTTGCCGGCTTGCGCGCGCAGGCACGCTTCGATGTCGCGCAAGCTCTCGCGATAGGTCAGCTGGGCAAAGGCCATGCAGAGATAGTGCTCGAGGCAGGAAAAGGTCTTGACCTTGTGTTCTCCGCCATAGCGCGCGACGCAACGGTGAAACGTCGTCAACGGCAAATGCTGCGTGATCTGCGCGAATACCAGTTTGCCCAGGTTCATCGATGCCCCCTGCGAGTGAGTACCTCGCAGGATCGCAAATCGACGCGGCGTACTTCAAATCGAGACCAGGGAAAATCATGAGTTATTTATTTCAGATCAACCATTTATCGCGTTTCGGCGGTTCAACGTCCGGACAGCAGTGAGCCAATATATATCACTAATGACAGATAGACTTCCTAAGTACGACTCACCACCTGTCGTTGAGGCAGTTCTGAGCGTTCAGTTTGCGCCGCTGCAACATTTTTCGAGTGCCCATGCTGGGTGGTTTTGGAAAAACTACCTCGATAAGGAATGGGGCACTGTTCATGTTGCTCCCAGACTCGATGATCAATTTGAACGCTTCGGCGATGAGATGATATGGGGGAGAGGCGCTGGACTTAGAATTGCGACGCAACCTGAACCAGATCGTTTACAAATCATTCGTGCTGATAACGAACGAATGATTCAAATACAAGACACACGATTTATATATAACTGGAAAAAGCAAGAAGGTGGTTACCCGAGTTATGACAAACTGCTTCCAGAATTTCAACAGGCATTTTCGTCATTTAAAAAATTTACCAATGACTCTGGGAACAGTCCTTTAAAACTGAACCAGTGGGAAGTTACTTACGTAAATTTCTTACCGAAGGGTGAGCTGTGGCAGACAATTAACGACTGGCAAAAAATTTTCCCAGCATTGTCAAAGCCTGTCACGACTATTGATAACCTGTCCCCCGAGGATTTTCGTGTCGAGTGGCGATTGACAATCGGAAACAATCTTGGCCGGTTATATATAACAATAAATCGAGGCAAAATAGGTTCGGAAAAAGGTGGGGAAGTTATCCTCCTACAATTTACAGCGCGTGGTCCACTTAAGGACGAAAATGGAATTAGCTTTCAAAGCGGTTTTGATCTTGGCCATCAGTCCATAGTTTTATCGTTTACAGACATGACCTCAGATGTCGCACATAAATTTTGGAAAAGGAGAGCTTAAATGCTAGCGCAGAGACAAGCTCGTGGCACTTGGAGCAACGAAAACTTTATTGGTTATGGTGAAAATTCAGGGCCGCTGGACCCGGAAGGGTTATCCACGTTCTTCGAGAGCGATGCTGAAATCGAGTGGCTTAATCGGATGGCGGAACTTGGTCAAGAACTTGAAGATATACGAACTCTTCCAGATAACTGGGATGGCGAGGGCGCAGAAGCACCAAAAGCAGAACTGGTAGACAGTGCCATTGATTTGCTGAGCTCTCTGCAAAGTCAACGTACATTGCCTCCACCAACTAGAATAGCTGCTTCGCCAGCCGGCAACATTATTCTTGAGTGGCAGCTTGAACATAGCGTCTACTTGGAGGCGGAAATTGTTGAACCATTCCGTGTTGAATGGATGCTAGAGCTACCGTTCCATCCAACCCGGCATTGGGAAGAATCTTGGATGCCTGCTTACGCAAAAAAACAACGATCACAAGGCCTGACGTTATTAGTAGTGAGATAGCGGTCTTTCATGGCGTTGCACTTAAGTGACGGACCAGCAAGATCCCGCATCACCTGACGAGTATATTCTGCGTCGGATACCTAAAGATGGGGGCAGATACAAACCTTCGCAAAACGAGCCTGTGCAACGCGTCGCGTTTGAACCGAGCAAATGGGATGTAGACGGAATTTCTGTGTTTCGGGAACTTTTTTTGTCAGCGGCTGATTTAGCCAGCGCCGGAACAAACAAGAATGGCTACTGTGTGGCTCGCCTCCGTGTTTCCGATCTACTCGCTCTCGGCCTCACTGTTGTCCCTGATCCACGCAACGATCAACCTCCCGGTCATGCCATTCTTCCAGAACTTAGCTTCTCGGAGCACAATCGAGATCGACAGAAATGCAAAGATATTCAGCATCATTTGGCTAAGCTCGCTGGCAGAAATATCGTTTTTGAATCCGGCTAAGGCACCATAGATACGCAATATTTTCAGCTTTAATCCCCGTAGCCGCCGCCGAGCATCGCAGCCAGAATCGGGATAAGCGAGCCTGGTGTTTGAGCCCGAGGCGCGTTGTTTAAGCGCCCGGCCGATACGGCGAGCATTTCACGACCGTAAAGGACCGCGAAAAAGAAATCGGCAAAGGACTGCTGCATGCCATGCTGCGCCAGCTCGGACTGACACTTGAAGACATGAGGTGAAACATGTTGATGGCCTATCCCACAAATCTTAAACACCAGAAGGACGGTCTTATTCTGGTGGCGTTTCCCGATGTTCCGGAAGCGCTGACGGAGGCCAAAACCGTCTCCGAGGCGTTGCACGAGGCGCAGGATGCCCTGCTGGCGGCGCTCGGTGGATACATCAACACACGCCGGCCGATTCCATCGCCCTCCAAATTGAAGCGCGGCCAACGTCTGGTGTTTCTGCCGCCGTTGCCGGCAGCCAAACTCGCGCTGTATCAGGCGATGCGCGATTCCAACCTGACCAATGTCGCGCTCGGCAAGCGTTTGAAAATCACCGAAGCCGCCGTCCGGCGATTGATTGATCTTGACCACCGTTCACACATCGGCCAAGTCGAAGAAGCGCTTACCGCATTGGGCAAGCGGCTGGTGGTTGAAATTGAAAAGGCAGCGTGACCTGAAAAGCTGACTCAGCTTTTCTATTTGTAAAAATCCTTCTCGCCTTTCGGCCGCGTTTTAAATCTTTTATGCAGCCAAAAATACTGTTCCGGCATTTCCCGCACCGCTTCCTCGATCTCTTTATTCATCCGCGTCGTATCCGACACCGCATCGCCGGAAGGAAAATTTTTCAGCGGCGGG
>DATBWQ010000024.1:0-2342 GCA_036514695.1 Gallionella sp. | reverse complement strand
CGCGGGGAGCGTGCGCGTGGAAAACATGCTGGACAATTATTGGCGCCGCAACTACAACGGCGCGCGGCGTATCACCTTGCTGCGCTAGCCTTGCGCGCCGCCTTCAACTCCTCCGCCAGTTGGAACACCGTCATCGCGTAGAAATCGCTATTGTTGTAGCGCGTGATGACATCGAAATCCTTGAATACCAGCCATAACTCCTTGCCTTCCGCCACCGTGAAGTCAACCAGGCGTGCAGGCTGGCCCTGGTGCAGGTTCTCACGCGGCACGATCCCCACTGCCGACCAGGCCGCAAGGGTGCGCGGGGCTGTGATCTCTCCGACCCAGATTCTTTCGACGATCTGCGCACGCACCGTGACCGGGGCGCTGTTGGCCCAGCCATAACTCTTCAGGTAATTGGCGACGCTGCCTATCGCATCCTCGGGTTCGCGCAGCAGATCGATTTTATGATTGCCGTTGAAATCCACCGCATAGTTGCGATAGCTGCTCGGCATGAATTGCGGGATGCCCAAGGCTCCCGCGTATGAGCCGCGGATGGCAAGCAAGTCGAACTCCTGATCGCGCGCCAGCAGCAGATAGTTTTCCAGCTCGCTGCGGAAAAAATCCGCGCGGCGCGGATAATCGAACGCCAGCGTGGTCAACGCGTCCAGGGTGCGAAAAGTGCCCGGATCCTGGCCGTAGACTGTTTCCACACCGATCAGCGCGACGATGATGTCCTGCGGAACGCCGAATTCCTGCTCGGCCCGTTGCAGGGTTTGCAGGTGTTTCTGCCAGAATTTCAAGCCGAATCTGATGCGCTCCGGATTCACGAAGGCAGCGCGATATTCCAGCCACGGCTTCAAGGTCGCCGGGCGCGAAATGGTCTCGATCACCGGCGGCAGATGCTGCGCGCGGTCAAACGCGCTTTGCAGTTCGTCGCGGTTGAATTGATGCCTGGCGACCATCTCGTCGATGAATTCAGGGATACCCGGCAGTGTGGCGGCTCGAACCGGAAGTGCCGTGAAACACACTAGCAGCGTAAGAATGACGTTAATGACTTTCATGGTATCGGGATTCTACCTGATGGATGCTCGACAGATAGCCGCAACTACTGGTAAATTCCGCGTCTTCACCTTGCAGAAAGAATTCGTCTCATGGATAAACCCGCACAACATCATCGCCTGATCATCCTGGGTTCCGGCCCGGCCGGATATACCGCCGCTGTCTATGCCGCGCGAGCCAACCTCAATCCGGTATTGATCACCGGCATGGCGCAGGGCGGACAACTGATGACCACCACCGACGTGGACAACTGGCCTGCCGATGCAATGGGTGTGCAAGGCCCGGAACTGATGGAACGCTTTCAAAAACATGCGGAACGCTTCGACACGCAGATGATCTTCGATCACATCCACACCGCCAAGCTGCAACAAAAACCGTTCCTGCTGATCGGCGATGCGGGCAGCTACACTTGCGACGCGCTGATCATCTGCACCGGAGCATCGGCGCAATATCTCGGTCTGCCTTCCGAAGAGGCTTTTGCGGGGCGCGGCGTTTCCGGCTGCGCGACCTGCGACGGATTCTTCTATCGCGGTCAGGATGTGGCGGTGATCGGAGGCGGCAATACCGCCGTGGAGGAAGCCATGTATCTTTCCAATATCGCCAGGCATGTCACGCTGGTGCATAGACGCGACACTTTCCGCGCCGAGCGCATCATGGTCGATCACCTGATGGACAAGGTAAAGGAAGGGAAAATCACGCTGCAACTGAATAGCACACTGGACGAGGTGCTCGGCGATGCCGGCGGTGTGACCGGCATGCGCGTTAAAAATGTGCAGAGCGGCGACAAGCAGGACATCCCGTTGACCGGCGTGTTCATCGCGATCGGCCATAAGCCCAATACCGGCATCTTCACGGGTCAACTGGAAATGATCAACGGCTACATCCAGACTCACGGCGGCTCGCACGGCAATGCGATGGCTACCAGCATTTCCGGGGTGTTTGCGGCAGGCGATGTGCAGGACCAGATCTACCGCCAGGCTGTCACCAGTGCGGCGACCGGCTGCATGGCGGCGCTGGATGCGGACAAGTATCTCGCTTCGCTGGGCAAGATTTAGGGAAATGCTGAATAAGTCAAATATGCGGTTCGATACATTTGGCCGTACCTCGAAACTTCGCTATGCTCGTTTTCCGTTCGTCCCGAGTAGGCGAAGCCGTATCGAGGGAAGTGCCGCGCGCGGCGCGGTATATCGAAGGATCGAACGAAAAACACTCAACGCGCACCGGCACGGTCATCACCGCGTACGTGAAGAGCATCACACCCAAGCTGTCGTGCGATTCCAGCGCGAGGTCGCTGATCCCAA
>DATBWQ010000023.1:0-3077 GCA_036514695.1 Gallionella sp. | reverse complement strand
CCCTACGCGGGCTGTCATAGGTGTGGCTGTAGGTGACTTCGGGGTTTTGCGCGGTGAGCACTTGGCCGAGGGCGTTGTAGGTGTAGGCGGTCTTTTTGCCGTTGTGGTCGGTGCGGCTGAGCAGTTGGCCGCCGTAGCCGTAGGTGTATTGGGTGATCTGGCCTTTGGCGTCGGTGCTCTTGGTGGGGTTGTTGTTCGGGTCGTATTCGGATAGGCGTAGGATGGGTGAAGCCCATCGGCTTTGCTCAGGATAAACTCCGCGCAACCCATCATCATTGCGGGGGGCAATTTGCGCGCGCAGACAAGCCAGATGCGGTTCATGCATCCGGTGTTTGTTACGCTGTTTTGCCGCCACGATCATTTTGTTGGTTTGTCCTGTTCGTTAATTTTTCAAAATATATTCAGTGTTCGTTGGTATTATTTTGATGGGTTACGCTGCGCTTTACCCATCCTACGCGGGCTTTAGTTATGCGAAGCTGACCCCTTTAGTTCATTGCTTTAGTTCATTTAGTTCAGTCCATCCGCCGCTTCCCAATCGGTGGGACGTCCGAATGGTAGGCAACTAGCAACGAGTTATTCATCAGCGCTTCACGAACCGCTTGAATATCCGTCTTTTGAATACACCAAACGATTCTTCCGGGAACGAATGGCTCGATAACGCCCCTGGACGGCGATTTACTGATCCAATCCTCTAGCCGAATTCCGTCGACTATTTGATCTAGGTGAATTGGTGCCAAAAAATTTACCTCGTAAACATCTCGCATATGATACGAGCGCCAGTCGTCATGTTTTCTAAAATACTGGACAGTGCTAACATTTCCATTCCCCTTCATGCGGCCATTCTACCGGTAACTGAATCCAGGTCATAGCGGTAGTAATTTTCCATTATTTTCTTGAGGCCAGGGTCTAGCATTGGAAACGAGAATAATGCCGGGATGGCCGTACGCAGCGCGTTTGCGACGATAAGCTCGGAAGGCGGGAGCGCCGGGTTCATGGTGCGGAGCCAGCTGCGGAAACAACGCCACACCTCTGCCGTATGGTTCAGCGAAAGATGCTGTAGCAGGCCTTGGGCGATGCAGCCGAGCTGCACATGGATGTGGTAGGCGCGCAGCTTGCGGCGGATGGCGACGCGATAGGAGTCGGTGGTGCGATGCAGATACTGATCGCCATCGCCACGGCGCAGGGGTTTCATGGCGGCCATCCAGAAGTGATAGGCATAAGCGCCGAGGACGTGGACGGCCTGCCGGAAACCAAGCTCAATCTTGAACCGATAGCCGTAGAGCTGGAGTATCTCCAGAGGTGCGAGTGAGAGATCCGTGCACAGCAGGAATATTGTTCCGCGAACCGGATGGTGGACGATCACAAAACGGACGATGCGGGCGACCGGGCGCCACAGCAGATCCACGCAGCGGAAGCGCACGGTCACGTCATTCTCGCCATAGACGGGGCTGGGGGCGGAGGTGAAAGCGGCATTATCCTTGGCGAGGTCCTTGAGGCGAACCTTGTCGCCGTAGATTCGCGGTCGCCCTTTGCCGCGATGCGGCACGTCGGGCACGGGCAGGTAGGCGACCGCGTTGCTTTTGGCGCGAGTCACGAGATGATGCCCTTTGGCCAGAAGTGGTCGGATGATCTTGCCGCTCGCGTAATAAGCATCGGCGATGAGCAGCACCTGGCGATCCCAGACGGCGGCCACCGAAAACAGTAGCGCCACCAGCTTGTCGAGCAGGGTTCTGGCATCCCGGTTGGAAAACACCAAGCCTTCGTGAATGCGCGAAGTCAGCGGAACGGCGGCCACCTGCCCGGCAGGGCCGTGAACCAGCAGCGAGATGGCCTGGAGCGAATGCCCCATGATGTATTCGGGTTTGGAATTGCTTGCCGATTGCTGGTGCAGATACTTCACGGCGGGCATGCGCTTCCCTTCTTTGGGCGCCTTGATCCCATCGGCGAGGCAGACCAGGCGCTGGCCGACCTGAAATGGGCGGAACAAGGTAAGGCAGAGGCGAACCCAGCAGGCGGTGAGCATGTCCAGATCGACGCCCTTGCTGTGGAAGAGATGAAGAAAGCGATGGTAGGCCTCGCCCCGGAAGTTCAGGACGCGGACAAAACTCGTGACACCCGCATTGTCGGCGCGGCTGCATAAACCCATCAGGACAAAAACCATCCAGAAGAAAGTGCGTGACCGGCTACATGCTGGCCGGAGGGAACGCACCGTTTGCAACCACTCGATCCATAGCGTCATATCAAAGCTCTCCGTTAAAAGTGCAAACCGATAGCATTATAGTGCTACCGGCTAAACAGTGCTATACTTTCGCCATGGACATTAAACTGGAAGTCCGGATCGAACGTCAGATCGAGAAGATCAAGCGCGACCTTGCCGCACTGGGGGACTTGCGACCTGGCAGCCTGTCAACCCAATACAATGTCTGCGGCTCACCCGGTTGCCGCTGCAAGGCATCACCGCCGGAGAAGCACGGGCCCTACTATCAGGTCAGCTACACACGGAAGGGGAAGAGCAGCAGTAAGTTCGTAAAGAAGAAGGATTTGCCTGCGATCCGCAAGCAATTGAAAAACTACGAGCGCATGAAGCTCCTCATGGATCGTTGGATTGATCTAGCTACAGAGCTATCAAATCTCCGACTCACAAAAGAAAAGAATTGAAGTGAGAGAGAACTTGTCACTGTCCAGTAAAATTGATAAGCGGTATTTTAGTAAATTCCTATTCCCTAACCACTGAAATTACCGCACGAAAGCAGAACGTCACAACGAACCAAATGGCTTAGCGTGTAGGCGCAGGGCGAGCGAAGCAAATTTATTGGCTTGGCGAACAGCGCGGCATACACTTTTATCCACAGCTGGTGGATATATTCCTCGCCAATATCGAGGAGTTTGTGACGATCTACAATCAGTATCCGGCAGATAAAGAGATTGAGATGTAACTGAAGCAAGAGGCCGGTTCATCTGCGCCCCCTGCGATATAGCGATGGCCAGGTGTTTGCTCCAGGCTGGTTGCGAACCGCGCCATACGGGCTATTGAAGCACACGAGTGCCATCGGCTCGTTCCTGATGATTTACTTTTT
>DATBWQ010000022.1:0-16892 GCA_036514695.1 Gallionella sp. | reverse complement strand
CAGGAGGCCGCTCCCACCAAAGCGTCACTTTTAAATTAAAAATGGAATTACTTGTGCCCGGAAACGCGTCGCTCAACTGGTGCATTGAATTTCCTGATATTTTCCTCGGCCTGTCTGAGTGCGGTGATGTCATTGATGATCGCCAGGAATCCTTCACCATCATCATCCGATGTGATCAATTGCAGGTTGACCTCCACAGGATAGGTGCTTCCATTCCCGCGTGCCTGGACTGTCTGATATTTGATCGACTCCTGCTCACCGAGGCGCAACGGTTCGATCATCGGCCCAAAGGATTCGATGTTCATTTCCGGATGCAGGGAAAGCAGGGTTTTCTTTTGCAATTGTTCCAGGGAATAGCCGAGATTTTCCAGCGCATAATCGTTTGCGTAGGTAAATTGCAATGTATCGGCATCGAACATGAAGATCTCGTTCGGACTCCGTTCATGGAGGGCTTGTTCGTAGTTTTGCCTGAGCAATTCGCGCCGTTGTGCCATGCTCCATGTGCGGCGGCGACGCAGAGAAATACTATAGAAAGCGAATATGCCCGCCAGCAACAGCGTCATCATGACATAGGGAGCATGCATCTCGTCCCACCATGCCGCCTTGATCTCTGACATCGGCATTTCAACAAACAGCGTGACCGGATAGTGCTGCAGGCGGCGCATCACCCGCAGATCCTTCGCCTTGCCGTCGCTGCCCCGCATTTCGACTTGCCCGTGTTGCGGGTAGTTGTTTGCGCGCAGAAATTCAACCATCGCCCCCTCGGCAGGTTTGCCATACATTTTATCCAGGCTCGCGGCATCCGGCTCGGGATAGCGGCTTACCAGGTATCCATCATCGCGTATCAGCCCCAGCGCGGTGATCTTGGGGGTGGTTGAATCTACCCAGTAGCGTTGCAACATGTTGGCCGGCAAATTGGCACTGAGGATATAGGCCAGTTTGCCGGTTTGGTCAGTAACGGCATAGCGTGCAGAGACGACCCAGCTATTGTCTATGTGCCCGAGGACCGGTTGGCCGATAACGAAGGATGGGCCTTGTTGCAGTTCGCCGCGAAATCTCATGAATGCGGAATCCTTGGCGAGCGTAGGCAGATCCCGGTTGCCAGGGATATTGCCGGTCAACAATATCTGGCCATCGCTGCGGATCAGCATGACGTTGCCCAGCTCGGTGTGCAGTGTCTGGAACCGGTTGACCAGCTTGTATGCGCGGTCGAGATCGAGCTTTTTGTGCGTGCCGGCCAGATCCGCGCCCAGGTTCTGCATGCCGATCTCAAGTTGGGTTAAATACATATCGATCGCGTTTGCGCTCAGGTCGGCAATCGTCGCCAACTGGATAGCCTGATCGGATTTGGTTTCCCGCCAGGACTGCGAGACAAGGAAGGCGGCGTAGGCAAGCAGCGCAAGTACGAGCAATGTTGCAGAAAACTTCAGAATGCGTTTAGGGCGATGTTCACTGCTTGCGTTTGCCATTATTGTCCTTGTTGTTTTGACAGGTACCGGAGTCGAATTGCTTTTCATTTTCCGCAATCTATCATCCTGTGAGGCATAAATTCAACCCTTTTCCCTCTACCGTGCAGCATCTTGCATAAGCCGGAGCTATCGTAGCGCCGGTCAACTCACTCCGTCCCGGTGTCCTTCGAAAACATCCAATTGCCATCATCCCGGTTTTAAATACCCTTCATCCACACATCACCAACGATGCTGCCACCAGTCTGCAATGATGCTCCCCACCGCGGGATTGACCATGTAACCATAGGAGCGATGGCAATTAAGCCCGGCATCGCTGCGGAAGAAGTTGTAGATGCCATGGCAATGATCTTCAATGGACTCTACCAAACCCAGTTCCAGCATATCGTGGAAACTCTCGTTCAAATTTTGATTAAGCGCAGTGACGTCGCCCTCGGCTGCCAGATTTATCCAGCGGCGGATCAGGCCGGGATAGCTTTTTTCCTCTGATCCATTCATGCCCAGCAAGCGCCGCCGTATGTAATGCATACCCATCGGGCTGCCGAGCGTCAAAAAGTCCACTTTGCCTTTCAGCCCTTCCTGGCGTGACAGCTCCCACAAGGTATCGTAGGCGATGACGGAACCGAGACTGTGCCCGATCAGCAGCACATCATCTTGTTGCTCCAGCATGGGGCGCAGTGTCTGCTTCAACAGATCACGAACTTTGCGGGCGACATCATCGGTATTGTTGAAATAGCGGTCGATTTCATGGGCGGTACTGCGCGTCTCTTCGGGCAGCATTCGTATCAGCAATGGGATGTGATCTGCCAGCGTCAGCATGAAGCGGCTCAGCCAGATATTCCAGGAATGGGCATCCTGTATGTCCTGCTCGGTGGGACCATGTTTGTTGATCAGGGCATCGATCCACGGGATGTCGCTGGTGATGTCCTTATGCTCGCGGTAATAAAGGTGGTTCCAGCCAACGAGATGGAACTGCGGATAACCGGCCTGCAGCGTTTCGGCCACAGCGCTATCGGCGCGGCGCACTCCTTCGACCAGCGTGCGCCAGAGCATTGCACGATGCAGCGCCGGCTCAGGCTTGGGGTTCTTTCCCGGTACGAAGATGATCTGCTTTGTTGTCATATTATGCTTGATTGAATTTTTTATGGCTCACAGGCTGTGATGTTTGTTCAGGTTAACGATTATTCACCGGTCTGAACTTTTGAAAATAGTTATTCATGCAGATTCACGAGATTTGAGTCATGTCCTGAAGAATGAACAGTTTTGTAGGGTGCGTCCCACGCACCGCCTTTGGTTCAACGATGGTGCGTGGGACGCACCCTACGATATTTCGCTTTTTATTGCGAAATGGAATAAGGAAGCTCTGATTAACCCTGGCTTTGTCATTCCGGCGAAAGCAGGAATCCAGTATTTTCAATAAACTGGACACCGGCCTTCGCCGGTGTGACGGACTTATTGAGCTTTACATAATTCATGGCTGTTAGGTGGTTTACCGTAGGGCGTAGCCCGACCTACGAGATGCGGAGACTCTGTCTTCAAATATGTAATCCTCAATAATCAGAGGTTCTCTAAGGATTGAACAGCGTCTCCGGCAGTTCAACGTTGATTTCCAGGTCTTCCATCAGCACGGTTTCTATGATGGCATTCTGCTGGTCGCGGCTGATCACCTTGGCCGGGAACCGGGTCGCCGTATCCAGCCACAGCTCGTAGCGATGCACGCCGGCAACCGTAAAACCGCCCGCGCCGGTCACGACAAGATGCAGGAGCGTGCGACCGTCCATGCTTTCTTCGCCCGATACTTCGGCGTTGCCATCCTCCCTCAGAGTGCGGACATTCTCGAACAGCGCCCCGACATCCGAGTGATCCACGTGCTGGCCGCGCGAACTGCGGATCAGCAGATTGCCGGGACTTAAATTGAGTTCCGGGAAATGGCCGGCGCCAAACGGCCACAAGCGCACGCGTTGGGTGGATGGGTTGTAAATCAGCACCGCGCCATCATGCGGCCGAATGAATTCCATGCGCACGAAACCGGGTTTCCTGAAGTAATAGCGGATATGCTCCTCGCCGCCGGCATGGAAGGAGCGGATGGTGACACGATAGGATTCGACCGTTTGGTAATGCTCGATGGCGGCAGCCAGCGGATCGGGTGGAGTACCGGCGGGAGGAGTCCCAGTGAGCGCTGCGGCAATCATCAAGGCTGACAGCATTGGCTATTGAATCACTTCGAGCACACCTTCCATGCCCTTCTCGCGGTGGCTTTTGAAAAACAGCAGCCTGTTCCTGCAATAAAAAGGGTGCTTGCCGACGGCGGTGGGCGTGAAGCGGATATTCCTGGCATCGCTCGACAGGCTTTCATCCACCGAGATGCCCGCTTCGGGCGATTGAATGACCAGGGTGTGGGGAACCAAACCTTTTTCCACACTGACCGTCAACTCGACCGGCACATTCACCTTGACGATCACATGGCCAGGCTTGAAGAAATAACCCCCGCCTTCTATCCGCACGTGCTGCACGCCATCGGCGGCGATGGTCGCCTGATAAACTTCATCGGGCGGAGGGTCGTCGGCCAGGCACGCGCCATATCCGGCGATCCCAAGGCAGAACAGAAAAAATGTCGCGGAGTTTTTCATAGCCAGATACCCTTTTGATCGCCGCTTTACCCGGTATCAGCTTACACCAATGAACTATCCCGCGCCAAGAGCGCAGGGTAGCGGAAAAACTTGAGCGGGCGTAGATACGGATGGAATGCAATGGAATCCGGGGGAACCCTTCGGCAGGCTCAGGACAGGCTTCGGCCACGCCCACCAAACCCCGGATTTCGTGTAGCTGTCCTAAGCCCGCCGAAGGGCTACATCCGGGCTGCATCACTTCCATTTTTTTGTTTTAGCCTGCGCTGTCCCCGCAGCAAGACTGCGGGGAATTACAAATTCAAAAAATCTTGCAGATAGAATTAAAACGCCTATAGTTGCAATTATGGATCGCCTTTCCATCATGCGCGGCTTATTGCTCAGCCTGTTTTTTCTGGCAGGGATGAGCAGCGCGGCAGCGTCCGCGCCCCTGGTGGTCGTGCTCAACGTTGACGGCGCGATCAGCCCGGGGTCGGCAGACTATGTGGTGCGCGGCCTGAAGTCGGCCGCCGGGGAACAGGCCCAATTGGTCGTACTGAAGATGGACACGCCGGGTGGCCTGGACACGGCTATGCGGCAGGTCATCAAGCAGATCATCGCTTCGCCGGTTCCCGTTGCTGCTTTCGTCGCACCCGAAGGCGCGCGGGCCGCGAGTGCCGGCACCTATATCCTCTACGCAAGCCACATCGCCGCGATGGCTCCGGCTACCAATCTGGGGGCTGCCACGCCGATCACTATCGGCATCGGCGGCTTCGGCGGCAAACCGGAGCCGGATCAACCGCAGAAGGACGACAAGAACGGCGGTAAGGGCAAGAGTCCGATCGGCGGCGATCTGCCCACACCCGGTTCCGCGCAGGATCACAAACAAATCAATGATGCCGCCGCGTATATCCGTAGTCTGGCGCAGATGCGCGGCCGCAATATCGAATGGGCGGAGCAGGCGGTGCGCCAGGCGGTGAGCCTGTCGGCGGACGAGGCGTTGAAGCTCAAGGTCATCGATGTGATCGCCCGTGACGTGCCCGAGCTGCTCCAAAAACTCGACGGGCGCAAGGTGAATGTACTGGGGTCGGAGCGCACCCTGGATATGAAGGGTGCTCGCATCGTTACTTTGGAGCCGGATTGGCGCAGCCGGCTACTGGCCGTGATCGCCGACCCGAGCATTGCCTACCTGCTGTTGCTGGCGGGCATGGCCGGTCTGTTCTTCGAATTTTCCAATCCGGGATTCGTGTTGCCGGGGGTGGTCGGTGCGATCTCGCTGTTGCTCGCGATGTACGCGCTGCAGATGTTGCCCGTCAACTATGCAGGACTGGGCCTGATCATTCTGGGACTCGCTTTCATGATCGCCGAGGTGTTCTTGCCCAGCTTCGGGGTGGTGGGCATCGGCGGTGTTATCGCCTTCGTGATCGGCTCCGTGTTGCTGATCGATACCGACATTCCAGGGTATGGTATTCCGTGGTCGTTGATCGTGCCGGTTGGCCTGACCAGTGCCTTGTTCATCTTCTTCGTGGGCGGCATGGCGCTGAAAGCACGGCAGCGACCGGTGGTGAGCGGCCGCGAGGAATTGATCGGCAGCAGCGGAGAAGTGCTGGAAGACTTCGATGGCAAGGATGGTTGGGCGCTGGTGCATGGCGAAACCTGGCGCATCAGATGCAAGCAGCCGCTGGGCCGGGGACAAAAGATAAGGGTGCTGCGCATGGACGGGCTGATCTTTGATGTGGAGCCGGAGTGAACGATCCATGAATAGTTCTGCGCCCATTTGCAATAACAACCAAGGAGAACGACATGGTCTTTAATTTCAGTTTTGGAATGTTTATGCTCATGCTCGTGTTGCTGGCGTTCGCCAGCATACGCATACTGCGCGAGTACGACCGTGGCGTGGTGTTTACACTCGGGCGGTTCTGGAAAGTAAAAGGCCCCGGGTTGGTGCTGATCATTCCCGGCGTCCAGCAGATGGTCAAAGTAGGTTTGCGCACGGTGGTGATGGATGTGCCGAGCCAGGACGTGATCTCGCGGGACAACGTTTCGGTCAAGGTCAACGCGGTGGTGTATTTCCGCGTGGTCGATCCGGAGAAGGCGATCATCCAGGTGGAGGATTTCCTAAACGCTACCAGCCAGTTGGCGCAGACCACGTTGCGTTCGGTACTGGGCAAACATGAACTGGACGACATGCTCGCCGAGCGGGAGCGGCTCAACATCGACATCCAGAAGGCGCTTGATACGCAGACAGATGCATGGGGAATCAAAGTCTCCAATGTGGAAATCAAGCACGTGGATATCGACGAGACCATGGTGCGGGCCATCGCCCGTCAAGCGGAGGCAGAGCGGGAACGGCGTGCCAAGGTAATCCATGCCGAGGGCGAACTGCAGGCGTCGGAAAAACTGCTGCAGGCAGCCCAGATCCTGGCACGGGAACCGCAAGCTATTCAGCTTCGTTATCTGGAAACGCTGACCGTGATCGGTGCGGACAAAAACACGACCATCGTGTTTCCGATGCCGATCGATCTTATGCGGCTGTTTGCGGAAAAGACCCTGGGCAGCCCGTCAAAGGCCGAGCATCAGTAATTCCATTTTCAGTTTAAAAGTGGCGCTTTGGTGGGAGCGGCCTCCTGGCCGCGATCAAGCTTATCGCGGCCGGGAGGCCGCTCCCACAGAAGAAATTCATGCTGTTTCAAATTAGAAATGGAATAAGAACCACGATTGCCCCTGCCAAAAATCCGCATTGGATTGGTGCTGTTACCAACCGCACCAGGTTTTGACGGTCGTGGCCGAGATCAGGGGTTTGCTAACCGCCCTGCCCGTAATCCAGATAAGCGACCGTATTCCGCCCCTGCTTTTTGGCCAGATACAGCGCGTTATCAGCGGACTTGACCAATGTTTCGACCGGCCGGTTGTCGCTCGGCACCACTGTGGAGATGCCGCAACTCACCGTGACATAGCGGTGCGGTGAATCTTCATTCGCTACCTTGAGTCCTTCCACCTGCTCGCGGATACGGTTCGCCACGCTGCGTGCGCCTTCTCCGTCCGTCTCGCCGAGTATCAGCACGAATTCCTCGCCGCCATAACGTGCAGCCAGGTCACTGGCGCGCGGGACTTCGCTCGCGATCTGTTTGGCTGCTGCCTTGAGACATTCATCACCTGCCTGATGGCCGTACCTGTCGTTGAATTTCTTGAAATAATCCACGTCCAGCATCACGACGGAAAGGGGCTTCTGGATCCGCGCGCAGCGGCGCCACTCGCGCGCCAGCGATTCATCGAACACGCGGCGATTGGCAATGCCGGTCAGGCCATCGGTCATCGAGACCCGGTGCAATTCCTGGTTTGCCCGGTTCAACTGTTCGTTGGCCTGATTCAACTGTTCCGTCAACTTGACCAGTGCCCGCTGCATCCGCACCAGACGATGCATGGCATCCACCTTGGCCTGCAGCACCACTCGCTGCACCGGTTTCACCAGGTAATCATCGCCTCCCGCTGCGATGCCCCTCGCCAGGTCATCGTCCTTGGACATCGTGCTCAAAAAGATGATGGCTGTCCAGTCGTCCTTGCCCTGCAGCTTGCGCACCTGCTTCGCCACTTCATAGCCATTGATATCCGGCAGGATGACGTCGAGCAGAATGATGTCGGGACGCTCTCTCCGGTACAGTTCGACGGCGGTACTGCCGGTTTCCGCGATCAACGGCCGTATGCCGAGTTCCTCGAGGTATCCGGCGATGACCTTGATGGCGACCTGGCTGTCTTCCACCATTAACACCTTCAGGTTGCTGAACTTGTTCAACATGTGATTTCTTTCGAGCTACAACTCACAAATCGGTATCCGGCATGATACATGACACTGGAATCAATCCAGTTTCCGGCAGCATTTTCACGGTTATATTCATTTGCTGTGCCGCCATTTCGACCGCAATGCGCAGTTTTCCGGCCTCGTCCCCGTCTGCAGGATGCTCGAGCGGATGCAGCGCCAGCACCGCTCCGGAAAACTCCCGCACCTGCTTCAAGTGACTGTCGGCATCACGCAGCAAGGGCTGCGGATCGATCGCCTGAAAGTACAACAGGCCGCCGCGGTATGCGGCAGCCAGCAGATAAAAACTCCCCTCCGGTGCAAACACGGGGTCGCGCACTTCAAAGAACTGGCTGGGAAGCTCGCCCTGCGGCGGGTGGGATAGTGAGAATCGGGCGGCGATCTGCTCGATGAAGGTTTGCGCGCGATCGAGTTGCGGCGCCAGCGTGATGTGGTATTGGCCGGGGCGCTGGATGATGAGGGGGTTATCCAGCACCACGGGCTTGCCGCGGCGGATGCTCAACACGATGAGGATAATGAGCAGCGTCAACAGAAATAACTCAACCATGCCAAAACCTCTAATAACCTATAAAAAGCATTCCACCACGAAGATCACAGAGAACACGAAGATTTTTCATAGAGTTGCATGATATTGGACGCTCACCGGCAAGGTGACTTTCATTTTTGAAGCAACACGTTGCTTTTCTTCGCGGTCTTCGTGTTCTTCGTGGTTCAAATGCCGTTTTAAGGATATAACGACTATGCCAGCTGATGCGGGTAAAAAAACAGGGGGCTGGCGCCCCCTTGTCTGCTGTCCCGGTCAACCTTGCCGCGTGCTGCGCCCGCGTGCATAGGCGCTCTCCATCCACCTCTTGATGCGGTTGGCATCGCCGACACGGGTGCGTTTTCCCCAGGAATTGAGCAGTACGATGATCACCGGGCGCTGGTTGACTTTCGCCTCCATCACCAGACACAGTCCTGCCTCACTGATGTAGCCGGTCTTGCTCAAGCCGATATCCCAAGAGACGCTCCTGACCAGCGGGTTGGTGTTGATGAAACGCAACTCGCGCCCGCCCGACCCGTCCACGGAATGTGAAGCAGAAGTGGTGTATTGGCGGATCAAGTCATAGTCGCGCGCGGCAGCAACCATTTTGACCAGATCCTGCGCGGTGGAAACATTGCCCCGGCTTAATCCGGCTGGATCGATGAACCGGGTGTCCAGCATGCCAAGTTCGTTCGCCTTGGCATTCATCGCAGCCACCAGCGCCGCCTTGCCGCCCGGATAGCTGCGCGCCAGCGCCGATGCAGCGCGATTCTCCGAAGCCATCAGAGCCAGTCTGAGCAAATCATTGAGGGTGAAAGTCATGCCGACCTGCAGCCGCGAACGGGTTCCCTTGAGCCTGTCCAGATCGGTGGCTTCGATGGTCACTTCCTCGTTCAGCGGCAACATCGCATCGAGCACCACCATCGCGGTCATCAGTTTGGTGATGGATGCGATCGGCGCCACCGTCCTGGAATTTTTGTTGTACAGCGGAAGCTGGGATTGCTCATCGAAAATCAGAGCGATATGGGAACGCACGTTGGGTGAAGAAGCACGGCTCAACGCGGAAGTCCTGATCTCTTTATCCTGCCAAAGGAGATTGAGACCGGTTTCGGCGTGAGCACTATGCGCTGCCAGCGCATAGCCGAGCAACAAGGACATCCGTAATCGTTTTTTCATTCTCTGGTCTCCCACTACAACGGCTTACAGGAGCGAAGCATACCTGAAACCCAATATAAATCAATCATCAGGATGCGCCTGCTCTTCCTGTTTCTGAAGATTCCACATCTGCGCATAAATCTTGTTCTTGCCGAGCAATTCGCGATGCGAACCGCGCTCGACGATACGCCCCTTGTCCATGACCAGTATCTGATCGGCATCCACCACGGTGGACAGGCGATGCGCGATGATCAGCGTGGTTTGATTTTGCGCGATCGCGCGCAGCTCCGCCTGGATCGCCTTTTCCGATTTTGAATCGAGTGCGGAAGTCGCTTCATCGAAGATCAGCATCGCCGGATTCTTCAGAATCGCGCGCGCGATCGCCACGCGCTGCCTCTCTCCTCCGGACAGCTTCAGACCGCGCTCACCCACCATGCTGTCGTAGCCTTGCGGCAACGACTCAATGAAGGCATGGATGTGAGCCGATTGCGCTGCGGCAATCACTTCTTCGCGCGTCGCATCGGGACGGCCATAGGCAATATTGTAATAAATCGTGTCGTTGAACAGCACGGTGTCTTGAGGCACGATGCCGATCGCCGCGCGCAGGCTGCTTTGCGTCACCTCGCGGATATCCCGTCCATTGATCAGGATGCGCCCCTGCTGCACGTCATAGAAGCGGAACAACAGGCGCGAAAGCGTGGACTTGCCCGCTCCGCTCGCACCCACTACCGCCAGCGTATGTCCGGCCGGAATGTCAAAACTCACATCGAACAGGATCTTGCGGTCCGGCGCATAGGCAAAACCGACATTGTCGAATCGCACTTCTGCGCTGACCGCGTGCAAGGCCGTCGCATCCTTCGCATCCGCTATTTCGCGATGCTCGTGCAGCAGGCCGAACATCTTTTCCATGTCGGCCAGCGAATGACGGATCTCCCGGTACACGAACCCGAGAAAATGCAGCGGCATATACAGCTGGATCATGAACACGTTGACCAGCACCAGGTCCCCCAGCGTCATCCTGCCCTGCGCCACTTCATCGGCGGCCAGCAACATCAGCGCGGTGATGCCGATCGCGACGATGATGCTCTGCACGGAATTCAGCAGCGCCAGCGAAGTCTGATTGCGCACGGCAGCGGTTTCCCAGTGCTGCATATTGTGGTCATAGCGCTGTGCTTCATATCCTTCGTTGCCGAAGTACTTCACCGTTTCATAATTCAGCAGGCTGTCTATGGCTCGCGTATTGGCCTTGGAATCCAGATCGTTCATGGTGCGCCGCACCACCATGCGCCACTCGGTGATGAACAGCGTAAAGGCGACGTAAACCACCAGGGTGACAAACGTGATCACGGCGAACCACACGTTGTACTTGCTGAACAGGATAGCCGCGACCAGCGCGATCTCCAGCAGCGTGGGCAATATGTTGAACAGCGTAAAATTGAGCAGGAATCCGATCCCGCGCGTACCGCGCTCGATGTCCCGCGACACGCCGCCGGTTTGTCTGTCCAGGTGAAAACGCAGGCTCAGGCTATGCAGATGCTCGAACACCCTCAATGCCACGCGCCGGATGGCGCGCTGCGTGACCTTGGCAAACACCGCATCGCGCAATTCGCCGAACAGCGTGCTGAGCAAACGCAGCAGACCGTAGCCTACGATTAAAAAAATCGGCACCGCCAGCACCGCACTGGTCTTGTCCAGCGCATCGACGATCTCTTTCAATGCCAGCGGAACCGCGACGTTGGCGAGCTTGGCCAGCACCAGCAGACTCATCGCCAGCATCACGCGCCCCTTGAATTCCCACAGGTAAGGCAACAAGGAACGTATGGTTTTCCAATCGCCGCGTGATGATTTATCGGGCAAGGGAGTTGAAGAAGGTCGCATATTGGGCAGAGTGATCGTCAGATTGCGATTATAGCCGGTGGAGGCGATACACGAAGCGCCCTTAAACTTGTAATTCCCCGCAGTCTTGCTGCGGGGACAGCGCAGGCTAAAAAGAAAAAATGGAAGTGATGTAGCCCGGATGTAGCGCAGCGAAATCCGGGGTTTGGTGGGCGTGACCGAAGTTTCCCCAGATTCCATTACATTCCATCCGGGCTACACCCGCTCAAGTTTTCCCGATACCCCGCGCTCTTGGCGCGGGGTAATTCATTGCATTCAACCATGGCGTGATTGATGTGACAACCAGTCATCTGGCCAAGCTGTCCAGAAACAACAGCCAAGCCATTGGTTATCGTGAATCGCCCCTACGGCAGCGCGGGGTGGCCGCGGCAATGGTCCAGCGCATAATCCAACCCGACCCGGTGTAAATATATCGGCAACTCAGATCGGTCTGCCATGGCCCAGCAGTCCGACCAGCAAGCGCACCACCCCATAACTGAAACGTGAGAACAGCCTGTCCACCCAGTTGCGCTTCAGGCCATATCCATCCCCGACCCTCACCGCATCCTGGGTTATCGCCGCAAGCAAACTCGCGCGCAGCTCTCCGGCAAAGCCTGCATGCTGCACCGCAAGATTGCCTTCGCGCGCCAGCAGCAAACTGTATGGATCGATATTGGACGAGCCCACGGTTGCCCACAATCCGTCCACTACCGCCACCTTGGCATGCAGGTAACTGGCCTGATACTCGTGAATCTCGACACCGGCGCCCAGCAATTCATCATAAAGCGCGTGCGTCGCGTAATGCTGGATCCAGAATTCCACCCTGCCTTGCAGCAGCAGCACCACGCGCACTCCGCGACCGGCGGCCTGAATCATGGCCTGGCGAAAAACGTGTCCGGGCAGAAAGTAAGCGTTGGCGATGATGATCTCGCTTCGTGCGCCATCGATCGCGCTCAGATATGCCCGCTCGATATCGCGGCGATGGCGCACATTGTCGCGCAGCATAAAAGTGATGTCGGGTGAAGTTGGCGATCTTTGGCCGCCAGTGGCCAGCAACTTTATTTCTTTTCCGCGCCGGCGTAAATTGGCCCACGACACCACGCTCCATAAATGGCGCATGGCCACGTGGATCTCGCCGGCGGCCAGGCCTTTTACACGTACTGCATAATCCAGTTGCGGAGCGGACAGATCAGTATGAGCCGGGATGTCATTGATGATGTTGATGCCCCCGACGAAAGCCACCTCGCCATCCATCACCGCCATCTTGCGATGCATGCGGCGCAGCCTGCGGTGCCGGTTCCGGCGCAACGTGAACGGGGAGATCTCGCGCCGGAACCAGCGTACCTCGACCTCCGCGGTGCGCATATCGTCCACCCAATCCTGCGGCAACCCTGCAGAGCCGTAACCATCCAGCAGCACGCGCACCGCCACCCCGCGCGCAGCGGCGCGCTGCAACGCATCGGCAACCATGCGCCCGGATTGATCCGCCGCAAAGATGTAGGTTTCCAGGTAGATCGAATGCTGCGCCGCATCGATATCCGCACATAACTGGGGGAAATATTCCGTTCCGCTTCGCAACAAGGTGAGCTGGTTCCCGGAGATTTTATGGATGGCATTCATACGGTTTCAGCCCGGGTCATGCTGCTTCCACCCGGTCATTCCGCCTCAACCTGGTCGAGAGGGCGGCATGATCCGACAGGCGTTGCCATTCTCCGCCCACATGTACCTCGCTATGCAAAACGCTGAAGCCACGCACATAAATGCGGTCCAGTCGAAACATCGGCAAGCCGGCCGGAAAACTGCGCGCCGGGCTGCCGCCATGAAGATGGAACACATCATGCACATCCAGCTCGCTGGCCAGCGTACGGCTCATCTGATTGCGCCAATCATTGAAATCGCCGGCGATGATGAGCGGCATACCGGAAGGGATTGTGCTTTGGACATGCTCGATCAGAATGCGTGTCTGCGCCCGCCTGCCTTTGGAGAACAGGCCAAAATGAACACACAAGCAATGCACGCGCTGCCGATCCGCCAGTTCGATCTCGCAATGCAGCAACCCGCGGCTTTCAAAGCGATGCGCGGAAACATCCATGTTCAAGGTTTGCAGGATCGGAAAGCGGCTCAATATCGCGTTGCCATGATGTCCCGCCTCATACACCGAGTTCTTGCCGTAGGCGCAATGCGGCCAGACTTCCCCCGCGATGAATTCGTGCTGCGCACCGTCCGGATAGTTGTGAAAACGCTGCGCGTGAAGCGTGTGCTCGCCCTGCGCTTCCTGCAAAAAAACGATGTCGGCATCCAGCTCGCGCAGACGGTCGCGCAGCTCGTGCAGCACCACACGGCGGTTGAAATGGGAGAAACCTTTGTGGATGTTGTAGGTGGCGATTTTCAGGGTAGGCATGGGGGGTATTCTACCCAATGACTGAAAAGGAAGCAGGAGAAGCTGGCGGGCGTTGAAGATACCGGGCTTCTTTATGGAGTGCGGCGACATGTCGCCGCTTTCGCGCGGTCATGCCCGCGCACTCCAAAATTAAAGCGCAGCATGTAGGTTGGGTTGAGCGTAGCGACGTGTTTTGCCGCGAAGTCGAAGTATGAATGACCAAAGCCAACTTCACCGGGCTACCCCCGGCGAAGTTGACTTTGTATTTGATGTTGGGTTACGCGCTGCGCGCTAACCCAACCTACGAGTTTCATATCTCCGTAAATCATGCATTGCCGATGCCACTCGTCGGCAAATTGATTTGCTTCGCAAAATCCAGCATGCGCTGAATCGGAAGCACGGCACGCCGGCCGATCTCGGGATCAATGTGTATCTCGTTGCCTCCGGTTTCCAATACCTCGGCCAGATTGAACAAGCCGTTCATCGCCATCCACGGGCAATGCGCGCAGCTCTTGCAGGTCGCGCCGCTGCCTGCTGTCGGGGCTTCGATGAACACTTTGTGCGGCGACAGGGTGCGCATCTTGTGCAGGATGCCGTTATCAGTGGCGACGATGAATTCGCTTGCATCCAGTTGTTGCGATGCCTTGATGAGTTGCGTGGTGGAGCCTACCACGTCGGCCAGCGCGATCACTTCCGCAGAAGATTCCGGATGCACCAGCACCTTGGCGTTGGGATGCTGCGCCTTGAGCGCTTGCAATTCGCTCGCCTTGAACTCGTCATGCACCATGCAGGAGCCTTGCCACATCAGCATGTCCGCGCCGGTCTGCTGCCGGATGTAATTTCCAAGATGGCGATCCGGCGCCCACAGGATTTTCTTGCCCTGCTCCTTGAGATGCTTGACGATGGGCAGCGCGATCGAGCTGGTCACCATCCAGTCGGCGCGCGCCTTCACTGCCGCGCTGGTATTGGCATACACCACCACGGTGCGATCTGGATGCGCATCGCAAAACGCGGCGAACTCATCCGCCGGACAGCCGAGATCCAGCGAACAATTAGCATCCATGTCCAGCATCAGCACGCGTTTTTCCGGATTGAGTATCTTCGCGGTCTCGCCCATGAAGCGCACACCGGCGACGACGATGGTCCTGGCCGGATGCCGGTGGCCGAAGTTGGCCATGTCCAGCGAATCCGAAACGATGCCGCCGGTCGCTTCGGCCAGATCCTGCAAGTCCGGATGCACATAATAATGAGCCACCAGCACCGCATCCTGTTCGATCAGCATGCGTTTGATGCGCGCGATCAGTTCCGGTTTCTCTGCGGCACTCGGCTCGCGCGGAACCTTCGCCCACGCTGCCGCTGTCGCGCAGCCCGGGTGCTCATAATCGACCTGAATGACGTTAGGGGGGCTCATGGCTATCGAGGATATCCAGATGACTCAGCAAGTTGTCGATACGCTGGCTGGAGAGCAATGATCTTTTGACCTGGCCGCGCAATAGCGCCTCAACCACATGCAGGCGCATTTGCACCGAGGAAAACTCCACGTCCAGAGGTTCAACCACCAGCAATTCACAGTCAGTTGCCGCCACCACTTGCGCGGAACGCAAAGGTTCGTCCCCTGACAAATAGGCGAACTCGCCAAAAAAATCCCCCCAGCCCAGGGAAGCCAGCAGGTGCGCTTTCCTGATGACCTTTACCGAACCCGAGACGATAATAAAAAAAGGCATACCCACTTCCCCTTCATTCAAGATCGTCTCGCCTGCCCCCACCCTCTGCCATTTCGCATAGGTCAGGAAGTGGAGCAATTCTGCATTGGCGAAGCCCTTGAAGAACTCCAGCCCGCGCAGTTTTTTGTAATGGGGATGCGAGTGCGCCACTTTTTCATCCCCGGCATCACTTTTCTCCTGGTGTTGCTCGCCGTTCAGTTGCATCTGGAAACTGCGCAACTTGAGCGTGTTATCAAGGATTTCCTGCTGGTCCAGCAGTGCATCGTTCAACTGGTTGAGATTGTCGAGAGAATCATGCAATTCGATTCCGGTATCGGCTTGCACCGGAAGCTGTTGCATATTTTCAGCCGCCTCCCGGTGCCCGCCTTGCTCAAAGGCGGCAACCTGCTGTTCCAGCCTGTGACAAACCGCCTCGACCTCCTTCTGCCGCGCCTTGGTCGCCGCCAACTGGGAGCGCACCTCCGCCAACTCATGTTCAAGCTCGATACGCCGTTTGCTTTCCTTCCCGGCCCTATTCGACACCGGCCCGTCTTCTATTGACTGGGGGCCAACCGGCAGCCGGTTCTCTTCTTTGGCGGTATACCCGGAACTCTCTGATGCGAAATCGCTCCCGGTTCCGGCCTTCTCTGCGATCAGGCGCTCGGACAAGAGCTGCGCGAAGATCGCATCCAACTGAACCTGCACACTGAGAGGGACCTTTTCCTCGATACCTTCGATGCTGGTGCTGCCATCGATCAGCGCCATCAAACGTCTCGCATCACCGCTGATATTCCCGTACGGAACACCAAGCAGTTGGTTTCCCAGCTCGGTCCTCATAAATATTGTTGATTTACTCATTTACCCGTCTCCACGCTGGAACGAACATGTTCCGGCAACTGCAGGATTGCCGCCCGATTACTCGGTGAAAAGACCGCCTCAGCGGCATCCTGCCATGCCAGCCACTGAAAATTCAAGTGCTCAAGCGGCGCAAGTTGGATGGGGACAGCCTGGGGGAGTTCCAGACCGAACACGTGCTCGGTGTTGTGGGTGATGCCGGGCGGATAGCGGTATCGCCAGCGCGGGTAGATCTCATAGACATTCTGCGACTGCCAGTCGGTCAGCGGGTATTGCATTGCATCCAGTCCGGTTTCTTCGCGCACCTCGCGTATTGCCGTCTCAGCCAGTGTTTCGCCCTGCTCGCGACTGCCTGTCACGGACTGCCAATAGCCCGGATGGTCGGCACGCTCCATCAGCAGCACTTCCAGTTTCGGAGTGTAGATCACCACCAGCACCGAGACCGGCTGTTTGTAGCGTGTCATTTATTAAGCTTTACATAATTCATGACTGTTAAGTGATTTACCGTAGGG
>DATBWQ010000021.1:0-5252 GCA_036514695.1 Gallionella sp. | reverse complement strand
ATTCGAGCCCCTGAAGGACAAAGCCCGGTTCGCTGAGTTTGTGCTGAACGAAGAACTGGAAACCATTGTCTGGCCAAACGGGGCCGATTTTGCGCCGGAGTTTCTTTATCAAAAATTACGCCCTAACGATTAAGGTTAGGTTGTTTTCGCGAAGCGAACAACAACCTGAACCGGTTGTTGGACAAGCCCGGCCTTCGGGGTAATGCGTCTGCTATGAAAATATCTTTTTGACCTTCACGGTCGGGAAGCCCTGCCTGGAGTCGCAGAGCTTCAAGGGTGGGTGTTCACGATTGCCGTTGCGGCAACAAAATCGCCTGAAGACGCCATTTCTGGTCGAAGGGGCCTGTATCCGGGCCAGCCGCGCCCCTCTGCTTTGTGATGCAGATGGTCCGGTCTCTGGAGGGCGGGCCGCGTTTACATAACCGAGACCCTCGTCATTCCATCCGGTGGATGAGAGGGTGCGCGCGCTGGCATGATCCGTGTTCGCACAATCGTCATCTCGCCGCCACAGCAACGGCAGCGCAGCGCCGGCCTTTTGGTGATCAGCACCCGTGTGTTAGCGGTTTCATAAATGCGCCGGAATATGGCGGAGTTGGAACCAAGTGGTTGGCGAAATGATGCGGGTCCCGACAGGGCCCCGCGTTCGTTTGAGGGAAATGCACAAATCGATCAGAACGGCGGATCAGTTTCGTCGATGCTGCGGGATGAAGGCGTGGTGGACGAGCAGCGCTGGTCGCGTAGCTGTTCGTGTAACTGAAGCTGATAGCGATTCCAGATCACCTCGCGCAGATCATCGAGTAATTCGACTACGGCCAACGCCTATTCCGGCGACCAGTCGTCCTGGATGATGAAGGGGATCCCGCGTTGCAACCCGGATGGCAAGCGCCAGGGCTTCATGATTTTTTCTTTCGCTGCTGGCGTCCACGTTGCTCGGAACGCTCCTTCGCTTCCTTCAATCGGTAGGATTCTCCCTCGATTGAAATTACCTCAGAGTGATGGATCAGCCGATCCACCAGCGACACCACGCAGGCCGCGTTCGGAAACACCTCCGACCAGTCCGAGAACGCCTTGTTGGTGGTCACGACCGTGCTCTTCGCCTCATAGCGCCTGCTCACCAGCTCGAACAGCAAATCCGCATGGCGGTTCGAATACGACAGGTATCCGATTTCGTCGATGACCAGCAAATCCGGGGCGGCGTAATGACGCAAGCGTCGGCGTAAAGCCGTGTCGCTGTCCAGTGCCGCCAAGTCCCCCAGCAGTTCGCCGGCGGTGGTAAAGCGCACCGTATGCCCACGGATCAGCGCCTGATGGGCGACATTCTTCACTGTCATGGATTTCCCCACCCCGTTGGGGCCGACCAGCACCACGTTGGCGGCTTCCGCGATGAATTCGAGCGACATCAATCCCTCGATCGCGCCACGGTCACAGCGCGTCGGCCACTTCCAGTCGAAATCCGCCAGCGGTTTGAAGCGTCCGATGCGGGCATCCCTTAACCGCCGTTCCAGACTGCGCCGGGTGCGCTCCGCTTCCTCCCATTCCACCAATTGTGGAACCCAATCACTCGTTGCGACCTCCGGCCAATGCGCCACCACACCGTTCAGGTGCAAGGCGGCAGCACGTTTGCGTAGCTGTTCATCATTCATCTTTGTCTCCTTCAGTTTCCGTGTTTGTGTTTGTATTCGTATCCGTCAGTTGATCGTAGGAATCCAGCTGGTGCGGTTTGACCACCGTATCCCGCTGTGCCACATGTTCGGGCATGCACACCGCCACCGGCGGCGGTTGATTCCGGGCTTCCCGCTGCACTTCCAGTGCCAAACGCACCGCGTGCGGGTGCGGCACCCCGCGCGCCAGCGCGGTAACAACCGCCGTCTGCACCTCGGCTGCGCCGTAGCGTTCGATCAGGCGCAACAATGACTGTGTGATGCCGCCCATACCTTCTCCGCGCTCGGCAGCTCGGGCCAGCAAGTCCGCGCTGGCGGGCACCGCCTGCGTCAACCGGCTCATGCCCCGCTGCGCATGCGCCTGGGCCTTGCGCTCGACCAGCTTGGCGATATGAGTGGGGTCTTCGATCTGCGCGCCCTTGTCGTAACTGCGCGGATGCGATGCGATGACCGCCTGCCCATCAAGAATCCTGACCCGCTCCGGGTCGGCCACCACGGTGAGCGTTTTGCGCGCCTGCGTGTGCGGCACCGTGTAGTCGTTCAGGTCAAAGCGCGCATAGGGTGTCTTGCCCACCGTCACCGCCAATCGCTCGTGCGTAACATAGGGATTGCCAGGCAAGGCGAGCAGACGGGGTTGCTCCTGAGCAAACGCATCTCTCACGGTCAGCGTCCTGTCTTGCGGGCAAAGCCGGTCATCCGCCTGCCCAAGACACCACTCATCGGCCTGTCGGTTGAGGTCGGCCACATCTGCGAAGCAGCGTGCTGGCCAAAAGCTGTCGCGGATATAGCGGATGGCCCGTTCGACACGCCCCTTCTCGTTTCCCCTCGCCACCGCCACCGGTCGCGGCTCGAAGCGGTAGTGGCCGGCAAAATCCAGCAGGGTGGGATGGAAACGGATGGCGTCCCCCTGACGTTCGAGCACGGCGCTCTTGAGGTTGTCGTACAGCAAGACCCTTGGCAATCCGCTCCATGCCTCGAAAGCGCCGACATGCCCGCGTAAAAAGTTTTCCATCTTGGCATCGAGGAAGAAGCGCAGATAGATGCGCCGGGACCAGGACAGCACCATGACGAAGGCCATCAAGGGGCGTTTGGCGCGACCGATGTCGAGGTGGCCGAAATGAGCCCAGTCAACTTGGGCCTGTTCGCCCGGCAAGGTGACCAGACGCAGGTAAGCTTCGGCTGCCGGGCGTGGCCGGTGATGGCTGATGAGATGGCGGAAGTGGTCTGGGCTACCAACGTAGCCGCGCTCCCTGACCATGACGTAGAGACGGCTGGCTGTGAGCGTGGGGAATTTATCCAGAGTCTGGCGGATGAAGGGAAGGTAGGGATCAATGCGCGAGGGCCGCGCTGTACCGATGCGCGGCAAGCCAGCCTGGCGCAGGACACGTTCGACACTGCCGTGATGGACGTGCAACTGCCGCGCAATGGTGCCGATGCGCCATTTCTCGACGTGGTGGTAGCGCAGAATCTGTGCTTCGAGTTCAGGGGTCATGCTCATGGGGCGCTTCTCTCAGGTCAGGTAAACGTAAAGGGCGACGTATCCGGCGGCGAAGGAAGTCATTTCTCACGAACTGTGTTTGCAACCGGCCACAGAAATGACAGTGCCATGGCAACGGCGATGTAATTTCCACACGCAACGTCGGAATGACCGGCAGTAAATCACTTGAGGTTTGGGGTGGGGAACCCTGATGCGTCACTTTTGTTTGCCGGGAGCGATAGACGCGCTGGCGCGCAGCATGGGTGTGGCGACCGCGCAGACTCGTCTGATAGCGTTGACCGGCAGCTTTGAGGGAATGGGCGCGAGCCATCTGCGCACAATCGCCGGCGCAGTAGCGCTGGCCTCGGTCGCAGCGGCTGCAAACAATGACCGCTGTGCGACAGCGGGCGCAGAGATAGTGTCGTCCTGAAGATTCCATCGGCAATAAAAAGCCGATAGGAACTCGACAGAATCAGGTGACTCGTGAAATACTTTACCCGCAACGTCGCCTGTCTTCGGCCTCTCTGGGCGAACGGGGCGCGGCATCGGTGAGAACTTGGTCGTTTGGTGCCGGTGTCGCGCCTGCATCCTTCCTTCGGCAGCCGCTTATTTACCCCATCTTCATCGGGGACGCCAGTTTCAACCAACTATTGAAATTACGATTCAGGACAAGACAGGATAGAAATCGTCTTTGCCGCCAGATTTACGCGGTTTTAGATCGCCGTTCACATCCCGCGAACAAGCCGCTTCCCGCACTGGGTGCATGCCCCTTTGTCTTGCGCGGCGCTCTGCTGCAAGTAGGCCGCCCAGTTCATCGCCTGCGGCTCGTCTTCGGCGGGCTGTCCTAATTGCGTCCGGCAAAGCTCGCGTTTATCTCTGGCTTGATGCCCGTAGAGGCCATAGTGGCGAATGACGTGCTGCCGCGGTTCGGCGACATGATCGAGTATCCGCTCGATAAAATGGGCGGTGCGAAGCTGCTGCGTTTTATGTTTGCCGTCGCGGTGGTCTCGATAGCTGAAGCGTACCTGATGAGGATCGGCCTCGGTAATCCGATGGTCGCTAATCGGCCCGCCTTTGACGTAACGGGACAGATACCTCATCACGCCTCGTCCATGCGCGTAAGGCGGTTGAATACGCACATTCCATTTCTTCCGGGCGAGTTGCTTGAAGCACTGCCGTTGGGCCGGCTCGGTCGTATCTGCCGCAAGAGACAGCTCACCCTCATGCAGGCCCTGCCATAATGCCGATATGAACTTACCTTGATAGAGCTTGCGAACCACACGCGATGGAAAAAGATAGCGGTGGTTAACGCTTCGCCATTGCCCGTCCGCAGCAAGTCCGCCGCCGGTGATCAAACAATGAATGTGTGGGTGCAGACTGAGATTGCGTCCCCAGGTGTGCAGCGACAGTATCATGCCAGGCAGGGCGCCAAGATGTTTGCTATCTTGGGCGAGCGTCATTAAGGTCTCGCTCACGACACGAAACAGTGTGCTTGCTAACCATCGTTGATTGTAGCGCCATAAAGGCAGGAGCTCATGGGGCAGCGTGAAGATGACGTGGTAATGATCTGCGGCCAATAAACGCTGGAACTGTTTCTCTGCCCATTGCGCTTTAGGCAAGGCGCTGCACTTCGGGCAACTGCGATGTCGACAGGAGTGATATTGAATATGCGCCTCGTGCCCATCAGGGCACTGCTGCACATGCCCTCCTTATGCGGGTGTGCGACAAGACATGATGGCCTGCGCCGCTCGATGCCGTTTTAAAGGCAATCCATGCTGTGACGCATACGCGTGAAATGATGATTGGAAGATGCTTTGCAGTGTTGCAGCCATCGCGTTATTTCATCCCAACCTTGACGCTTCTTTCTACCGCGCAGCGGTTATGTTCAACAGTGTAATAGACAGAATCTGTATTTTTCGGTATTAGACAGAATCTGTCTATCCCATTTTGACTTTTTTGTCATTAATCTCATAATTACGGATACTGTAGTCACTGATACCTGCTGTCAAGCTATCTAAGGATGGATACGATGCAGAAGGAACAAATCTCCCGCTTCTGGGACAATTATATCAATATAACAAAGACATATAATGTCCCTCCCAAGTCGGCCCGTT
>DATBWQ010000020.1:0-25550 GCA_036514695.1 Gallionella sp. | reverse complement strand
GGCGCGCGCCGAGTATTTCGTTGAGGCGATGCAGATGGTGCAGGTAGGCGCGGGTAAAGTTGCTACATGTGTAGCAGGCGCACTGCCCGTCCAGCGGACGCAGGTCCAGCCGGTATTGCGCGTTCTTGATCTTGATGTCGCCGTGGCGCGTGAACAGCATGCCGTTGCGCGCGTTGCGCGTCGGCATCACGCAATCGAACATGTCGATGCCCTGCGCTACCGCCGCCACGATGTCTTCCGGCGTGCCCACCCCCATCAGGTAGCGCGGCTTGCCTTGCGGCAACTGCGGCGCGGTGTGCGCCAGGATGCGCAGCATGTCTTGTTTTGGCTCGCCGACCGATAACCCGCCGATGGCATAACCATCAAAGCCGATATTGACCAGGCAGGCCAGCGACTCATCGCGCAGATTCTCGAACATCCCGCCCTGCACGATACCGAACAGCGCGTTGGGATTTCCATCATGCGCAGACTTGGAGCGCGCCGCCCAGCGCAGCGACAAGCGCATCGAATCTGCCGCTTCGCGCTCGGTTGCAGGGTAGGGTGTGCATTCGTCAAAGACCATCACGATATCGGAATTCAATACCCGCTGGATACGCATCGACTCTTCCGGCGACAGGAAACACTTGTCGCCATTCACCGGCGATTGGAACTTCACCCCTTCCTCGGTGATCTTGCGCAGCTCGCCCAGACTGAACACCTGAAACCCACCGGAATCGGTAAGTATCGGGCCATCCCAGCCCATGAAACGATGCAGCCCGCCATGCGCCGCGATCACTTCCATGCCCGGCCTCAGCCACAAGTGGAATGTATTGCCCAATACGATCTGTGCGCCGATCTCATGCAACTCGGCAGGACTCATCGCCTTCACCGTGCCATAGGTTCCCACCGGCATGAATGCCGGGGTTTCAACGCTACCGTGGGCAAGCTCAAGTGTTCCGCGACGGGCAATGCCGTCAGTTTTATGTAAAGTAAAATTCATATCCCGTAGGTCGGGCTCCGCCCGACATTAATTTTGGCGGCGGGCAGAGCCCACCCTACATGTGATTATTTTTTGAGATAACTACTCGCCAAAATTTCCATCGCCGGACGCGTCATCGGCAATACCCCAATTTTCGGGATACCAGCCTGCCGCCACAAAACGGTGAAAGGTCGAATAAGGCCAATCCGCCGCGCATCTTACCAAACCGTGCTTCACCGGGTTCCAATGGATGTAATCGGCATGCCGCGCAAAATCGTTTTCGTCGCGGACGCAATGTTCCCAATAGCGGGGTTGCCACAATTTCTCCCCGGCTGACATGCCAAGATGATGCCGGGTGTAGCGCTTGATCTTCGCCCAGCGCAAGGAATAATCGTCATCACCCTCAGGCAGACGCCACAGGCAATGCAGATGATCGGGAAGCAGCACCCAGGCCTCCACGATAAACGGATGTTCATCCCGAACCACTTGCACGGCGGCGCGCAGGGCGACTCTGACATTTTCATTGGTAAGGATAGGACGTCGATCATGCGCCACCAGCGTGAAGAAATAACTGCCTCCGGGTACGCGGATACGGCGGTAATTCGACATTGGATCACTCAGCCGTAGGTCGGGCTTTGCCCAACATTATTATTGACGGCGGGCAGAGCCCGCCCTACATCAGCACGCTGCCACTCAATCAACATCGCACCCCCATAACTAAAGTTAGACATCGTCAGATTACCATCACAAATGTAGGTCGGGCTCCGCCCGACATGTTTTTTTAACGGCGGGCAGAGCCCGCCCTACATCATTGCCTTTGGGTACACGGGTACGGCGGTAACTCGACATTGGATCACTCAGCCGTAGGTCGGGCTCCGCCCGACATTAATTTTGGCGGCGGGCAGAGCACGCCCTACATCATCGCGCTCGATCAGCATCGCATCGCCATAGCTGAAGAAGCGATATTCTTTTTCCACCGCATGACGATACGCCGCCAGCATGTCGCTCATCCCGCCAAACGCACACACCAGCATCAGCAGCGTGGACCTGGGCAAATGAAAATTGGTCAGCAATACATCCACCACATGGAAGCGATAACCCGGCGTGATAAAGATTTTTGTCTCGCCGCTGCCGACCCGCAGTGATCCCGCCTGTGAGCCGCTCTCCAGCGCGCGCAAACTGGTTGTTCCCACCGCTATCACTCGCCCGCGCGCCGCGCGGGTCTGTACAATCGCATCCACGGTGGCTTGCGGGATCTCGTAGCGCTCGCTATGCATCGCATGCTCGTGTATCCGTTCGGCACGCACTGGCTGAAAGGTTCCCGCACCGACATGCAGCGTGACATAAGCCAACCGCACACCCTTGTCGCGCAAGGCTTGCAGCATCGCCTCATCGAAATGCAAACCCGCCGTGGGAGCCGCCACCGCGCCTGCTTCGCGCGCAAACACGGTCTGATAACGCTGCTCGTCTTCATCATCAGCCGCATGGGTGATGTAAGGAGGCAAAGGCATCTGGCCATAGCGATCCAGCAAGTCCAACACGTCTTCCCCGGAAACAAAACGCAAGCGGAAGAATTCGCCCTCGCGCCCCAGCACCTCAACCGGCAATGCGCCTGCCAAATTCAAAAAACTGCCTGCCTTGGGCGCATGGCTGGCACGCACCTGCGCCAGCACCTCATGCTCGTCCAGCACGCGCTCGACCAGCACCTCGATTTTTCCGCCCGACTCCCTGCTGCCATACAGACGCGCCTTGATGACGCGGGTGTCATTCAGCACCAGCACATCCCCTGCCCGGACCAACTGCGGCAACTCGGCGAAGCGGCGATCTTCCAGCACACCGTCATGCGCGTACAGCAAACGGCTGCTGCCTCGCTGCTCGGAAGGATGCTGCGCGATCAGCCGCTCCGGCAGGGAAAAATCAAACTCATCGGTGCGCATGAACGGGAACGGAAATATTACAAAGGCGGAATTGTAGTTGATGTTGACCGTGGCTTCATGGATAATGCGCGCCGCTTCGCCGGGGTGATGGAACTGGTAGACGTGCCGGACTCAAAATCCGGTGTTCGAGAGAACGTGGGGGTTCGAGTCCCCCCCCCGGCACCACATATTCAAAGATGTTCAGCAGGGTCAACCGAACAAATACACAGAACGTTATGGGCAACGACACGTTAGTGTCTTAATCCGCTTGTTAATCAGCCTATAAAAAGGGGTTCACTATGAGCAAACTGCTATCTGCACTGATCGCTGCTGTATTCGCTGCTGTTACTTTTTCCGCTGTTGCTGCTGACACGGCGATGGCTCCTGCCAAGCCGGCTGCCGCCCCCGCTGCCAAGACTGCTCCTGCTGGCCCGAAAAAAGTGACCGCCCAGCAAGCAAAAATGAAGCGATGCAACATGGAAGCCAAAGAACAAGGCCTCCACAAAGCCGAACGCAAAGCATTCATGAAGTCCTGCCTGAAAAAGGATAACTCAGCTCCGGCCGCCCAGTAATTTGGTGTAACCCAATAATTCCGGGTGATTCGAAAAAGGCAGGGGCAACCCTGCCTTTTTCATTTCCCTCGATTTTCCATTTAAACTACGCACATAATTTGAACCGGCACAACATGATCTGGAAACCTAACGTCACCGTAGCGGCAGTCATCGAGCGCGACGGGAAATTTTTGCTGGTTGAGGAAGAAACCTCGCAAGGGGTGCGCTTCAACCAGCCCGCCGGACATCTTGAAGCCGGGGAATCGTTGCCAGCCGCTGTGGCGCGCGAGGTGCTGGAAGAATCTGCTTATCACTTTGTCCCGCAACATCTGCTCGGCATCTATCGCTGGCATTCGCCTGAATCAGACACCACTTATCTGCGCTTTGCCTTCACCGGCACGATCACCGGCCATGAGGCTGGCCGTCAGCTCGACTCCGGCATATTGCAAGCCATATGGCTGACACCCGATGAGATACGCGCCACGCAAGCGCGCCACCGCAGCCCGCTGATCTTGCGCTGCGTGGAAGATTACCTCGCCGGCAAACGCTATCCGCTGGAGTTGTTGACTCATTATGACTAAGCGCGTGGTGGTCGGCATGTCCGGCGGAGTGGATTCTTCCGTCACCGCATTGTTGCTCAAGCAGCAAGGCTATGACGTGATCGGCCTGTTCATGAAAAACTGGGAAGATGACGACAGCGATGAATACTGCTCGTCGCGCCAGGATCTGCTGGATGCGGTCTCCGTCGCCGACACCATCGGTATCCACATTGAAGCGGTCAATTTCGCCAGGGAATACAAGGAGCGGGTGTTCAGTTATTTCCTGCGCGAATATCAGGCCGGCCGCACACCCAACCCGGACATCCTGTGCAACTCGGAGATCAAGTTCAAGGCGTTTCTCGATCACGCCATTCAACTCGGTGCGGATACCATCGCCACCGGGCACTATGCGCAAATACGCGAAGCGGATGGGTTGTTCCAGTTGCTCAAGGCCAGCGACGGCAGCAAGGACCAAAGTTATTTCCTGCATCGCCTGAACCAGACACAACTGGGCCACGCGATGTTCCCGCTCGGCAAACTGCTGAAATCCCGGGTTCGCGTGATTGCCGAACAACACGGTTTGCCCAATCACGCCAAGCGCGACAGCACCGGCATCTGCTTCATCGGCGAGCGGCCGTTCCGCGAATTCCTGAATCGCTATCTGCCCACTAGCCCAGGTGAGATGCGAACCCCCGAGGGTAATGTGGTCGGCCAGCACATCGGGCTGTCGTTCTATACCATAGGTCAACGCCAAGGTTTGGGAATTGGCGGGGCCAAGGAAGCTTCGGGCGAGCCGTGGTTCGTGTGCGGTAAGGATATGGCGAACAACCGTTTGTTCGTGGTGCAGGGGCACGATCACCCCGCCTTGCTCGCGCCGCGCCTGACCGCGCTGGATAGCCACTGGATCAGCGGCACTGCGCCGCAGTTGAATCATCCTTATGCCGCCAAGACGCGCTATCGCCAGGCCGATGCGCCTTGCCATTTCACCCAACTCACAGACAGCCGCTGCGAGATCGCATTAGACGAGGCGCAATGGGCGGTGACACCAGGGCAGTCAGTGGTGGTCTACGATGGAGAAGTTTGTCTCGGAGGCGCCATCATCGAACAAGGGGCTCAATCATAGAACAAAGGCTGGGCTGATTCGCGTAAAATGCAACCCTTAACCGTAGGGTGGGCTTTGCCCACCGTGTCTGGCAAAGCCCGACCTACATTTGATCCAGCTCGTCCGGCTTAGGAGCCGTAACCGTAGGGTGGGCTATGCCCACCATGTCGGGCAAAGCCCGACCTACATTTTGCTCTGACCGATCAGTCTCTTAGGGTTTTATCATGACTACACTCACCAAACTCTCCGCCCTTTCTCCACTGGACGGCCGCTATCACGGCAAGGTGGATGCCTTGCGCGATTATTTCAGCGAGTTTGGCTTGATCCGTTTTCGCGTGTTGATCGAGATCGAGTGGCTCAAGGCGCTGAGTACGCAAGCTGATATCGCCGAACTCGCGCCGTTCTCCGCTGCAACCATCGCGCATCTGGACGCGCTCAAGGACAATTTCTGCGAAGCCGATGCGCTCGCGATCAAGAGCATCGAGGCCACCACCAACCACGATGTGAAGGCCGTCGAATACTGGTTGCGCGAAAAACTCTCCGGCGCCCTCACCCCAACCCTCTCCGTGCGTGAGGGTGGAACCGAAGGTTCCGGGAACCCCACGGCCTCCCCCTTGCGGGGACGGGAGAGGGAGCTTTTTCCGAAGACGCTGGAATTCATCCACTTCGCCTGCACTTCCGAAGACATCAACAACCTCAGCCATGCGCTGATGCTCAAAGGCGCGCGCGATGCCGTGATGCTGCCGACGCTGAACGTGCTCACCACCCGGCTGCAAAACCTCGCCCACCAGTTCGCAGACCTGCCGATGCTGTGCCGTACCCACGGGCAGACCGCCACGCCGAGCACGCTGGGCAAGGAAATGGCCAACGTGGTGTATCGCCTGCGGCGTGCCGGACAACGCCTGGCAGGCACGGAGATCCTCGGCAAGATCAACGGCGCAGTGGGCAACTACAATGCGCATCTGGCAGCCTACCCCAAAGTGGACTGGGAAGCCTTCGCGCAACGTTTCGTCAGCGCGCGCGGGCTTACCTTCAATCCCTACACCACCCAGATTGAGCCGCATGATTACATGGCGGAACTGTTTGATGCCTATGCGCGCATCAACACCATTTTGATCGACCTGAACCGCGACATCTGGGGCTACATCTCGCTGGGCTATTTCAAACAGAAAGTGGTCAAGGGCGAGGTCGGCTCTTCGACCATGCCGCATAAAGTAAATCCAATAGACTTCGAGAATTCCGAAGGCAACCTCGGCCTGGCCAATGCGCTGCTGCGCCACCTCAGCGAAAAACTGCCGGTCTCGCGCTGGCAGCGCGACCTGACCGACTCCACGGTGTTGCGCAACATGGGCGTAGCGCTGGGCTATACCCTGCTCGCTTATGAATCCTGTTTGAAAGGCCTGAACAAGCTGGAAGCCAATCCGCAGCGCGTAGCGGATGATCTGAATGCAAGCTGGGAAGTGATGGCAGAAGCGATCCAGACCGTGATGCGCCGTTACGGCATAGCGAATGCTTATGACAAGCTCAAAGAATTGACGCGCGGCAAAGATGGCATCAACCGCGACAGCCTGGGCGCTTTCATCCGGTCAATGGAGATACCGGAAGCCGAGAAACAGCGCCTGCTGCAACTGTCGCCGGATACCTACATCGGCAAGGCGGCGGAACTGGCGAAACGGATTTAATTCCGCTTCCATTTCGAAACGATGATGATTATGTAGGGTGCGTTCCACGCACCATAATCATTGGTGCGTGGAACGCACCCTACGATACTCGTGCTTATGTAGGAGCCCGATTTATCGGGCGATCCAGAGCATCGCGCAACAAGTTTCTCTCCTGCTGCGGCTTTTCCTCCCAATAGATCATCCGGGTTAAAGCTACAACAATCCCTTTTCCGCAAACGACAGCGTCCGCCCCATCGCCACCACGAAGTGATCCAGCACGCGCACGTCCACCAGCCCGAGAGCCTGTTTAAGCGCACTGGTCAACAACTGATCCGACTGGCTGGGTTCGGCGACTCCGGAAGGATGGTTATGCGCGAGGATCACCGCGGCAGAGTTATGCGCCAGTGCGCGCTTGACCACTTCGCGCGGATACACGCTGGTCTGGCTGAGCGTGCCGTGGAACAATTCTTCCGAAGCGATCACGCGATGCTGGGTATCGAGAAACAGCACCAGAAAAACCTCCTGCTGCCGTCCGCCCAGCAATAGTTGCAAATAATCACGCACCGCGCGCGGTGAATTCAGCGCGTCGCCGCGCTGCAATTCTTCCTGCAACGCCCGTCGCGACATTTCCAGCACCGCCTGCAGTTGCACAAACTTGGCCTGCCCCATGCCGTGTATGTCGCAGAATTCCTGCTCGCTGGCAGCAAACATTTGCGTCAGGTTGCCGAAGCGGGTGATCAACTCGCGCGCCAGATCCACCGCGCTTTTGCCGGTCACACCGGTGCGTAAAAAGATCGCCAACAACTCCGCATCGGATAACGCAGCCGCCCCTTTTTGCAACAGCTTCTCGCGCGGTCGTTCACCTTCGGGCCAGTCTGTGATTGCCATACCACCTCCGTAGGGTGGGCATGTTTCCCACCACCTTTATTAAAAATCCACCGTAGGGTGGGCAGGTTTCATCTGCCCACCATCACAATTCCAAATGACAGCGTGGGCAGATGAAGCCTGCCCACCCTACAATCTTTTCGACAAAGTATCAGCAAGCGCAGTAGTTGTGCAGAGGTCTTTTCTTGTAAGATGCACGGCATTATGAAACAAGAACCGACAAAGCGCATCGTGCTCGGCATTACCGGCGGCATCGCGGCCTACAAGGCGGCGGAATTGCTGCGTCTGCTGATCAAGCAAGGCATCGAGGTGCGGGTCGTCATGACCGAGGCGGCGTGTCATTTCATCACGCCGACCACGATGCAGGGTCTGTCCGGCCAGCCGGTGTTCACCGACCAGTGGGATGCGAGTGTTCCGAACAGCATGGCGCATATCAACCTGAGCCGTGCCGCGGATGCGATCGTGATCGCGCCTGCGAGCGCCGATTTCATCGCCAAGCTGGCGCATGGCCTGGCGGATGACCTGCTGTCAGCTTTGTGCCTTGCGCGCAATTGCCCGTTGTTCATCGCGCCGGCGATGAATCGCGAGATGTGGCTGAATGCTGCCACGCAGCGCAACATCACACAACTCATTGCCGACGGCGTGCAGGTGCTCGGGCCGGATTGCGGCGTGCAAGCCTGCGGCGAGGAAGGCATGGGGCGGATGCTGGAGGCTGCACGATTGGCGCAGGATGTGGTGGCATTATTGCAAACGACGCTCCGTGCACCGACCCTCACCCCAACCCTCTCCCGCCCGCGGGAGAGGGAGCTAGGTGGTGTGAAGGTGCTCATTACCGCCGGACCGACCTATGAGGCTATCGACGCGGTGCGCGGCATCACCAATCTCAGCTCCGGCAAAATGGGTTATGCCATCGCGCAGGCCGCGCTGGAACTGGGTGCGGAAGTGGTGCTGGTGTCCGGACCGTCTGCACTCGCCAAGCCGCAGGGTGCGCAATGCGTGGATGTGCAGAGTGCCGCGCAGATGTTCGAGGCGGTGAAGCAACATGTGGCCGGTTGCGACATCTTTATCGGCGTGGCGGCAGTCGCCGATTACCGGGTCGCGCAACCCAACGCACAAAAGATCAAGAAGAGCGCGAACAATCTCACGCTGGAACTCGTGCCTAATCAGGATATTCTGGCGTATGTAGCCAGCCTGCCGGATCCACCCTACTGCGTCGGCTTTGCCGCCGAGAGCGAGAATCTCGCCGAACATGCCGAGCAAAAACGCCGTGCGAAAAAACTGCCGCTGCTGGTGGGCAACCTCGCACAGCAGGCCATAGGCAGCGACGACAACGAACTGGTGCTATTTGATGACAGCGGCAGCCATGCTCTGCCGCGCGCGGACAAACTCACGCTGGCAAGGCTATTGATGCAGCACATTGCGCAACGTTACAAAGGAGCAGGCGGATGAAACATGTCTCTGTGGATGTCAAAGTTCTCGACCCTCGTTTGCATGACAATCTGCCCGGCTATGCGACAGCAGGGTCGGCGGGGATAGATCTGCGCGCGTGCATAGACCACAACATGGTGATTCAACCGAAGCAGTGCGAGCTCATCCCCAGCGGCATCGCGATACACCTCAGCGATCCCGGCTATGCCGCGATGATATTGCCTCGCTCCGGACTGGGACATAAGCATGGCATCGTGCTCGGCAACCTGGTCGGTCTGATCGACTCGGATTATCAGGGGCAGATCTTCGTTTCGCTGTGGAACCGCAGCCAGATCCCCTTCACGCTGATGCCGATGGAACGCATGGCGCAACTGGTGATCGTGCCGGTGATGCAGGCTCAATTCAACATCGTCGAAGAATTCCCGTTGAGCGAACGCGGCGGCGGCGGGTTCGGCAGCACCGGCAAGCATTAAGACCGTAGGGGCAGGTTTGTAACCTGCCCAAAATACGGAATAATCAACGCTCCAGATTCAATTCCATCTCGGTATTGTCGCCTTTGCGCACCGAAACTTTTTCGGTCACAGTCTGGTAGCCTTTCAGCTTGACTTCGACCGCATGCACGCCCGGTTCCATTTCCGCCCGCAGCGGAGACAAACCATAGTACACGCCGTCCAGATACACTTTGGCGCGCGGCGGGCTGGTGTTCACCAGCAGCAAACCGGCTGAAACCATGCTGCCCGGCTGGGCGCCGGCACTCGGCATGATGGTGGCCGGAACAGCCGATGCGGGCCCGGTTGCAGCGGTTGCTGCATAGACTGATACACCGGGGATCGCCTGGGTACCCGGAGTCAGATTGAATAACGCCGGATATGCTGCCATCAGTGACGCGCTGACTGCCGCTACCATTTTGTTGCCGGCGACGCGCAACTCCTTGTTCAGGTAAGCGACCACGTCGTTCTTGTTGTTGCCGGAAACACCGGCAAAGCGATCTTGCTTTTCTGTCACCAATCCGGACCAGACCACAGCACCGCTGCGCATATCCTTTACGGTGGTTTCGATCTCGATGTTCACTTCGTCGCGATGTTTGACGTTCAGGGTCAGGTCTTTGATCGCTCCGGATACTTCGAACACGGCATCGCCGGCAGAGCCGTCTTCCAGCACCTGGTAACCTTCCGCGTCAAACTGCGTTTTGATGGCCGACGTGACCAGATCCGCGATTTCCTGATCGAGCAGCAGTTGGCTGCCGCTCACTCCGCGAACGCGCTGCGTGCTGGTCCCGAGCAAGCGTGGATCGCGCTGCTCGCGCAGATCCGCATACCTGCTGATATGCAGGGTCGCGGCATATCTGATCGCCGGCTTGGCGCTGTCACCAGCCGGCTTCTGTCCGGTAATGGTATGGAGCGTGCTGTCGCCGCCGAACCAACCCCCGGCCGGATTCCCGGCATCCCCGGCGGCGGAACATCCGGCAGCGGTGGACAGCAACATGAATAGCGCGATACGCCGTGACAATGGATACATGACTTCAGGGCACCTCTATAAATCCACATTTCATCCCAACTGCTACGTTGCGTAAAAAATTTCTTGCTTACATATCAACCATATGCGGCGCGGCGAAATTTTTTATGCGCCTTGCATTTGGGCGAACTCTGAATTTTTAGAGGCACCCTTCACTTCAGGGATTTTTGAGCGGGTCAACCGCGCGCGATCACTGCTTCGATTTCGGCGAAAGTGCGCGCCAATTCGAAACTCTGCACATGAGCGCCCAACTGGCGGGCTATCTGGGTGATAGAGAACATTCCGCACACTGTCTGCTTGCCATCGCCTTCAGCCGCCACCAGCGCGTGCTGCCTGTTGGATTTTTTCAGGGCGGCGACAATTTGCCCGACTTTGGCATGTTGCACATCGTCGATCTTCATCACTTCCAGTTCGCGCTGCGTGGTCATGATATCGCGCACCATGATGTCGGCATGGGTTCCGCCCATATTCTGCAGGAAACGCATCGGCTTCTCTCCCAGCACATCGGTTGCCGTCAGCAACCCTGCCAACTGATCGTTGTCATCCAGCACCAGCAGCATGCGCACGCCATAACGGATCATTTTGGCATTGGCTCTGTCCATCGAAGTCCTGGCACGCACGCTGACCAGCGAAACCTTGTTCAAATCGGTCATCACGTTCATCGCCGGGTCGCTCAGTTTGACGTGCTCCGGAAACACCTGCACCGGACGCGCAAAAGATGAACCCGTTTTCAACGGGAAAGATTTCAGCGGGGTATATTCCTTGATCACAGATGCCACTCCTTAATAATTTGCTGAAAATTACCTATGCGCATGATGCTGATGTGCGGCGTTGCTGTTCGGCACGGGAAGATAACGAACCAGTTCGTTCAGCGCCATCGTATAAACTTCACGTTTGAATTCGATCACCGCGCTGATGTCCAGCCAGTAGTCATTCCAGCGCCATGCATCAAATTCAGGATGTGAACTGGCCCGCAGACAGACATCACAATCACGACCTGTCAAACGCAGCAGGAACCAGATCTGTTTCTGGCCGCGATACCCGCCGCGCGATTCACGTTTGCTCCAGCTCAGCGGAACCTCATAACGCATCCAGTCCCGGGTGCGTCCGAGTATCTTCACATGCTCCGGCATCAAACCGACTTCTTCGTGCAACTCGCGGTACATCGCCTGCTCCGGGGTTTCGCCATGCTGTATGCCGCCTTGCGGGAATTGCCATGCATGCTGCCGCACCCGTTTGCCCCAGAACACCTGATTCATGTCATTCGTGATAATGATGCCGACATTCGGGCGGTAGCCGTCTCGGTCTATCATTTGCTACTCTATTTCGTTAATTATCAATGTTTCGATTCTTTCACATTTCTGCTGCGATGGAAAGACAATCCACCAACTTTGCGCTCACTGATGTTTATAGCGTCTTTGCGCCTCACTACCGCAGGGTAAATTTGTTCTCGGCAAAAAATGTAGGGTGGATAAGCGCAGCGCATCCACCTTTTTGAGCTGGCATGGTGGATGCGCTGCGCTTATCCACCCTACTACATTTTGATTGCACAAGTTTCATAAAAAATCAGTCTTCGTTGATTTTTAGAACAAATTTACAAGAACAAATTTACCCTGCTCACTACCGGATCAATGAAGACGAACCGCAAGCATTCCCTGTAAAATCGCACTTTCATATCTGACCAGGTAGTGCACACCATGCGCGTTTCGCAATTTTTCATCTCCACCCTCAAGGAAGCCCCTTCCGAGGCGGAACTCCCCAGCCACAAACTGATGCTGCGTGCCGGTTACATCAAAAAGCTGGCCAGCGGCTTGTACACCTGGATGCCGCTCGGCCTGCGCGTGTTGCGCAAGGTGGAAAACGCGGTGCGCGAAGAAATGGACAGGAGCGGCGGGATTGAATTGCTGATGCCCGCCGTGCAGCCCGCCGAGCTGTGGCAGGAAACCGGACGCTGGGACGTGTTCGGCCCGCAGATGCTGAAGATCAGGGACAGGCATGACAATCAATTCTGCTTCGGCCCGACCCATGAGGAAGTGATCACCGACATCGCGCGCCGCGAGATCCGCAGCTATCGCCAGTTGCCTGTCAACTTCTACCAGATCCAGACCAAGTTCCGCGACGAAGTGCGCCCGCGTTTTGGCGTGATGCGCGCGCGCGAATTCCTGATGAAGGATGCCTATTCGTTCCACGCCGACCTGGCCAGCCTGGAGCAGACCTACCGCGTGATGTATGACACCTACAGCCGCATCTTCACCCGCCTGGGACTCAGGTTCCGTGCCGTCGCGGCCGATACCGGCGCGATCGGCGGCAGCGGTTCGCACGAGTTTCATGTGCTCGCGGATGCAGGCGAAGACGCGCTGGCTTACTGTCCCTCCTCCGATTACGCCGCCAATGTGGAACTGGCGGAAGCGGTCGCGCCGGGCATACCGCGAGCCGCGCCTGCAGAAACGATGCGCGACGTCGAAACGCCCAAACAGACCACATGCGAACAGGTGGCGGAACTGCTGGGCATCCCGCTGCAACGCACGGTGAAGCTGCTCGCACTGATCGCAGCAGGCAAACTGCACGTCCTGCTGTTGCGCGGCGACCACAGCCTGAACGAACTCAAGGCAGGCAAGCTGCCCGGCCTCGCCGATTTCCGCTTTGCCTCGGATGAGGAGATCCGCGCCGGCTTCAACTGCCCGCCCGGCTTCCTCGGCCCGGTAGGTATCGACCGGTCCAAGATCCGCATCATCGCAGACCGCACCGTGGCTGCAATGAGTGACTTTGTGGCGGGCGCGAACCGGCCCAAGTTCCACACTGCCGGAGTGAACTGGAAACGCGACCTGCCCGAACCCGACCTGGTCGCCGATATCCGCAACGTGGTCGAAGGCGACCCGTCGCCGGACGGCAAGGGCACGCTGGAGATCTGCCGCGGTATCGAGGTCGGCCATATCTTCCAGTTGCGCACCAAATATGCCGAAGCGCTCAAAGCCACTTATCTGGATGCGCAGGGCAAGGCGCAGGTCATCGAGATGGGTTGCTACGGCATCGGGGTGTCACGCATCGTCGCCGCTGCCATCGAACAGAACTTCGACGAGCGCGGCATCGTGCTGCCGGCTGCGATGGCTCCGTTCCAGATCGTCATCGTGCCGATCGGCATAGGCAAAAGCGACGCGGTGCGCAAAGCGGTGGAACAACTGTATGCGGCGCTGCAAGCGGCCGGCATCGAGGTATTGCTGGATGACCGCGACGAGCGCCCCGGCGTGATGTTTGCCGATATGGAGTTGATCGGCATCCCGCACCGGATCGTCATCGGAGAGCGCGGCTTGAAGGAGGGGATGCTGGAATACCAGGGACGCAAGGATGCTGCCGCCCTGTCCATCCCCTTGCAAAATGCGCCGGAATACTTAAAATCCAAACTATGCAACTAAACATATCAGGACTGAGGACTGAAGTGCGTGAGGCAAGTAAAAAACTAACCCCCTCTAGCTCCCCCTTGTCAGGGGGAGAACGGGGCAGCGGCTCCTCCCCTGCTCCTCCCCTGACAAGGGGAGGCTGGGAGTGGTTGGGGAGGTTGGGAGGGGTTAGGCTTCCAAAAATACTCGATCCACTATCCTCGATCCTCAATGCCCTGCGACTGTGCCTGGCGGGCGCGCTGTTAATTTCCAGTGCATCCGCCGGTGCGCAAATCTACGCCCCGCTTTCCGCCAGCGTACGCGCGGTTCTGCATCACAGCGTGTCGGATCAGGGCGCGCCGAAACTCGCGTTCGCCTCGCAGTATGAGGCGGATGTCTGGCTGATGGATATGTCCCGGCGTTTGCAGGATCGCCTGCCGGACGCGGAATACCGCATCGAATTTCTCAAGACCGTGCATTACGAAGCTACCCGGGCCGGCCTTGATCCGCAGCTGGTGTTGGGCCTGATCGAAGTGGAAAGCGGTTTCAAGAAATACGCCGTGTCGCGTGTGGGAGCGCGCGGTTATATGCAGGTGATGCCATTCTGGGTGAAGCAAATCGGCACGACGGATCACAACTTGTTCCACCCCCGTCTCAACCTGCGTTACGGTTGCACGATACTGCGTCACTATCTGGATATCGAGCGTGGCAATCTGTACCGCGCGCTGGGCCGCTACAACGGCAGCCTGGGCAAACCGGGATACCCCAATCTGGTGCGCGCCGCCTGGCGCAACCACTGGGCGTTACCCGGTCGCACGGCCAGCAGCGGCCACGCACCGGCTAGCGGCTGAAACGCGGTATGGTGCAACCCTCTAGCGCGAGAACAGCCGCAGCCGCCCTTCCCGCACCGGATGCTTCGCAACACCGTGTCAGGGCGGCTATAACCAATGACTTCCCCAGCGTCTTTTGCTGGGTTATAACCAGCCACTTTGCCACCGTTCTTTGGTGGCTTAGTGGAATGGCTAGTTGTTTCATCAGTCAGATGGCTAGTGGTCATATCAGTTGAGTTTCTTGTTTTTGATATAAGTCTCTATGCCTGCGCGTGTCACTTCACCCGCCTGATAACTCACCTGCTCGCCCTTTGGGCTATACAAATAGCTGGTCGGCAATACATCCAGGGCACCGACTTGTGCCGAAATCTTGAAATCACCCATCACCACCGGATAGCTGATGCGGTGGGCTTTTGCAAAATCGGCAACTTTTTTTCGCGAGCCTGATTGCATGGCTATCCCGATCACCAGCAAATCCTTGTCCCTGTGCGCATCGTGCAAGCTGATCAGTTCGGGAATCTCGCTCAGACAGGGCGAACACCAGGTCGCCCAGAAATTGACCAGCACCCATTTGCCGCGATAATCCGCCAGGCGATGCGTCTTGCCTTGAATATCTTTCAGCACAAAGTCGGCTGTGTGGCCCGGCGATGAGCAGGCCAGCAACAGCACTAACAGCAAGCCTGTCCTGAGCCAAGTCGAAGGGCCTGTCCTAATGGCCATGCTTATCAGCTGACTTCTCCTGATTCGGGTGCCCGTCCAGAAGTTTTTCGGATGCCGACCCCTGGCTGATCCCATGTTCGGAAGCATGTGTCAGATACAACGCCAGCGCGATCAGCGCGATGCTCGCGCCGAGGTAAACCAGATCCAGCGGGGCGCTCAGCTTCATGTTCAACGCTTCTTCAAACAGCGTGACGATCAGGATCATCAGGATCACCTTGGCCAGGCGCGATTTGAGATCGTCCAGATTGTTGATGACCAGGATCTTGCTGGAAGACTTGCTGCCATGCGCCTGATCGATGTCGCTGATGAACAATTCATACAGGCCCAGCGAAAAGATCAGCATCACGATCGCCAGCAGATAGCCGTCCACCACTTCCACGATATGCGAGACCGTCCTGTCATGCAGCGCCTTGCGCGCTTCTTCGGTCATACCGGAATCGGCATAATGCATTGCATGCTGAAACAGATTCAACACATCCACAGTGGCCATGTAAAAAATCGCAAATCCGGCCAGCAAACTGCCAATTACCGCAGCAATGATCACGAATCGGCTGTTCCATAATACCCCTTCAAACAGCTTCTCAAGAAAATTCATATCGTACTCCCGAAAAAACGCCGCGCATTAAAGCGCAATTAAGCTCGATCAGCAAGCTTACATTATATTGCGGGTATCAACGGTGGGTATCAATGTGGTGAGATTTGAATGATCCGCATTGCATTGCTTTGTGATCCCTTTGATTCCGATTCTGTGCATTGTTTATAGATTCTGACAGTACGACGCCTCCCGCAGCAAGACTGCGGGGTAGATCAATCATGCAGGTCTGCGCGCAAAGAGCTCCTGCAAACTCAGGTCCGTGCTTTTTTCAAGCTGCCGGGCACAAGTATAAAACCACTGCCGCAAAGGATCGTCACTTTGATCGGCGGCCAATGATCCGCTATCCAGCACGAACAGGTGCAGCAATTCGCTGGCGCGAATATGGTTCGCATCGCGCATCAGCAGCCAGCCTTGCCCTTCCGCTTTGCGCACCATGTCGGCAGCGGCCAGTTTCTCGAGTATCTTTTCCAGTTCGTCATAACCGATATGCAGCGACTTTGACATCTTCGGGAAAGTGCTCACTGTTCCCTGCTGAAATCCGTTTACCAGGGTCTGCAATACCCGCAGCGCATCCAGTAAGAGGGTGGTAGAAGATAGCTGCTGCGCCGCAGGAGTGCGCCAGTGCGACAAGGATGCCGCGATCTCCGCGCCGAACAGGATGGTCAGCCAGGACAGGTAGATCCACAACAGGAAGATCGGCACGCTGGCGAACGCGCCATACACCAGTTTGTAGGTGGGAAAATGGCTGACGTAATAGCCGAATACCCGGTTCATGGTCTCGAACAGCACGGCAGCCACCAATGCGCCGATCAGCGCGTGACTGCGCGGCACATAGCGGTTCGGCACGAGCCGGAACAACAGCGCGAATGCCAGCGTCGTGAACACTACCGGCAATATCTTCAGCGCCCCGATGCCGAACAGCGGAATATTTTTTGCGTAGCCCATGGACAACCCGACCAGCCATGAGGTCAGCGACAGGCTCGCCCCGATCAGCAATGGCGCCAGGGTAAGCACGGCCCAGTAGACTATCAGCCGCTTGACCAGCGGACGGGGTCGCGCCACTCGCCATATGACATTGAATGCGCGGTCTATGGTCAGCATCATCGACATCGCGGTGACCACCAGAAACCCTATACCTACCGTGGTGAGGCGGGCCGCGCTCTCGGCGAATTGCTGCATATACCGGGTGATCACCACTCCGGCGGTTTCCGGCATCAGATTCTTCAGCAGATAGGTCTTGATCTGATCCGAAAATTCCTCGAATACCGGGAACGCCGAGAACATCGTCAGGGCGATCGTGATCAGCGGCACCAGCGACAACAGCGTGGTAAATGTCAAACTCGCAGCGGTTTGGGTACATCTATCCTGTGCGAAGCGCCCCGCGATGAAGCGGGCCAGAGCCTGGATATCCTGCAAATTCTTTAGCATAGCCTGTCAGTTCCCCAATAGTTTCCCTATAATTGGCCCATGATCACCGACCACGAAATCCTCGTGCTGTATTACAGCCAGCATGGCGCGACACGGCAAATGGCGCAGCTGATCGCGCGCGGCGCGGAACAGGTCGACGGCGCACGCGCCCGGTTGCGCACTGTACCGAAAATCTCCGCAGTTTGCGAAGCGACTGAACCGGGCATCCCGGAAAGCGGCGCCCCTTACGTCGAATTGCGCGATCTCGAGGAATGTATCGGCCTGGCGCTGGGCAGCCCGACGCGCTTCGGCAACATGGCCTCGGCAATGAAATACTTCTGGGACGGCACCGGCGGATTATGGATGAAACATACGCTGGCCGGCAAACCCGCCGCACTGTTCACCTCCACCGGCACGATGCACGGAGGCCAGGAGAGCACCTTGCTGTCGATGATGTTGCCGTTGCTGCATCACGGCATGATCATCGTCGGCCTGCCCTATTCCGAAGCGGAACTCGGCACCACTCAGAGCGGCGGCACGCCGTATGGCGCAAGCCATGTCGCCGGACTCGCCAATGACCAGATTGTCAGCGAAGCCGAGAAGAAACTGTGCATGGCATTGGGTCGCCGCCTGGCACAAACCGCATTGAAACTTTCTTCATGAATTGCGTAGGGTGGATAAAGCGTAGCGTATCCACCACCCGACAAGTTGGTGGATACGCGCTACGCGCTTTATCCACCCTACAGAAACTTCGCCGGTGTGACGAATTTTTAGAGGTGTCCATGAGGTGCACATGAATAATGCTCAAGAAGCCAGACTGATGCTGCGCGCCCATCGCTACGGTGTGCTCAGCACGCTGTCGAAAAAATTCGACGGCTATCCGTTCGGCTCGATCACGCCGTACCTGGCGGATCACGACGGCAGCCTGCTGATTCTGATCAGCACACTCGCCGAACACACCAAAAACATCCTGCATGACCCCCGTGTCAGCCTGATCACCCACGACCAGCGCGACCCGCATATCCAGACCCAGGGACGCGTCACCGTGGTTGGCAACGCCGCGCCTGAACCTGGCCGCGAGCAGGCCGGGCTGCGCTATCTGCGCTATTTCCCCGAAGCGCAGACTTACTTCGCTATGCATGACTTTTCCTTCTATCGCATCCGCCCGGTGGCGATCCGCTACATCGGTGGGTTTGGCCGCATCCACTGGGTGGACATGGAAAACTATGCGGTGCAGCCCTACCCCTTGATCGAACAGGAATCCGGCGTGGTCGCGCACATGAACTCAGATCATCAAGATGCCTTGCATGACTACTGCCGGCACTTCCACCAGTGCGCGGCGCTGGATGTTGCGATGCTGGGCATAGACCTGGACGGATTCGATGTGCGCGCCGATGGCAAGGTGTTGCGGTTCGATTTTGCACAACCGGTGACAGATGCGCTACAGGCGCGGACGGCGCTGGTTGAAATGGCGCTCGCCGCCAAAATGTAGGTCGGGCTTAACCAGCGGCTTATGTCACCGTCTTTTGGTGACTTAGCCGAATGGCTATGCAAAGCTCGCCCGACAACCTGATCCGGCGGGCAGAGCCCGCCCTACAAAAATGCATGTTTGATGAATAGATCGGAATTGGCTCGTCTTGCAAAAGACTGGGAATGCCGCTGAATAAGCACACCGTCCGCCCTGTTGCTGCCAGGCGGACGGTGTGTAACTGACTTTGCAGAACGGCTACTGCTTAGAAACGGAATCCCAGCTTGGCACTGTAGGATGCTGCCGAACCGGTCTTGTCGTATTCGAAGGCAAGGTTTAGCAGTCCAAAATTGAGATTGGCGCCCGCAAAGACTTTGTTTTGACGGAAAGATTCTTTCACCAAAGGTGCCACATTCGGTGTGCTGTCCACCCAGACTGTTCCTACCCCCGCATATGGAGTCAACATCGCGAAGCCCTTGGAAATGGAAACATCCAGGCTCTTGGTACCGAACGAGAGTTGTTCCACCCCGGTCAACTTGGTCATCGCGCCGCGAATCGCAACCGCAGGAGTGGCCGTACCGCCTTCGAGTATCGCGTAGCGCAATTCCCCGCCATACAGTTTTATATTGGTGGTTGGTACAGCGGAGTAAAAAGCGCCCACATCGATGTTGAACGGCAGCCCCTTGTGGACATGCAATTTCGGCACGATCAAGGAACTCAGCGTGCTTCCGCCACCTGTGGCTGTACTCCAAAGCGATGAATTCTTCATTTCGGTCGAGGTCACTTCCAGGCCCAGATCGAACCCGGTCACACCCAGCGGTTCTGCCGGTATGACAGCCTTGTAACTCAGTGCTGCGCCCAAGTCTTCGGAGAACAATTTGAATTCAGACTGAGCCAAGGCTCCCAAGCTATTGATGTTGGCTGCCCAGACAGGTTGTGCAAAACAGCCCAGTACACATAACAACGACAATTTCTTCTTCATAACGGATAGCCTTTCTGTGGTTTGCGGATAATTGAATAGTACCAATATCTGTACCGGAATCAGCTTAGCGCACCCCTGCCGCAGTGTCACCGGCCTGCCGACGAACGGTACACATTCACGCCGGATATCCGACCGACTGGATACATCGAAATTCACAGCTGAGGGTGTGCCCGCTCATGCCTGCCGTGCAGTTTGTTCAACGCATTCAGGTAAGCCTTGGCGGAAGCCACCACGATGTCGGTGTCCGCACCCTGCCCGTTCACGATGCGCCCGCCCTTGGATAGCCGCACCGTCACCTCGCCCTGCGCATCCGTTCCGCTAGTGATGTTGTTCACCGAAAACAATTGCAACTCGGTGCCGCTGTTGACGATCTTCTCGATCGCCTTGAAGGTCGCATCCACCGGCCCGCCGCCTTGCGCATCGGCCTGACGCTCCGCGCCGTCTATGCTCATCACCACACGCGCCACCGGCAACACGCCGGTTTCGGAATGCGCGCCCATGGCCACCAGCCGATAATGTTCGCTGACTTGCGCCACCGCTTCATCGCTGACCAGAGCCTGCAAATCCTCATCAAAGATCTCGTGTTTGCGATCCGCCAATTCCTTGAAGCGCTCGAATGCGGCATTGAACATATCTTCAGAAGCAAACTCGATGTTCAGCGCGGCAAAGCGCTGGCGCAATGCATTGCGCCCGGAAAGCTTGCCCAGGGACAACCTGTTGGCGTTCCAGCCCACATCCTCGGCCCGCATGATCTCGTAAGTCTCCCGGTGCTTGAGCACGCCGTCCTGATGGATGCCAGATTCGTGCGCGAACGCATTCGCCCCGACGATCGCCTTGTTCGGCTGGACCGGATAGCCGGTGATGCTGGAAACCAGTTTTGAGGTGGGCACGATCTGCGTGGTGTCGATGCGCGTATCCAGATTGAACACATCCCGGCGCGTTTTCACCGCCATCACGATCTCTTCCAGCGAGGCATTCCCGGCGCGCTCGCCCAACCCGTTGATGGTGCACTCCACCTGGCGCACGCCATTCATCACGGCGGCCAGCGAGTTGGCCACAGCCAGACCCAGATCATTGTGGCAATGGGTGGACCAGATCACCTTGTCTGCATTCGGCACGCGCGCGATCAATTGCCTGATGCGCTCGCCCCATAACGCCGGTATCGAGTAACCCACCGTGTCGGGCACATTCAGTGTCGTGGCGCCTGCCTGTATCACCGCATCGAACACGCGCACCAGGAAATCCATGTCCGAGCGCACCGCATCCTCGGCGGAAAATTCGACATCGCCCGTGTATTCCAGCGCCCACTTCACCGCACTGACCGCGCGCTCGACCACCTGATCGGGTGTCATGCGCAATTTGTGCTGCATGTGGATAGGGCTGGTGGCGATGAAGGTATGGATGCGGCCCGACCGGGCAGGCCGGATAGCCTCGCCGGCGCGGCGCACGTCATTCTCTGTCGCGCGCGCCAGCGAACACACTGTGGAAGCCTTGACGGTTTCAGCCACTGCACGTACCGCATCGAAGTCGCCCGGGCTGGCTGCGGCAAAGCCTGCCTCGATGATGTCCACACCCAACTTTTCCAGTTGACGCGCGATGCGGACCTTCTTGTCCCTGGTCATCGCCGCGCCGGGGCTTTGCTCGCCATCGCGCAAAGTCGTGTCAAAAATTATCAATTTGTCTTTCATCTTTTCTGGCATCTTTTCTGGCATTTTATCTGGCATGCTGAACTCCATTGCAAAATAGGTTTAACCTGCGGAACCGGTACGGTTGCCGCGCTTGTTTCAAACTTGTAGGGGGTATGATTAGCGCGCGCCGCGCAGCAGCAGCGCAGCCAGCAGGCTGAACGTGGAATGGAGTCTTGCGATGTGGGTAGAAAAATGCATGATGGGAATATAACCAGTTTTATCGCCTCATGCAACGGGCTTTTGTTTGTTGCTCCGCCGCTTCACCCACAACACGTAGCCGGACAGGGCATAGCCCATGAACAAGGCAAACAGCACGCCGGGCGGATAACTGGAGATCAGGATGAAGAACAACGCGATCATGAAGATCACCAGGAACGGCACGCTCTTGCGCATGTTCAGATCCTTGAAGCTGTAGAACGGCAGATTGCTGACCATGCTCAAACCGGCAAATACGGTCAGCGCCGCCGCATACCAGCTCACTGCTTCGCCATTGATCCCGTAGTCCAGCATCACCCATACGAATCCTGCCACCAAAGCGGCGGCGGCGGGGCTGGGCAAGCCCTGAAAATAGCGTTTATCGACCACCTCGATATTGGTGTTGAAGCGCGCCAGGCGCAAAGCGGTGGCGGCACAATAGATGAAAGCGGCGAACCAGCCCCATTTGCCCAACCCCCTGAAGGCCCACTCGTACATGACCAGCGCAGGCGCGACGCCAAACGAAACCATATCGGACAGGCTGTCATATTCGGCGCCGAATTCGCTTTGAGTCCGGGTCAGGCGAGCTACGCGTCCATCCAGCCCATCCAGCACCATCGCAATAAAGATCGCCACGGCAGCAAACTCAAAACGGTTGTTCATCGATTGCACGATGGCATAGAATCCCGCGAACAGTGCGCCGGTGGTGAACAGGTTGGGCAGCAGGTAAATTCCGCGCCTGCGCAGGCTTAGCGGCTTACGGTTATTGAATTCGTCCATGCGCTCAGACTATCAGCTTTGCTGCAACATTGCCAAGATAGTCGTGGTGGCCGCCACCTTGTCACCGATGCTGACTTTTACACTGGCATCCAACGGCAGATAAACATCCACACGTGAACCAAAACGAATAAAGCCGTAGCGCTGTCCGCGTGTCAGCACATCACCGGCCTTGACGTAGCAAAGAATGCGCCGCGCGATCAGCCCCGCCACTTGCACCGCAGTTATGTCTTCGCCGTTGACGGTTTTCAGCCATACCGCGTTGCGCTCGTTCTCGGTCGAAGCCTTGTCCAGATCGGCATTCACGAACTTGCCGGGGAAATACCAGACCTGCTGCACCGTGCCGTCCACCGGGCTGCGGTTGGAATGCACGTTGAACACGTTCATGAACACGCTGACCTTGATCGCCTCGCGCTGCACATAGGGATCGTTGACACGCTCCACCGCGACGATACGACCATCGGCCGGCGACAACACCGCGCCTTCATCCAAAGGAATATCTCGCGGCGGATCGCGGAAAAATTGCACCACAAACAGCACGACGACCCAGGACAGCAGTTCAACGATGCCGCCGGCAATGCCGGATAACAGCAGCGCAATGGTGATGGAACCAATCAGGAATGGCCAGCCTTCGCGGGCGATGATGGGGTGAGGATATGAATTCATTGAGAAGGGGGAAGGGTTAAGGGTTAAGGGTTAAGGGTGAAGGGTGAAGGGTGAAGGGATAAGAGTGAAGGGTGAAGGGTAAAGAGCGCGGGGTGGATTTTACCCTCCCCCCTTATCCCTTCACCCTTCTCAGCGCTTAGTTTTTCGACTGATCAACCAGCTTGTTCTTGCTGATCCACGGCATCATCGCACGCAACTGGCCGCCGACTTTTTCGATCGGATGCTCTGCATTCAAACGGCGGCGCGCGGTCATTTCCGGATAGTTGGTGCGGCCCTCCAGAATGAATTGCTTGGCGTAGGAGCCGTTCTGAATATTTTTTAATGCTTCCTTCATTGCAGCGCGCGCCTGGTCTCCTATCACGCGATGGCCGGTCACATATTCACCATATTCCGCATTATTGGAGATCGAGTAATTCATGTTGGCGATGCCACCCTCGTACATCAGATCCACGATCAGCTTCAGCTCATGCAGGCATTCGAAGTAGGCCATTTCCGGCGCGTAACCCGCTTCGGTCAATGTTTCAAAGCCGGCCTTGACCAGTTCCACCGCACCACCGCACAGCACCGCCTGCTCACCGAACAGGTCGGTCTCGGTCTCTTCGCGGAAGTTGGTCTCGATCACGCCGCCCTTGGTGCCGCCGTTCGCTGCCGCATAGGACAGCGCGATATCCTTGGCCTTGCCGGATTTGTCCTGAAAAACCGCGATCAGGGTCGGTACGCCGCCACCCTTCAGATATTCGGAGCGCACGGTGTGGCCGGGGCCTTTCGGCGCGATCATGATCACATCGACATCTTCGCGCGGCACGATCTGGTTGTAATGGATGTTGAAGCCATGAGCGAAGGCCAGTGCCGCACCCTTCTTCAGATTTGGTGCTATCGACTTATAGTAGACGTCCGCCTGCTGCTCGTCCGGCAGCAGTATCATCGCCACATCGGCATTCTTCACTGCATCGGCGATTTCCATCACCTGATGTCCGGCGCTGACGGCCTTTTTCCAGGAAGCGCCATCCTTGCGCAGGCCGACCGTCACGTTGACTCCGGACTCTTTCAGGTTCTGGGCATGGGCGTGGCCTTGCGAGCCATAGCCGATGATGGTTACCTGCCTGCCCTTGATCAGGGAAAGGTCCGCGTCTTTGTCGTAATAAACTTTCATGGTGCCCTCTTTGGTAAATAAAAAATTAGTTGGTAGGGTGGGCACGTTTTTTGTGCCCACCGTTTGTCCGCTCGGGAAACACGTGGGCACAAATAACGTGCCCACCCTACAGTTTCAAAATCCGTTCGCCGCGCCCTATGCCGGAAGCGCCGGTGCGCACCGTTTCCAGTATCAGGTCGCGCCCGATCGCCTGCAAAAAATCATCCAGCTTGGCGCAGGTATCGGTCAGTTCGATGGTGCAGGTGCGCTCCGAAACATCTATGACGCGCCCCTGAAATGTATCCGTGATGCGTTTCAATTCCTCGCGTGCCGCGCCTTCAGCTCGTACCTTGACCAGCATCAGTTCGCGCTCCAGATGCTCTCCTTCGCTCAGGTCCATCACCGCCGCCACGTCTATCAGCTTGTTGAGCTGCTTGTTGATCTGCTCGATGACCGCATCCGAACCGCTGGTGACGATGGTCATGCGCGACAGGGTCGGGTCTTCCGTCGGGGCGACCGCCAGCGACTCGATATTATAGCCGCGGGCAGAGAACAGCCCGGCCACACGCGACAATGCGCCCGCTTCGTTTTCCATCAGCACGGAAATAATATGCCGCATCACAAATCCTCCGCCAGAATCACTTCCGACAAGCCTTTGCCGCCGGGCACCATCGGGAACACGTTTTCGGTCGGGTCAGTCTGGAAATCCATGAACACCAGATCATTCTTGCGTGCAAAGGCCTCCTTCAACGCCGGCTCCACATCGGAAGGTTTATCTATGCGCATGCCGACATGCCCATAAGCCTCGGCCAATTTCACAAAATCGGGCAAAGCATCCATGTAGGACTCCGAGTAGCGGTTGCCGTGAAAGAATTCCTGCCATTGCCGCACCATGCCCAGATAACGATTATTAAGCAACACCACCTTGACCGGAAGATGGAACTGCTTGCAGGTGGATAGCTCCTGAATGTTCATCTGGATACTGCCTTCGCCGGTGACGCAGGCCACCGTCGCACCGGGATTGCTCAGTTGCACGCCCATCGCGGCAGGCAGGCCAAATCCCATCGTACCCAAGCCGCCGGAGTTGATCCACCGGCGCGGCTTGTTGAACTTGTAATATTGCGCGGCCCACATCTGATGCTGGCCGACATCCGAAGT
>DATBWQ010000019.1:0-29048 GCA_036514695.1 Gallionella sp. | reverse complement strand
TCCACCCTACTGCTTTTGATTGCACTAAGGTTCATAAAAAATCAGTCATCGTTGATTTTTAGAACAAATCTGCAAGAACAAATTTACCCTGATTTCTGGCCGGCAGGCGGCTTGGTCAGCTTGCGCTGCAGCGTGCGGCGGTGCATGTTGAGTGCGCGTGCGGTGGCCGAAATGTTGCCGTCGTGTTCGTGCAGCACACGCTGGATGTGATCCCATTCCAGGTTACCGATCTGCGTTGGCTGTACTCTGAGCGATGTATTCCCGTCCGGCGAGTGATTGAAGGCAGCAACGATTTCATCGGCATTGGCCGGCTTGGCGAGATACTGCGTCGCACCCAGTTTGATGGCCTCGACCGCAGTGGTGATGCTGGCGTAGCCGGTCAGCACCACGATGCGCGTGTTCTGGTCGAGTTCGTGCAATCTCTTGACCAGAACCAATCCGGTCGCGCCGGCCATTTTCAGATCGACCACGGCGAATTCCGGCGGATTTGCTTCGGCCAGCGGAACTGCCTGTTCCACACTGTGCGCCACGCTAACGCAGAAACCGCGCTTTTCCAGGGCGGCTTTCAGCACCTTGCAGAAGGTGATGTCGTCGTCCACCAGCAGCAACGAAGCCGCTTCTTCACAGTGTTGATTCATGTTCCGCTCCCGGCGACCGGCAGCATCAGCAGCGTGGTCGCGCCGCCCTCCTTGCGGTTGAACAGCCGCACCGAGCCACCCATCCGCTCGATGGTGGCATTGGCGAGGAACAAACCCAGTCCGTGCCCTCCTGTTTTGGTGGTGAAGAATGCCGATCCGGCTTTGAGCGCCGCCTCTTTGCTCAGTCCCTCTCCGTGGTCGTGGATCTCCAATGTGAAGTTCTCCGCATCCCAATGCGAGCAAATCTCGATCGCCTGCGGGGACGCATCCGCTGCGTTGTTGAGCAGATTCATCAGCGCGGCGCGCAACGACGCATCCACGCTGATCAGCGGTGCGGGAACCCCTCCCGGCCTCCCCTGCTCCTCCCCTGGCTCTCCCTCTGACAAGGGGGATGGGGGGTTGGGGAGGTTGGGAGGGGTTGGGGAGGAGTATCGGTATTGTGCGGCGGGGCGCAGCAACTGCCACTCATCCAGCACCTCCGCCACCAGTTGGTCTGCGGGTCGCAGCAAGGCGGCTCCCCTGTCCTGGGCGTTTGCCAGTATCTTGTCGAGGATGCGTTTACAGCCGCGCACTTGTTCCTCGAGGATGGCCAGCCCGTCACGCCATTCAGGCCGGGATTCAACATCGTGCCGCAGCTCGCCGATCACCACCGCCATCGTGGACAGCGGCGTGCCCAATTCATGCGCCGCGCCGGCAGCCTGGGTGCCGAGCGTGACGATCCGTTCGTTGCGCAGGATCTCCTCGCGCACGCGTGCCAGCATCTCATCGCGGCTGCGCACCGCCTGCGCCATCTGTACCACGAAATAAGCCACCACCACCGCGCTGATGACAAATCCCAGCCACATGCCCAGCACATGTGCATTGAACGCGCTGTCGCTATCGTGCTGATGGTTGTGCGGCAGAGGAACGTAATAGACCATCAATACGCTGTAACAGGCCGCAGTGAGCGCAGCCATGGCCCAGGAATAGCGGCCCGGCAGTGTTGCGGCGGCGATCACCAGCGGCAGCAAAAATAGCGAGACAAAAGGATTGGTCGATCCGCCGCCAAAATACAGCAAAATGCTGAGCGCCAATACATCCGTGCACAACTGGACGAATAACTCAAGGTTGGAAACCGCTTTGTCGCTGCGCAAACGCAGCCAGCTGAACAGATTGACGGACGCGAGCGTGGCGATAGTCAGCAACATCGGTTGCCAATCCAGCTCCAACTCCAGAATCTTCCAGACCGCCGCAAGCGTCAGGAGTTGTGCCGCGATCGCCACGCTGCGCAACGCGACCAGGCGGCGCAACTGGCTATGGCCGGGAAGGGAGGAAAGTATCGTGCTGTTCATGCGCCTATTGTAATCGGAGAAAAGGGCATGGGGGTGCGACGATATGCCGCATTCCCAGACTGGTTCATTTGACCAATAATGAGCCTTGCCGAAAGTACTGCAGCGCATCCCGTCATTCGTGACTGTCAGGGTTGATCCCCCGACAAGGTGCTCCCTCCCTCCCCTGGCTTGGCACTGTCAACCGGGGCGCGACGCAGTCTTTCGGTTTTTTTGTTTCTGTAAATCCTGTTATGACATCGGATGCGTATAATCCCTCTTCACGTTCTTCATTCTTAAATATCAAAGGGGATAACTTACCATGCATAAGTCGTATCGGTTCGGTGGGCTGCTGGCAGCCTTGTTTCTGAGCACCAGCGTTTACGCGGGCGACATTCAGGTCGAAGGCGCCTGGTCGCGTGCCACCGCTCCGGGGCAAGAAGCGGCGGGGGTGGATTTTTCCATCACCAGCAAACTGGCCGCGACATTGCTTGGGGTGTCCAGCCCGGCTTCCAGAACAGTGGAAATGCACAGCATGACACACGAGAAGGGGGTGATGAAAATGCGCGAGGTGAAGGTTATAGAATTGCCCGCAGGCAAGCGTGTGGATCTCGGCACGAGCGGCTATCACCTGATGCTGGTCGGACTGAAAGCCCCGCTTAAGGCCGGTAAAGACATACCCTTGACGCTGAACATCAAAGTGGCCAACCGCACGGTGAAGGTCAAGACAAAGGCAGAGGTGAGACCGCTGACCGCGACCAGTACCGCGAAGCCGGAAGATGGACATAAGCATAATCATTGAACCTGGAAAAAGCAGTTGTCCACGAAAGTCACGAAAAACACGAAATGGGGTAAGCAGTTTTGTAGGGTGCGTTTACGCACCAATTGGCGATGGTGCGTAAACGCACCCTACGTTATTACCGCACAGGCCCTACCCCATAACCTCCGTTTGCTGACCTCCATCCAGTAAGCGTTTGCTTTCCCGGAATGACAGGCGGCACGTACCGCCCGATTGTATTCTGGTGTAGAATCCGCGGCAAATTCCCCGAGGAAAAGTCATGCCGCTTTCAGCCGCTTCCGCAGAACTCAAAGCCCTGGTGCTTGCCGAGGCGCTGCCTTACATCCAGCGTTTCTTCGACAAGACCATCGTCATCAAATACGGCGGCAACGCGATGACCGATCCGGTGTTGCAGGAGAGTTTCGCGCGTGACGTGGTCCTGCTCAAGCTGGTTGGGATGAATCCGGTGGTGGTGCATGGCGGCGGGCCGCAAATCAACGAGATGCTCAAGCGCATCGGCAAGCAGGGCGAATTCGTCCAGGGGATGCGCGTGACCGACGAAGAGACCATGGATATGGTCGAGATGGTGCTGGGCAAGGTCAACAAGGACATCGTCAATCTGATCAACCGCCACGGCGGCAAGGCGGTCGGACTGACCGGACAGGACAGCTCCTTCATCCGCGCGGAGAAATTGCTGCTGGAGAGCACAGCCGAGCCGGGCAAGATGCTCGATATCGGGCTGGTCGGAGATATCGACAAGATCGATCCGGCGATCATTGCCTTTCTCGATTCCGGCGATTTCATCCCTGTCATCGCGCCGATCGGCGTGGGGCCGGATGGGGAAACGCTGAACATCAATGCCGATGTGGTTTCCGGCAAGCTGGCAGAGGTGCTGCACGCCGAGAAGCTGGTGTTGCTGACCAATACGCCGGGCGTGCTGGACAAGAATGGCAAACTGCTGACCGGACTCACTCCCAGGCAAATCGACGACCTGGTGGCGGACGGCACGCTGTCCGGCGGCATGCTGCCCAAGATCGCTTCGGCGCTGGATGCGGCACGCGGCGGCGTGCGCTCGGTGCATATCATCGACGGCCGGGTGAAACACGCGCTGCTGCTGGAGATACTGACCGACGAGGGTGTGGGCACGCTGATCAAGAGCAAATAAAGCGTGACGGCTCCGCTGTGGATTTTCGATCTCGACAATACGCTGCATGATGCTACGCCGCACATCTTTCCGCACATCAATAGCAGCATGACCGCGTATTTGCAGCAGCATTTGCAATTGGATCAGGCAGCGGCGAATGCACTGCGCGTGTATTACTGGCAGCGCTATGGTGCGACGTTGAGCGGATTGATGCGGCATCACGGCACCGATCCGCAGCATTTTTTGTCGCAGACCCACCAGTTTCCGGAGCTGCCCCGGATGGTGCTGCGCGAGCCGCGTCTGCGCCATATATTGAAGGCGTTGCCGGGCAGAAAAGTGGTGTTTTCAAATGCGCCGCTGCACTATGCGCATGCGGTGCTGAAGCTGTTGCGCGTGGGTGATCTGTTCGACGATGTGATGGCGGTGGAGCACACGCGTTATCGTCCCAAGCCGGATAGCTTCGGCTTCATGCGCTTGTTGCGGCGGCATCGTATCCGTGCGGCGCAATGCGTGATGGTCGAAGATAGCCTCGTGAATCTGCAAGCGGCGAAACGGCTTGGGATGCGCACGGTGTGGGTGAACGCCGGCAACAGGAACTCACCCTGTGTGGATGTGAAGATCGGTGATGTGATGCAGTTGCTCAGGGTAAGAGGATTGAGGATTGAGTAAACCCAACCCCTCCCGGCCTCCCCTTGTCAGGGGAGGAGCCGCTCTCCCCCTGACAAGGAGGAGTTGGAGGGGGTTTACACTCAGTCCTCGTACCTCAGTCCCATTCAAATAGGAAGGGGTTAAACATGGCCAGCAAACCGGGCGAGAGAAAATTTCAGATACTGCAAACCGTGGCGCAGATGCTGGAACAACCCAAGGGCGAGAAGATCACGACGGCGGCCCTGGCGGCGCGACTGGATCTTTCCGAGGCGGCGCTGTATCGCCACTTCGCCAGCAAGGCGCAGATGTTCGAGGGCTTGATCGAGTTCATCGAACAGACCGTGTTCGGCCTGATCAACAAGATCACCCAGGAAGAAAAAAGCGGCTTGCAGCAAGTCGAGGCGATCGTGTCCATGCTGCTCGGCTTCGCGCAAAAGAATCGCGGCATGGTCCGCGTGCTGATCGGCGACGCGCTGGTGAACGAGGATGAGCGCTTGCAGCAACGCATCAACCAGTTGCTCGACCGCATCGAAGCCACGCTCAAACAATCGTTGCGCATGGCTGCCACACAGGGGGAAATGGGCGCGGCGGTGGATGTTGGCGCACATGCCAATGTGCTGGTGTGCTATGTGATCGGCCGCTGGCTTCAGTTCGCCAAGAGCGGCTTCGCGCGAGACCCGATGGCGCAGTGGCCGGCGCAATGGGCCATCCTGCTTGCCAAATAATTACTGCAAATAATTTTCGGGAATAATCCATCCTGTAGGGTGCGCTGTGCGCACCATGGTGCGTGAAACGCACCCTACCAAAACCACGAAAACTGGAGGAATAACAATGATCCTGATCCTCAGCTCCAACGCCGGCGAACAATCCCGGGAATACCAGCAGTTGCTGGCACATCTGGCCACACTGCCCGGTATCCAGACCCGTGTGCATGTCGAGCGCGGCAGCGAAAAGTCGCTTACCGAGATCTATCTGATTGGCAATACCCAGGCGCTGGATATCGAAGACATGCAAAGCCTACCCTGCGTGGAGCGCGCGGTGCGGGTTTCCGAAGAGTACCGCATCCTGGGACGGCACAAGGACGATCAGCGCCCCACCCATTTCGAGTATAACGGCGTGCGTTTCGGGCAGGACACGCTGAACGTGTTTGCCGGATTGTGCGCGGTGGACAATCGCGAGCATGTCGAGATCATGATGAAGGCGGTGCATGACTGCGGACAGGTATGCACGCGCATGGGCGCGTACAAACCGCGCACCAGCCCCTATGCGTTTCAGGGGCACGGCAAATATTGCTTGCCCTATGTATTCGAGCTGGCGGGCAAATACGGCATCAAGGTGATCGCGATGGAGATCACCCATGAGTCTCACCTCAACGAGATCAAGGAAGCGCTGCATCAGACCGGCAACCCGACCGGCGTGATGCTGCAGATCGGCACGCGCAACACGCAGAACTTCGAGCTGCTGAAGATCGTCGGGCGGCAGACCGAGATGCCTATCCTGCTCAAGCGCGGTTTCGGCATCACGCTGGACGAGTCGCTGAATGCGGCGGAATACCTGGCTTCCGAGGGCAACCGCAACGTGGTGTTCGGGTTGCGCGGCATGAAGACCAACATGGGCGACCCGCACCGCAATTTCGTGGATTTCGCACATGTGCCGGTGGTCAAGCGGCTGACGCGCATGCCGGTGTGCATCGATCCGTCGCACTCGGTGGGTTCGCGGCAGGCCGCGCCGGACGGGATACTCGACATGATGCATGTGACGGCACAAGGCGTGCTGGCCGGCGCGAACATGGTATTGGTGGATTTTCACCCCGCGCCGCCCAAGGCATTGGTGGACGGGCCTCAGGCGCTGCTGCTGAGTGAGTTGGCGTATTTTCTGGAGGACGTGCAGATCGCCAGGGAAGCGTATCTCCGGCGCGTCGCGCTACGCAAGCTTCAGGGGTGACCCTTCATCTGTCAGCGGTGCGCTGAATAGGGGAGTGCCACGCTTTCCCGATAGAACGCTGGGCGGCAAATTTCCTGGATTCTTCCATGTTCACCACATTGTTGTCGATGCTACTCGTCTGACATTTGATTTCCTGACCGTCCAGCCACTTCAGGATGGGCAGATACTCCTGCCTTTCGGCAAAGGTGTCGGCTTCGTCCATTTCGAACACGCCCAGGCCTTTTCCGGCGGCGCGGAGATAGTTGTCCGAATCGCTGATGCTGGTCAGAAAGGGCAGCTTCAGGGAAGAAAGAAAACGTTCCAGTGCATCGCGCGACGGAGAAGTGCTGCGCAACCGGTTGGCTACCACTGCAATCCTGGTCTTGGCGGCCGATGCGCCGCCGATCTGGAACAGCTCCTTGATGAAATCTGCGGTGGCGTGAATATCGATCGGGGATGGCACGACCGGGACCACGATGTAGTTCGACCTGCGCACCATCTCCTGCAACAACAGCCCTTTCGTTCCGGAGGGAGCATCAATGACCAGAACTTCGGTGCCGACCGGAACCCACTTCTGCAAATTATGCAGGGTACTGGCTCCTTTGGGAGGGGCGGCATTGGCGCCGTGGATAGTTCCTATGTGGCCGGGCCGCACCCGAAGCCACTGCAGACAAGATCCTTGCGGATCGTAGTCGAGGATGGTGGTTCTGAATTTCCTGCTGGCGTAATAACTGGCGAGATTGGTGGTCAAGGTGGTCTTCCCTGATCCCCCTTTGGAGTTTATGACCAGTATCGACAGCATCGTGCGCCCCCTTTCTGCAAATACCGACTTGCAAGCATTCAAATCGGAATATGGTTTTTCGAGTACCCCTGAATCTGCAATATGAACTATATCTGATATTTAAGCATGATTTGTAAAGTCAAGTGTAATTATTTTAACCGGATATCTACGCTCTGTGAAATACCCGGGCCTGGCCTGTTTTCGTTTCAGGCGCTTCACACTGCGGCAGCGTCAGGGATTATTCCTGAATCTGCCCGTGGAGCTGAAAGCTTCGAGGCTTATGACCTTGTCCTCGACGCGAGACCCATACTTGTCCGGGGGCGGCAAACTTTCCTGAGAAGGGAAAACATTGAGCCTTTTATCCAATGCGATATAGTGGCCATCCACCCACCTCAAGATAGGCAGCAGCTCCCGCCTCTCTGTGGCAGTAACTGCTTCGTCCATTTCGAACACGCCCAAACCTTTTTCTGCAGCCTGGAGATAGATTTCCGAATCGTGGATGCTGGTGAGAAATGGCAGCTTCAGCGAATTAAGGAAACGTTCCAGCGACGCATAGATCGATGATGAGGAACTGCGTACCCGGTTGGCAACCACCGCAATCTTCGCCTTGGACGTGCGCGCCCCGCCGAACAGGTACAATTCTTTGACAAAATCGGCGGTGGAGTGAATATCGATAGGAGAAGGCGCGACCGGAATCACGATGAAATTCGTCCTGCGCACCAGTTCCTGCAGTAACAGGCCTTTTACTCCGGCAGGCGCATCCACGATCAGGACATCGGTGTCCACAGGTATCCAGGCCTGAGCACTGCGCTGTATCGTCGCACCCCTGGGTGGTGCTGCATTGGCGCCGTGGATCTTCTCTGCCTGGCCGGGCCTTATCTTCAGCCACTGCATACTCGATCCCTGAGGGTCGTAGTCCATGAGCGCTGTTTTGACTTTCTTGCTGGCGTAGTAACTGGCAAGATTGGTGGTCAGGGTGGTCTTCCCTGACCCGCCCTTCGAATTGATGACCAGTATCGTCAGCATGGATCCTCCTTGGATATTCGGAATATCGGCCTATAAATCGTCTTGTACACAGTGACACCTTAAAACAACCCCCTCAGTCCCCCTTGTCAGGGGGAAGCCTTTAAGCCTCCCCTGACAAGGGGAGGTTTGGAGGGGTTAGTTCGCGAAGATTCAGGTGTTACATGGTACTAGCGCCCACAAATCGTCTTGCGTCAGTAAGCGGCATGGTCACTGGCCGCGAGATCCTGGATGTAGGCCGCGAATTCGGGATCCTCGCCGCGCAGCAAGGTGGGTAGCGCGGTGCGGAAATCGGCACGGTCGCACCATTCGCCCATATAGTCCTCCCACGAACGCCAGCGCCTTGACTGTTTCTCCGTCATGCCGTCCTCATAGAGTAGCAGATAAGCGCGCTCGAACAATGAGATCAGCATGCTGAAGATGATGAACATGCGCTCGCGCTGTTCATCCGAAAGTGACGGCGTTTCCTCGCTGGCGAACAGACGCAGGTCTGGATTTTCCAGCGTGATCTTGAGGAACTCCTGGTAGTTGTCGGAGAGCAATTGATAGACTTCCTCCTCCTCATTGTTGCGCTCCTTGCGTTGCTCGAAGATGAAAACCGCGATCGCCAGCGGCAGGCCGACCACCGTCACCACATAACTCAGCAGTTCCCAGGTTTCAAGAGTAGGCATCAGATCAGCCCCATCGCTACCAAAGCGATGAACGCGGCGAACAGCGCGAAGTGGCTGATGCCCTCGATGGCATTGGTCTCGCCGTCGTGCAGGTTGTTCATCACGGCGAGAAATGTCAGCAGCAGCATGCCGGCCTGAACCGGCGTGAGCGCCATCTCGATGCGCTCGCCGCTGAGCAGCGCGATGGTCTCGATCACCGGCAGGGTGAGCAGCACCGTGGCGAGCGATGCGCCCAGCGCGATGTTGACGGTGGTTTGCATGCGATCTTTCTGTGCCGCCCTGAGCGCGGTGAGTATCTCCGGACTGGCGGAGATCAGGGCCACCAACACTGCGGGGATAGCCTTCGGCAAACCGCTTCCGGACAATCCGGCATCCAGCAGCACCGACAGGACTTCCGAGAGCAGGCCGACCAGCACGATCGCGCCCAGCATCACCCCGACATGCAGCGCATTCGGGCTGTGCGCCAGATCATGCGCCTCCTCTTCGGTGACATCGGTGTATTCGAAGAACCTGCGATGCTCCACGGTCTGCAGGCGCAAAAATGCCAGATACATGATCGCCATGACCCCGACCGAGAAGACCGAGTAGATCTGCCATTGCGACTCCGGCACAAAGTCCGGGATGAACATGCCGATGCCGATGGCGACCAGCAGCATCGCGATGAACGAATTGGCCGAATCCACGTTGTATTTGGCGCTGCCGTGCTTCAGGCCGCCGACGATAGCCGCCAGGCCGAGGATGCCATTGATGTCGAACATCACGGCGGCAAAAACCGTATCTCTGGCCAGGGTCGGATTGGGATTGCCTTGCAGCAGCACGATCAGGATCACCACCTCCACCGAAACGGCGGCAAGCGTAAGTATCAGCGTGCCATAGGGCTCGCCGAAGCGCATCGCCAGCACTTCGGCATGGTGTGCGATGCGGAATGCCACGGCGATGATCGCCGCGAGTATCACCAGCAACAAGCCCCACAGCGCTGCGCTGCCCTGTTCCACGGCGGCATGTTCAAGCGTGAAGCCCAGCGCCAATATGATCAGGGCGATGGCGATCGGGAATTCGGATTTGAGGTATTTCATCGGTTAATTCGACAGGCAGGCGCCATGAGCGCAATATTAACCTTAACTGGTTGACCGGTATAGCCAAAGGTGCATATCATGCCGGACAGACAACAAGCGCCGAACAAGCCTTTAGACCGGATCACGGCAAATTTGTGCGGTGCTATCTCAACCTGAAATCAGCGAGGTGATCATCATGGCTGAACAAAAGGCAAGACCCGCCGTCAAAAAAGTGGCTGCTGCCAAGGCCGGCAGCAAGGTTGCCGGCAAACCGAAACCCGCCAAAGCGACGCTGACCACGACGGCGAAGAAACCGCCGGCGAAAAAAACCGTGGTTGCAGGGCCGCAAAAGCCCAAGAAAGCCACAGTAAAAAAAGCGGCAACCCCTGCCGCGAAAAAGAAAGCTCCTGCGAAAAAGCCTCAGGGAACCAGGATCAAGCCGTTGGATACCAACCCCAAGCCGGCCGCTACCGGGAAAGCTGCAAGGCCGACCCCGGAGGAACGCTATCGCATGGTGGAGACTGCGGCCTACTTCATCGCCGAGCGGCATGGTTTCCAGGGCCGCTCCGACGAGCATTGGGCGGCTGCCGAGCTTGAGGTCGCTGTCAGGCTGAAACAGTAGGCTCCGCCGCGCGAGCGGACACCTTCCGGGAATCAGGATCGCCGTGGATCAGGCAACCAAACTTGAGCCCGTCGCGCAACCGCGGACGATAGAGCGCATCGTTGCCGGCGTTCCGACCAGCGACGGCGCCGGTGTAAAACTCACCCGCGTGCTCACGCAAGACTTGCAACAGCGGCTGGATCCGTTCCTGATGCTCGACAACTTTCGCAGCGATGATCCGGACGATTATCTTGCCGGATTCCCCGACCATCCCCACCGCGGCTTCGAGACCGTCACCTACATGATCGCCGGCCGCATGCGCCATCGCGACAGCGCCGGCCATGAAGGACTGCTGCAGAACGGCGGCGTGCAATGGATGACCGCCGGCCGCGGCGTGATCCACTCCGAGATGCCGGAACAGGAGGACGGGGTCATGGAAGGCTTCCAGCTCTGGTTGAACCTGCCCGCGCGGCGCAAGATGATCCCCGCCTGGTATCGGGACATCCCCAGTTCCGATATTCCCGGGTACGTCACAGCGGACGGCGTCAAGGTGCGCGTGATCGCGGGTATGAGCAACGGTGTTGCCGGTGCGATGACGCGAGAAGACACCGAGCCGCTGTATCTCGACATCGACCTTCCGGCGGACAGCCTGTTCTCGACGGCTTTGCCGGCGGCGCATAATGCCTTCGTCTATGTCTATCGCGGCGAGCTGACGATAGGCGGCACGCTATTGGGCGAAAGCCGCATGGCGATACTCGCCAACACGCCGCAAGCAGACGGGGTGTTGCTGATCGCATCCGGTCCGGCCAAAGCCATCCTGGTTGCCGGCAAGCCATTGCTGGAACCCATCGTGCAGCACGGGCCGTTCGTGATGAATACCAAGGAAGAAATCTACAAGGCCCTCACCGATCTTCGCGAAGGGCATCTTGCCGATGCAAGGTGACGCCCTTGCCGTTCGCATCATTGGTTTTTGGCGCTCACGCCCCTTTGTCTCGTTGCCAGAGTGTTTCAACCGTTGCTTGAACGCGGTTGATGCAGCGGGCGTAGCCCGGATGGAATGCAATGGAATCCGGGGAAATTTCGGCCACGCCCACCAAACCCCGGATTTCGCTTCACTACATCCGGGCTACATCATTTCCATTTTTTCATTTTAACCTGCGCTGCCCCCGCAACAAAACTGCGGGGAATTACAAGTTGAATTCTTCCTCTATTTGTTTCGCTGCCAAAGTGTTTCAGTCGCTGCCTGCGTCCGGTTAATACAACGACTCAGCACGAACAGCAAATCCGACAAACGATTCAGATAAGGCAGCGCATGCTGCGGCACGGCGTCATTCTGCGACAGCAACACCATATCGCGCTCGGCGCGGCGTGCCACGGTGCGCGCCACATGACACAACGCCCCCGCCCGTGAGCCGCCCGGCAGGATGAATTCGCGCAGTGGCGGCAGATCGGCGTTGTAATGCGCGAGCTGTTCATCCAGCCACGCGACCCTGCTTACAGCGAAAATGTCCTGAGTGGGCAGCGCAAGCGCGCCGCCCAGATCGAACAGGTCGTTTTGAATCTGCAGCAATACCGCACGGATGCCGGGCACAAGGGATTCGGCGAGCAGCACGCCAAGCTGGCTGTTCAGTTCGTCCACGCTGCCCAGCGCGGGGATGCGCGCATGGTCTTTGCCGAGACGCGTGCCATCGGCAAGGCCGGTGCTGCCGGTGTCACCGGTACGGGTGGTGATCTTAGTTAATCTCATGATCTCGCCTTTGCATGTTCATTGCTGTTCAAGACAGGCGAAGTATATAGCCGCATCCGGCTGTGTGCCGCTGCGCTGCGCGTGCCAGATCATTTCGCTGAGACATTCCATCATGCGATGTTGAGCATCGTGCTCCGATTCGAACATCCGGGTCAGGCGCGCGAAATGCGCGCGTATACCCGGCGGTTGGTCGATGGAGATCTGCTCTTCGATGGTGAGGTGCATCATCAGGTGCAGGAAAGGATTGGCCGCACCGTGCTCCGGCAGGTAGTCCCTTTCCTGATGCTGCTGGGGATTCTCCAGCACGGTATGGTATTCGGGGTGCCTGGCGATGAGCTGTGCGGTAAGGTCTTCCAGCGGCGTGAGCAATTCCCCGGCTCTGCGCTTGCGCCAGGTTTCGAACAGGAACAAACGCGCGTCGTCGCGGGAAGGGTTGAAAAGCAATGTGTTTACTCCAAATTTGGTACAAGGCTTGTCGTTTGGAGTGCGGCGACGTGTCGCCGCTTTCTAATGCGCAGACACGTCTGCGCACTCCAAAAAACGCGCCTGCGCGGGAATGACGGATTATCTACAGACTTCATTCCTTCTCCTTGTACTCGCACAGATCGCGAATGATACACGCGCCGCATTTCGGCTTGCGCGCCTGGCAGACATAACGCCCGTGCAGGATCAGCCAATGGTGTGCATCGTGCTTGAATTCATCCGGCACGACCTTGAGCAGTTTGTTCTCCACTTCCAGCACGGTCTTGCCGGGAGCCAGTCCGATCCGGTTGGCGACGCGAAAGACATGGGTGTCCACCGCGATGACGGGCTGGCCGAAGGCGGTGTTGAGGATCACGTTCGCGGTCTTGCGCCCCACGCCGGGCAGGGCCTCCAGATCCTCGCGGGTTTGCGGGACTGTGCCGCCGTGCCGTTCCACCAGCAGTCTGCAGGTCTGCATCACATGCATGGCCTTGGTCTTGTACAGGCCGATGCGCTGGATGTATGCGCTCAGTTTTTTTTCGCCGAGCGCGAGGATCGCTTGCGGGGTGCCGGCGACCGGGAACAGTTGGCGTGTGGCGTGATTCACGCTCACATCGGTGGCTTGTGCCGAGAGCATCACTGCGACCAGCAGTTCGAATGGCGTGGAATATTCCAGTTCGGTGGTGGGGTGGGGATTGGCGGCGCGGAAGCGCGTGAATATCTCGCGGCGTTTGGCGGGGTTCATAGAGTTGACCTGAAAAACATCCGGTGCAATGCGCTACGCCCTTTGAGTGCGCTCAGGACAGGTTTATTGCAACTTGTGCGAACTGATGTGGGGTCAGGGGACAACGCCCAATAATTCACTGATTTTCTCCCAACATTCTTTGTATTTGGCTACTTCATCTTGGCGCACCCCCATGCCAACGCAAGAGTTCCCCCATTGAGGGACGAACTCCTATTGAGGATTACATATTTGAAGACAGTGTCTCCGCATCTCGTAGGTCGGGCTACGCCCGACGCGGCGGGCAAAGCCCGCCCTACAGTAAATCACTTAACAGTCATGAATTATGTAAAGCTCAATAGCAGCCTGTCTGACTTGAAGAATCGAAATTGGAATCAGGCGCGGATTATCCTCCGATTCATAGGCCGCTTCAACCGCAGAAATTGAATATGAATATCGCCCAAAGTTAGGTGACGATGTTCTGCATGGCATAGAATCATGTCTCCTTCACCTCTCCATAACCAGATAACCGGAGTATCGAATGGCACTTGCATGGAACGAAATCCGCAGCCGCGCATTGGAATTCTCCAAGCGCTGGGAGAACGAAACTTCGGAAGACGCCGAAGCCAAGCCGTTCTGGATCGAATTCCTCAACATCTTCGGCATAGACCGCAAACGCGTTGCCAGCTTCGAGGAGCCAGTCAAAAAACTTGGCGACAAACAAGGCTACATCGACCTGTTCTGGAAAGGCATGTTGCTGGTCGAGCACAAGTCGCGCGGCAAGGACCTAGACAAGGCTTACACCCAGGCGCTCGATTACTTCCCCGGCATCAAGGAGCGCGACCTGCCGAAATACGTGCTGGTGTCTGACTTTGCCCGCTTTCGCTTGTACGATCTCGATCCCCACTCGCCCGCAGGCGGGATAACCAGCGACTTGGCGGCTTTGCCGCCTAGTCGAATGGCTAGTAGTTCTATCAGAGGGGATGGGGGTGAGGGAGTCTTTTACGAATTCCGCCTTGCCGACCTGCACAAGCACATCAAGCATTTCGCCTTCATCGCCGGCTATCGCACGCAAACCATCGCGCCGCAGAACCCGGTCAACATCAAGGCCGCCGAGCGCATGGGCAGGCTGCACGATGCGCTCAAGGCGGCGGGTTATGCAGGCCACCCGCTCGAAGTGCTGCTGGTGCGCCTGCTGTTCTGCCTGTTCGCCGAGGACACCGGCATCTTCCAGCCCGCCAGCGCGTTCCGTGCCTGGATCGAGGAACGCACCGCATCCGACGGCTCCGACCTCGGGCCGCAACTTGCGCAACTGTTCCAGATACTCAATACGCCGGAAGATCATCGCACGAAGACGCTGGACGAACAGATCGCTGCCTTTCCCTACGTCAATGGCAAGTTGTTCGACGAGATGTTGCCCATCGCCGACTTCGACCTCGCCATGCGCGAAGCGCTGCTCGACTGCTGCGCGCTGGACTGGAGCGCGATCTCGCCCGCAATATTTGGCGCGTTGTTCCAGAGCATCATGGACGCCAAGGCGCGGCGCAACCTCGGCGCGCACTACACCAGCGAAGAGAACATCCTCAAACTGATCCAGCCGCTGTTCCTCGACGACCTGCATGAAGAGTTCAGGCGGGTGAAAGGCAACAAGAACAAGCTGTTCGAGTTCCACAAAAAGCTGCGCTCGCTGACCTTCTTCGACCCGGCCTGCGGCTGCGGCAACTTCCTCGTGATCGCCTATCGCGAACTGCGCAAGCTGGAACTGGATGTGCTGCGCGCCGTGCATGAAGGGCCCGGTTCGCGCTTCCTCGACATCCACCAGGAAATCAGCGTGGACGTGGACCAGTTCTATGGCATCGAGATCGAGGAATTCCCGGCGCAGATCGCGCAGGTCGCGCTGTGGCTGATGGATCACCAGATGAACGTGCGCGTGTCGGAAGAATTCGGCATGTACTTCGCGCGCATCCCGCTCAAGACCTCGCCGCACATTGTCAATGGCAACGCGCTCACGCTGGACTGGAACGATGTGCTTCCGGCGGAGCGCGCAAGCTATGTGTTCGGCAATCCGCCGTTCGTGGGGAAAAAAGAGCAAAGCGCAGCACAAAAAGCCGATGTTGCGCCTTTGTTTGCGGCTATCAAGGGATCAGGTGTGCTGGATTACGTCGCCGCGTGGTATGTGAAAGCGGCGCGCTACCTTCACCCCTCGCCCGCAAGCGGGAGAGGGGCCGGGGGAGAGGGTAATACCCGCTGCGCCTTCGTCTCCACCAACAGCATCACCCAAGGCGAACAGGTTGGCGTGTTGTGGGGCTGGCTGCTCGCGCAAGGTATCCACATCCACTTCGCTCACCGCACTTTCCAGTGGAGCAACGAAGCGCGCGGCATGGCGGCGGTGCATTGCGTCATCATCGGCTTTGCACTATTTGATGTGAACGATAAGCGTATTTGGGATTACGAAAAACCGGATTCTGATGCCCATGAACTCAATGTGCGCAATATCAACCCATATCTTATAGATGCCGCTGATGTGTTAATTACCAACCGCAATACGCCAATAATCGCAGCTCCTGAAATGAACTACGGCAGCTTCGCCCTTGACGATGGGAATTACACGCTATCGGAAACCGACCGAGAACAAATACTCACTGAAAATCCAGATGCAGAAAAATTTATCAGGCCATTCATTTGGTGGGCAGGAGTTATTGCACAACATCAAGCGTTGGTGTCTCTGGCTCATCGACGCACAACCAAGTGAACTTCGTTCATTACCAGCCGTCATGCGTAGAGTAGAGGCTGTAAAAAAATGGCGCGAAGCAAGCAATCGTGAGACCACGAAAAAACTCTCCTTAACCCCAACGAGCTTTGCTGAAATACGACAGCCCACAACCGACTACGTCGCCGTCCCAACGCTTTCATCGGAGCGCCGCATGTATATTCCGATGGCATTTCTGCCTGCTGAAGTGATTGCATCTAATCAACTCTACATACTGCCGGATGCAACACTTTTTCATTTTGGCATTCTGACCTCTGCCATGCACATGGCTTGGGTGCGCTACACCTGCGGTCGTTTGGAAAGCCGTTACCGCTATTCGGCAGGCATCGTCTATAACAACTACCCGTGGCCGGACGAACCAACAGACAAACTGCGCACCGCCGTGGAAGCCGCCGCCCAAGCCGTGCTGGATGCCCGCGCACAATTCCCGCAAAGCTCGCTCGCCGACCTCTACGACCCGCTCACCATGCCGCCCGCACTGGTCAAAGCCCACCAAGCCCTCGACCGTGCCGTGGATGCCTGCTACCGCAAAGCCGCATTCACCAACGATGCGCAACGCGTGGAGTTTCTGTTCGAACGCTACCAGCAACTCACCAGCCTGTTGCCCGCCGAAACCGCGAAGCCTAAGCGCCGCAAGGCTCGCACAGAAGGCGGTGCTTGAACATGGAGGCTATGGCACAGAATCGGCAATACGGGTATGTTATGCACCCTGATCCTATCCATTAAAATCACATGCCAAAGTTATATGAGTATTTTGGTTTGATCGTCCTGTTCTACGCCAATGAGCACGAACCGGTACATGTGCATGGAAAGCATCAGGATCGTGAATCGCGCGCCGAGATTATTGTGGTTAATGGCGAGATCACGGAAATTCGCTATACGGATGTCGTCGGACGTGCCCCGCTAGGAAATACGGAGATGCGCCATTTTGAAGAGCTGGTTTCTGCTCGCGCGACAGACATCGTCAGCAAATGGATTGATTTTTTCGTGCTGCATAAACCTGTAAAATCGGAACGCATCACCAGGAGACTGAAATGACACCTACAACGATTAACATCACTGCTGCTGAACGGGTTGACGATTATGCGCTGCGCCTGTCTTTCGACGATGGCACGGTGCAGACAGTCGACTTCAAGCCGTTCTTGTCGCTATCGCGCCATCCCGATATTCGCGCCTACCTCGAACCTGCGCGCTTCGCGGCGTTTCGCATCGAATACGGCGAATTGGTGTGGGGCGACTATGACCTGTGCTTCCCTATCGCCGATTTGTACCACAACAGGCTATTACCGGACGCTGTGTTGGAAAACGCGGCTTGATACCATGACCCAAAGCCCCGCTTCCAAATCAAAGACCTCGGAACAAGACATCAGTACCGGAGTCGAATTGTTTTTGGAAAATTTAAGGGCTGGCTGAAATAGTTTCAACAGATGCGATGCATCACGCCGCATACCGCTGAATTTCAAACTCTACATGTCGTCGCGCAGTTTCGTCGGCATAAGCCCCGTGAAGGCTTTTTTGTTTAGGTTTTATTTAGAGATTGGTTATGCTGGCGTGCTTTACCCATCGCCTTGCGCGCCTCCTTAGACGCCTCACGCATGCGCTCAATCGAAGCGACTTTTTCTTCCCATGAAAGCGCCCGTGCATCCTTATGATAGGCTGCCTTTGCGCGTACCGCTTGCTCAAACAGGTGTTGGTTACCCATCTTTATTTTCCCAGTTCGACACGTTTTTTATCTTATCAGAGAGACCGTAGCGATCCACTAAACTTCTGAGCGATTTCATATCGACAGCGTCCTGCTCAATGAACATTGCAACTCGATAATAATCCTTGGTTCTGCCTGTATCAAGCGCTATCGCACAAAGGTATTCCGGGGTGAATACCCTGGTTGGCACTCCGGCAAATTCAACTGCCTGCGACTTACGCAACGCGTCCTCGACGAGTGGCTTGTAAGCAGGCAATATCTGCACTGGCCAGTTCCCGAATCGGACATGTTCTTTCTCTACGATGCCGCCAATTTTTTTCAGCGCGTCGTAGATTGGAGCCAGTGAAATCAGCGACGACCCTTTTGCCGGGGCAAGAAACACGAAGGCGTCAATGTCCTCGGTACTGGTTGCTTCGATATAAAATGACGCGCCGATAGCACCTCCGATCGCGTACCCACCGATAACACCCTCTTGCGTAATTGTGTTCAATGCGATCAGAGCTTCTTTCATGGTACGTGTGCCTTATCCTTAGCTTGTCTTGTGAATGCACTTCGCCACGCACTGCCTTGCAATTGCATTCGGGCGGTTTACTCTACATGCGATTAGGTCATTTGTCATTCAGCGAGCAGCCTGCCTGACTCAGGTACTCAAGCTGCCACAATACGAAAATCCGTGCCCTTGGCGATGGGGCGCACATGGTTTTTCTCACGCTTCATTTCGACGATGCCGTAGTTCGACATGGTCTTGAGCGTCCGGGAAAGATTGCCGGGTTTGCGTCCGGTCATTTCCGCCAGGGATGAGATGGATTCCGGTTGCGCTTCCCTGATTACCTTGAGCAGGGCGCGGTTGTCGTCGCTCAGCACTTCGGACAGGGATTTCATCGAGGTGAACCAGATTTTTGGTTCGCTTGGTTTGGGCTTGTATTTGCCACGGGCAATGGCGTAAATCCGTTCACGGATTTTGTCCTGTGGCATGATGCCGATCACGATGGTTTTCATGTTTTCTCTACCTCCTTCAATATTCGATCCACGTCCGCGAAAAAGTCTTGCAGCAGTTGGTAGGCGTCCTTGAATTCGTAAGGCGCGCCTTTGTCAGAAACGTGGTGGTGCTTGTGGTCATAAGGCAAAACCTGTCCGGTATACTTGAATCTGCCGGACGGCTTGGCTGCATGGGCATTGTCGTATCCCATGACTCGTTTTCTGCCCGGCTCATGGAGCGTCAAGGCGTAACGTATGCCGTGCGGTACGACAGGGGTAGCTTCAACACGCCATGCGTGTATCTCCACCCAATAGCCATGTTCCTGTTGCACGACCTGTCCGGTCAATTCGAGCAGCGTTTCAATGCCCTTAACGTTTTGCATGGGATTAGTATATCAATAGATGATAAAGTTCGCCACTTCCGGCAAGATAGCCAGAATGAGATAAAATGAAGTCCGAATAAACCTGCGAGCCGGCTTCCTGCTACTCACCACCAAAAATGCGCTGGTATATGAACTCTACGGCCTTACCTATGATGAAAATCTCTTCATATAACGACAGCATAACTCAGCAAAGAAAACTGTGAGCAACATCAACAAACAAACCGGTACCGCCAAAACCGCGCGCAATCCGATCAAGATCTTGCCGCTACAAGAGCGCCTGCGCAAACCGGAATGGATACGCGTGAAGTCCGGCAGCGGTCAGGGTTATCACGACGTGAAGCGCATGCTGCGCGAGCACAATCTGCACACGGTGTGCGAGGAGGCTTCCTGCCCGAACATCGGCGAATGCTTCGGCAAAGGCACGGCGACTTTCATGATCCTCGGCGACTTGTGCACACGGCGCTGCCCATTCTGCGATGTGGGGCACGGCAAACCGCTGGCGCCGGATGCGAACGAACCCGAAAATCTGGCGCGCTCCATCGGTCTGCTCAAACTGAAATATGCGGTCATCACCAGTGTGGATCGCGATGATCTGCGCGACGGCGGCGCACGGCATTACGCCGATTGCCTGAGCGCGATTCGCGCCAGCTCACCCGCTACCCGTTTGGAGATTCTGGTGCCGGATTTTCGCGGCCGAATGGAAGAGGCGTTGGACGCGCTTTCCGCAAGCCTGCCCGACGTGCTGAACCACAATCTGGAAACCGTGCCGCGCCTTTACAAACTGGCGCGCCCCGGCGCAGACTATGCGCACTCGCTGAAATTGCTCGGGGATTTCAAGGCGCGCTTCCCGCAAATTCCGACCAAATCCGGTTTGATGCTGGGCCTGGGCGAGACCGATGATGAAGTGCTGGAGGTGATGCGCGACCTGCGCGCGCACGATGTGAACATGCTGACCATAGGCCAATACCTGCAACCATCAGACGGGCACTTGCCGGTGCTGCGTTACGCGCCGCCGGAAACCTTTACGATGTTCGAGCACGCAGCAAAGGAGATGGGCTTCAGCCACGCCGCTTGCGGCCCGATGGTGCGCAGCAGTTATTTTGCCGATGAGCAGGCACAGCAGGCAGGAGTAATTTAGCCGGAAATAACCCTAAAGGGCTGCCCGTCTTACCTCTTCAGGGTGTTGATTTAGTTTGATTTGTGTCCATACTGGACTTATCTTATTACGCATATTTCTGACATCGACTTAAACCAAAGGAGGCCATCATGAAAGCTCGTTATCTGATCGCAATCGCTGCATCCCTTTCCATTTCTGCCACTGCTTTTGCTGCAAGTGATGCTGATATCCTGTTCAAAAAAAACAACTGCGGTATGTGCCATGCCGCTGCCAGTGCATCGTTGGGGCCATCCCTGAAAGATATTTCCGCCAAATATGCGAAAACTGAGGGCGCACTGGCTCAGTTGGAAAAGAAAGTGCGCAACGGCGGCTCAGGCTCTTTTGGTACGATGCCTATGCCAGCCACGCCCAAATCGGTCAGCGATGAAAACATCAAGGCCATTGTTAAATGGATACTGTCGCAAAAGTAATGGACATTCCTCATTGCAAAGAGCCGGCCTGAGCCGGATTTGTTGTACGTTCTGCCCTGATTGGAATCCTGCATCCCATGGCAGGCGGGGCAGGCGATTGTCCGGCCTTTGCGGCAGCTTAATTTTGTTATAATCGGCGCGCTATCCTTCATTGCCGGGCTGGTTCATTGCTGGGCTGGTTCATTGCCGGTCCGGGTCGTTCGCATTTTTTTCACGGAGCTCATTATGAAAATTCGTTATCTCTTAGCCATGACTGTTGCTTTATCAGTATCTGCCACCGCCTTTGCCGCTGATGACAAGGCCGCCGGTGACAAGATAAAGGAACTTTTCCAGGATGGAAACTGTAATAACTGCCATGCTGTCGAGAGTAAAACCGTCGGCCCGTCCCTGATATCTGTGGCTGACAAGTACAGGGACGACAAGGAAGCCCAGTCAAAACTGGAGAAGAAGATTCGTAGCGGCGGTGCGGGTTCGTGGGGGGTCCTGCCTATGCCTGGCACACGGCAGTCATTCAGCGATGAAAGCATCAAGGTTCTGGTGACATGGATACTGGAGCAGAAAGTCAAACCGAAAGAAGAACCGAAAGCGGACCAGAAATCCGATACCAAGACTGGCAAAAAGACTGATCAAAAGGCGAAATAGCCTGAAGATCCCGCACTGCAAGGCCGGCGCGAGCCGGCTTTTTTGCCGCCCATGCCGGGCAGGGTTCCCTGCCCAAACTGTTATAATTCGCGGCAAATTTTCCCGCACCCCTCAATGAACATCCTCTACGAAGAAGACGGCAGTTTCAAGGTCGGCAGCATCATGGCCGACAACACCACCTCGCTCCAGATCGAGAGCGTGTCCGGCAAGCGCAGCAAGGTCAAAGCCGCCAACGTGATGCTGCGCTTTACCCAGCCTGCGTTGGCCGATTTCATGGCACAGGCTGAAGCCATCGCCGGCGGGATAGAGGTGGATTTCCTCTGGGAGTGCTGTCCGTCCGACGAATTCGGCTTCGAACAGATCGCCGCCGAGTATTTTGGCCATACTCCAAGCCCGCTGGAGGCGGCTGCCGTCTTGATCCGTTTGCATGGCGCACCGATCTATTTCCACAAGAAGGGCAAAGGCCGCTATCGCGCCGCGCCGCCCGATGTGCTCAAGGCCGCGCTGGCCGGGGCCGAGCGCAAACGACAACAACTCGCATTGCAGGCGCGCTACACCGGGCAGCTCAGCCGCTTCGAATTACCCGCCGAGTTTGCCGGGCACCTTGATCAGTTGCTGCCCCGACACGGTGGGGCGGAGCCCTCTGGTGCGGGAGGGGCAGCAAAGCAGATGCTCCCGCAATCGGCTGGCTTCGCCAGTAACGTGTCGCATCTGCTCTACAAGCCGGATCGCAACACCCTCGAAGTCAAGGCGCTGGAGGCGGCCTGCGCCGCGACGCATCTTTCCGCCGCGCACCTGCTGCAGCGCTGCGGCGCGTTGCCTTCAACGCAGGATTACCATTTGCAAAAATTCCTGTTTGAGCATTTCCCAAAAGGCACCGGCTTCCCGCCTGTCGAGTTGTGCGCGTGGGAAGAGTTGCCGCAGGCCGGCGTGAATGCCTTCAGCATCGACGATGCGGCCACCACGGAAATCGATGATGCTTTCTCGGTGGAAAAACTTCCCAATGGCAACTGGCGCATCGGAGTGCATATCGCCGCGCCCACGCTGGGCTTGCCGCGCGACTCGGATGGCGACAAGATCGCCGCGCAGCGTCTCTCCACCGTGTATATGCCCGGACAAAAAATCACCATGCTGCCGGACAGCGTGGTAGAGGCTTTCACGCTGTGCGCGGATCGCGTCTGCCCGGCGCTGTCGATGTATAACGAGGTGGATGGCGAAACGCTGGAGATATTGGGTCACGAAAGCCGCGTCGAGAAGATACACATCGCCGCGAACCTGCGCCATGACACGCTGGAACCGCTGTTCAACGAGGAGACGCTGGCGGCAGGCAAGCTCGACTACCCCTATGCCAGCGAACTGAAGCTGCTGTGGGATCTGGTGCAAAAGCTCGAGGCGGTGCGCGGCAAGCCGTCCGACAACAGCACACAGCAGGTGGATTACAACTTCCATATCGAGTCCGAAGAGCTTGTGGCCGGGCACCCGAACGACCGCGTCAGCATCACGCAACGGCAGCGCGGCTCGCCGATCGACAAGGTGGTTTCCGAGCTGATGATCCTGGTGAACAGCGAGTGGGGCAAGCACCTTGCAGAGCACGGTTTCGTCGGCATCTACCGCACCCAGAGCAACGGCAAGGTCAAGATGAGCACCGTCGCCGCACCGCATCAGGGTCTGGGTGTGGCGCAATATATGTGGTCGAGTTCGCCGCTGCGCCGCTATGTGGACATCGTGAACCAGCGCCAGATCATCGCGATGTTGCGCGACGAAGAGCCTGCCTATCCAAAGAACGATACCGCGCTGTACGCCACGATGCGCGACTTCGACACCATGTATGGCATCTACGGTGAATTCCAGAGAACCATGGAGCGCTACTGGTGTTTGCGCCGTGCCCCTACCCGACGGGCGAAGGGGCAAACGAATCGCTGCGCGAGTTGATTGTTGACGCCATCGTGCTGCGCGAAAATCTGGTGAAAGTCACGGGCATCCCGCTGGTCTTCCGCGCGCCGTCGCTGCCGGAATTGCCCGCCAATACCCGCGTGCAACTGGCTATCGGCGAGATCGACCTGCTTGACCTGAACGTACAGACGCGCTTCGTCGCAACGGTAGAGGAGGCGATTTGCTGACCGGTGTCAAAGCCCGGCCGGCGATGACAGCGTCGCCTGTGACGACATCCTTGTCTTTGTCGATGGTTTTCTCCGTCGCATTGCACATTTTCGCGCTATTCGGCATCGCGCTGGTAATGCCTGATCCGCGCAGCACGGCAAGCCTGATGCAACCGCTGCAAGTCGTGCTGGTGAACACCAAGTCTAAATCCAGGCCTTCAAAAGCCGATGCTCTGGCACAGGCCGACCTGGATGGCGGCGGGAATACCGCCGAGGACCGGCGGGCGAAGACCCCGCTGCCGACGATACGCGACGACCGGCAGTTTACTCCCGAGCGGCGCAGCAAGCGCCTCACCGATCTGGAGGAAGAAACGAAGCGGGTGCTGACCAGGCTGAAGAGCGATCACACCGTAGTGGTACCAGAGATCAAGAAACAGAAAGTCAACGCTGCCAGCAGCGGCGATGATCTGGTACAAAAGAGCCTGGAGATCGCGCGCCTCGAGGCGCAGATCAACAAGAACTTTGAAGCTTATCAAAAGTTGCCGCGCCGCAAGTTCATCGGCGCCCGCACCCAGGAATACCGTTTTGCACAATACATCGAAGACTGGCGGGTCAAAGTGGAGCGCATAGGCAATCTGAATTATCCGGAGCAGGCGCGCCGCCAGCAGCTCTACGGAAGGTTGCAACTCAGCGTCTCGATACGCGCGGATGGCAGCGTTGAAAGCATGGAAGTGAGCAAATCCTCCGGCAAGCGCATCCTGGATGCGGCGGCGATGCGCATCGTCAAACTCGCCGCTCCTTATGCCCCGTTGCCCGCCAATATCACCAAGGACACCGACATCCTGACCATCACCCGCACATGGACGTTCACACAGTCGGACAGGCTGGAAAGCGAGTAATCATCATGACCGATAAATACGCCGTCATCGGCAACCCCATCGCCCATAGCAAATCGCCGCAGATCCATAAACTGTTCGCCCAACAGACCGGACAGGACATCAGCTATGAAGCCATCCTCGCGCCGCTGGATGATTTTGTTGCGACCGTCGAACGGTTGCGCAAGGAAGGTTACAAGGGTTGTAATGTGACAGTGCCGTTCAAGTTCGAGGCGTTCAAACTCGCAACCAAGTTGAGTGAACGCGCGCAATCGGCACAGACGGTGAACACGTTCAAGTTTGAAGGCAATGCCCTTATCGGCGACAACACCGATGGTGTGGGGCTGGTGCGAGACATCGAAAATAATCTCGGATTCCCGCTCAAAGGTCTTCGTGTACTTCTGATGGGTGCCGGCGGCGCAACTTACGGCGCAGTTCTGCCGCTGTTAGACGCAGGGGTAAAATTAGGTGTGGTCAATCGCACCATTAAAAAGGCGCAGCAGCTTGGCGAGGCATTCGCAGCACAGGGGCACATTGCGGTTTTCGGCTATGCCGATCTGGACGGGCTGACATTCGATTGCATCATAAACGCCACCTCCAGCGGCCTGTCCGGCGAGATGCCGCCGTTGCCGAGCAGCAATCACACCCCCTCGCAAGCTCTCCCCCTCAGTCCCCCTTTTGCAAAGGGGGATGTTAAGGTTCCCTCCTCTGTAAATGGAGAGGCTAAGGTTCCCCCCTTTGTAAAAGGGGGACTGAGGGGGATTTTCGCCCCCGGCGCACTCGCCTACGACATGATGTACGGGCGCGAAACGCCGTTCATGAAGTTCGCTCGCGAACAAGGCGCTGCTGTGGTTTCAGATGGCCTCGGCATGCTGGTCGAACAAGCCGCCGAATCATTCTATATCTGGCGAGGGGTGCGTCCTGAGACCGCCCCAGTCATCGCCGTGCTCCGCACAGCGAAATAGAGTTCATGGCAATCCTTAAACCCGCTCATCCCTCGACAACTGGACGTAGCCCGGATGGAATGCAATGGAATCCGGGGAAACACCGGGTGCGCCCATCAATCCCCGGATTTCGCTGCGCTGCATCCGGGCTACGGATTTCTACACTTCGCAAGCAACAATGAGGAAAATCAAGAATTGGATATTGCGCTGGGCTTGGCGCAGCGTGAAAATATTCTTCGCCTTGTTGGTTCTGTACCAGGTATGGCTGTTCGCGCATATCTGCTGGTGGGTGAAATTCAACCCGTCCACCAGCGCCTTTATGGAAACCCGCTTGGAGATCATGCAGGACAAGAACCCGGATGCCGAACTCCGGCACAAATGGGTCGCATATGAAAAAATTTCCAACGACCTCAAGCGCGCGCTGATTGCCGCCGAAGATGCCAGGTTCGTCGATCATGAAGGCTTCGACTGGGAAGGCATCCAGAAGGCTTATGAGAAAAACCTGAAAAAAGGCAGGATCGTCGCGGGCGGTTCCACGATAAGCCAGCAGCTCGCCAAGAATCTGTTTCTCTCCACCAAACGCACCCCGTGGCGCAAGCTGGAAGAGGCTGCGATCACGGTGATGCTGGAAACGGTGATGGACAAGCGGCGCATCTTCGAGATCTATTTGAACATCATCGAGTGGGGTAATGGCGTGTTTGGCGCGGAGGCGGCCGCGCGCCATTATTTCCAGGTAAGCGCGGCACAGCTTACGGCAGAGCAGGCCGCCAGGCTCGCCGCGATGGTCCCCAATCCGCGCTATTACGATACGCACCGCGAAGCATACGGCCTGCTGCTCAGGACCGATTTCATACTCAATCGCATGGACGGCATGGAAATTCCCTGAGCATTCGGGCGGCTATTTCTTTACAATAGCGCGCGATTTATCGAGACAGCTTCTAAGATGCGCGCCATGACCGATACCAACCAGGAACATCACTACACCGAAAATGTGCAGGATCACCTCAAGCAGGTGGAATCTCTGCTGCACAAACACGCCTTGCTGGAAGAGGTCGTTCATCGGCAGGAACTGCCGCGCGAAGACCGCCACGCCCTGCTCGACACCATGGTGCACAAACAGCACATCGCCGAGTTGCGGCGCAAGCTGGACAACCTGCACCCTGCGGATATCGCCTACATACTGGAAGCCCTGCCCATCGAGCAGCGTATGCTGGTATGGGACCTGGTCAAATCGGAGCGTGATGGCGATATTCTGATCGAAGTTTCCGATGCGGTCCGCGAATCGCTGATCGCGGCGATGAGCCGCGAGGAGTTGCGCGAAGCGGCGGAGCATCTCGACACCGACGAGATCGCCGATCTCGCGCCGGACTTGCCACAGCACGTGATGCGCGACGTGTTCAAGTCGCTGTCCATCGAAGAACGCGAACAGTTGCGCGCGGCGATGTCCTATTCGGAAGATTCGGTCGGCGCGCTGATGGATTTCAGCATGGTTCAGGTACGCGATGATGTCACGCTGGAAGTGGTATCGCGCTACCTGCGCCGTTTTGACGAGCTTCCCGACCACACCGATCAGGTTTTCGTGGTGGATAGAGACGACCGCTTCAAAGGCGTCCTGCCGATCAATCTGATCGTTGTAAACGAACCTGAAGTGATCGTCGGCAGCCTGATGCTGACCGACACCATACAACTGCACCCGGATGAGAAGGCGGAACAGGCCGCGCAGGCTTTTGAACGCTACGATCTGGTATCCGCGCCGGTGGTGGATGAGGACGGGAAACTGGTCGGCCGGGTGACGGTGAACGTGGTGCTGGACTTCATCCGCACCGAGTCTGAAAACGACTTGCTCAACCAGGCCGGTTTGCGCGAGGAAGAAGACATTTTCGCTTCGGTGTGGAAAAGCGCGCAGAACCGCTGGTTGTGGCTGGCACTGAACCTTTGCACCGCATTTTTTGCCTCACGCGTGATCGGAAACTTCGAGGGGACGATTGAGAAATTCGTCGCGCTGGCCACTCTGATGCCCATTGTTGCCGGCATTGCGGGCAATTCGGCGAACCAGACCACCACTATCATCATCCGCTCGCTGGCCCTGGGACAAATCACCCAGGACATTGCCCGCAGGCTGTTGCTCAAGGAATTGGCCATCAGCGGTTTCAATGGTTTGGTATGGGGTGGTGTCGCTGGTTTATTCGCTTATTTTTTGTATCACAGCATACCGCTGGGTATCGTGATGACCAGTGCGATGCTGCTTAACCTGATGGTAGGTGCAACCGTCGGCTTGGCTATCCCGCTCGCCATGCAAAAGCTGGGGCGTGATCCTGCGATTGGATCCAGCGTGATGATCACCGCCATTACGGACAGTGGCGGATTCTTTATTTTCCTGGGATTGGCGACGATCTTCCTGATTTAGGAAACCTCTGCACAAGTCCCACGTGGCCGCGCACTTGGCTTTGCGGGATGGATGGCAAGGCGCGAGGAGCAGCGAATGGTATTCCCTTCGCAAACCGAGCAACGCAGCCAGTCGCCCGCAAAGCCAGTGCCCCAAGGGGTAGCGCCCTATTTGCGCGCTTGCTTTGTCGCTCGCCTTGCGAATACGCTACGGCTATTCGACGCAGCTCGCTTCGCGCAATCATCGCAAATATGGCGGCAACGCGGCTCACGGAGGACTTGTGCAGAGGTTTCTTAAGGAAGTCACAACACCCCCGCGCTGAACACGGGTTGTCGTGAAGGTTTGGCGTAAAAACTAAAAGGGCGGAAGACGACCGCCCCTTGCGAGGCAGAGCTACGCGCCCAAAATACCCTTGCTGGTCTTTTTGGCTGCCGGCTTTTTCTTCGCTACGGCCTTTTTGGCTGCCGGCTTTTTGGCTGCAGCTTTCTTGGCTGCCGGCTTTTTCTTCGCTACGGCCTTCTTGGCTGCTGGTTTCTTGGCTACGGCCTTTTTGGCTGCCGGCTTTTTAGCTACGGCCTTCTTGGCTGCTGGTTTCTTGGCTGCCGGCTTTTTAGCTAAGGCTTTCTTGGCTGCTGGTTTCTTGGCTGCTGGTTTCTTGGCTGCTGGTTTCTTGGCTGCTGGTTTCTTGGCTGTTGCCATTTTCATTCTCCATTAAAGTTTTTGAACATTAACTACAACTCACCTCACCACCCAAACGCCTTGTATTCAGCCTAAAACGCTTGCGGCACCGGCACTGTATCCACGTTTAAAAATTCGTGCAACAAATTTCGCGAAGTACTCGTGATAATTGCAACACTCACGAAATCAATTTTTCCCCTGCATACAATTGCGATATCGTCTCGCGTTCACGCACCAGATGCACGGTTCCGCCGTCCACCATCACCTCGGCGGCACGCGGGCGAGTATTGTAATTTGAACTCATGCTCATCCCATAGGCACCCGCAGAAAGCACAGCCAGCAAGGATTGCGGAGCGATTGCCAGTTCGCGCGCATGGCCGATGAAGTCGCCTGTCTCACAGATCGGGCCGACCACTTCGTAGATTAAAGAGGGTATTCCTCGTTCGCTTGGCTCCGCCCCCCTCGCTGCGCTCTCCCCGTTTGCGGGAGGGGAGAGCGCAGCGAG
>DATBWQ010000018.1:0-12674 GCA_036514695.1 Gallionella sp. | reverse complement strand
CAACCCCTCCCAACCTCCCCTTGTCAGGGGAGGCTTCAGGCTCCTCCCCTGACAAGGGGAGGTTGGGAGGGGTTAATTTTAGCCGCGATGCAATTCCGAGCGCGGAAATTATCAGGCGATCATCGATCAGCAGGGGCATATGGCCATACGCCCCTACAAACCCGGCAAGCTGGCCAGCGTCAGCAGCAACAGCAGGATCAGCCAGAACACCACTGAACGCCATACCAGCCCGATGGTGCTTTGCATGAAATCGACATCGGCATCATCGCCGATGCCCAGCTCCGGCCTGTCCAGCGGCAAGCCGCCTTGCGGTATCGGCATGCCGAGACGCACGCCCAACGCGCCCGCACCGCTGGCCAGCAATATCCCCTCTTCGTTCGGGCGCCCTGGCAAATGCACTTCTGCCTCCGGCCAGATTGCCGCCTGGGTGCGCCAGCAATATATCGTATCTTCAAAGTTGCCGACGATGGCGAAAGTCATCGCGACCAGGCGGACCGGCAGCCAGTCCAGGTAATAAAACGCCAGGCGCGCGAACCCGCCGAACGGGTGCCCGGACAAGTGATCTTCGTATTCGTCCCTGCCCCATCCCCCGCTCGACAAGTCATCCGGTTCGGCTTCATCCCGGCTTGCCCAATGCTTGTCCAGGAACTGTCCGAGACGATACAGCAACGCGCCGGCCGCTCCGCCCAAACCGGCTGCGCTGAATAACACGAACCATACGATCACGCCGAACACGTTGCGATGCGATGCGATCAGGGCCTGCTCTATCGTGACGCGAGCCACTTCTTCGGCATTCAATTCGTGCGAAGGTATATCGCGCCAAACCGACAACAGCCTGCGCGCCTCATCCAGCCGGCCATCGCGCAGTGCCTGATGAATGCCGGTGAAATAATGGCTGAACTGGCGAAAGCCCATCGTGAGATACAACACCAGCACGTTGAATGCCCAGGCAAAGACCGGGTGTACCCGGAAAAGCAACTGATAGAGCGCCACTGCGCCTGCCAGCAGCGGCACCACGGCCAGCAACCAGGCGATCCTGCCGTGCCGCTGCTGACCGGCATTGAAGTGATGCTGAAAAAATTTGACGTAACTGGACAGCCAGCCAAACAGGTATTTGCGCGAGGAAAGAGGATGGAGTTGCTCCAGCAGCAGCGCGGTGATCAGGGCAAACAGGCTCATGTCATCTGGAAAACATCAACGGTCGAGTGACGCGAAACATAGCACACAATGATTGAGTTGCGCAGATGCAACGAGGGTAGGATCAGGGTAAATTTGTTCTCGGCGAAAAATGTAGGGTGGATAAGCGCAGCGCATCCACCTTTCTGAGCTGGCATGGTGGATGCGCTGCGCTTATCCACCCTACTACTTTTTGATTGCACAAGGTTCAAAAAAATCAGTCACCGTTGATTTTTAGAACAAATCTGCAAGAACAAATTTACCCTGAGGGTAGGATGGGTGGAGCACAGCGATACCCATCCTGCGAAATGCGTCTAGACGATCATCCCCGCAGCGACGGTGTTGTTGGTCGCCTCATCGATCACGATGAAGCTGCCGCTGGCGCGATCGCGCTGGTATGGATCGAATACCAGCGGGGACTGCACTTTCATCGCCACGCGCGCGATGTCGTTCATATTGAGCGAGGCCGTTTCGTGCTGTGCCAGCGTGTTCACATCCACGCGATAATCCAGGCGGGCGAATACGCACTTCACCATCCGCGTGGTGTGCTTGATGATGTACTTGCGATTCATGCCGAGCGGGAACTCGGATAACCAGCACAGCATCGCCTCGAATTCTTTCGCGACGGTCGGCATCGTGTCCGATTTTACGAACATATCGCCGCGCGAGATATCGATCTCGTCGGTCAGCGTGATGGCGATGGATTGCGGCGCGTAAGCTGCCTGCAGATTGCCGTCATAAGTGACGATCTCCTTGACGCGGCTGGTGCGGCCGCCGGGCAACACGGTGATCTCGTCGCCCACCGCGACCTCACCCGCCTCGATGCGCCCCATGTAGCCTCTGAAGTCGTGATATTCATCGGTCTGCGGACGGCATACCCATTGCACCGGATAACGGAAATCGGTGGTGTTCACGTCGTAATCGATGGTGATGTTCTCCAGCAGATCCATCAGGGTCGTGCCCTGATACCAGCCCAGGTTATCCCCGCGATCCACCAGCATATCGCCCAGCAAAGCCGAAAGCGGGATGCAGGTGATGTTGTGCAAGCCAAGCTGCGCGGCGAACTCCAGATACTCCTCGCATATCTCGTTGTATCTAGCCTCGGAGTAATCCACCATATCCATCTTGTTGACCGCCAGCACAATATGCGGGATGCCGACCAGGCTGGCCAGATAAGTATGGCGGCGCGTTTGCGTCAGCACGCCTTTGCGCGCATCCACCAGTATCACCGCCAGATTCGCGGTGCTGGCGGCGGTCACCATGTTGCGCGTGTACTGCTCATGGCCGGGGGTATCGGCGATGATGAATTTGCGCTTGGGCGTGGCAAAGTAGCGGTACGCCACATCGATGGTGATGCCCTGCTCGCGCTCGGCCTGCAATCCGTCGGTCAGCAGGGAAAAATCGACTGCGGCCATGCCGCGCTTCTCGCTGGTCCGGGAAATGGCGGAGAATTGATCCTCGAAGATGGATTTCGAGTCATGCAGCAAACGGCCGATCAGCGTGCTCTTGCCGTCGTCCACGCTGCCCGCAGTGATGAAACGTAACAGTTGTATGGCGTTGCTCATAATGTAACCTCAAATTTTTCCAGCTTCGTCATTCCCGCGCAGGCGGGAATCCAGCCGGTTTTATTCAACATGCTTTTTGGTTTTGTCCCGCGTTGCGGGGATTTCTTTACTCACTGGATTCCCGCCTGCGCGGGAATGACAGCTCTTAAAAATACCCTTCCTTCTTGCGCAGTTCCATCGAAGCGTCCGAAGTCTGATCGTCCATCCGTGTCGCACCGCGTTCAGTGATACGGGTGGTCGCAGTCTCTGCGATGATTTCCAGCGCATTTCCGGCATGCGACTCCACCGGGCAGGTGCAGGTGATGTCGCCTACGGTGCGGAAACGCACGATCTTCCTGACCACTTTTTCGCCGGGTTGCGGCTGTACCAGTTCGCTCACCGGCATGATGCCGCCGGCGCGCTGGATCACTTCGCGCTCGTGCGCGAAATAGATGCTGGGTATCTCCAGCTTCTCGCGCTCGATGTATTGCCAGATATCCATTTCCGTCCAGTTGCTGATCGGGAACACGCGGATGTTTTCGCCGGGATGCACGCGGGTGTTGTAGATGTCCCACAGTTCCGGGCGCTGGTTCTTCGGGTCCCATTGGCCGAACTCGTCACGGAAGGAGAAGATGCGTTCCTTGGCGCGCGCCTTTTCCTCATCGCGACGCGCGCCGCCCATGCAGGCATCGAAACCGAATTCGGCGATGGTCTCCAGCAGCGTCACCGATTGGAACACATTGCGGCTCTGCGTTTCACTCTTGAGCACGACTGTGCCCTTCCTGATGGAATCTTCCAGCGAACGCACGATCAGCCGCTCTCCCAATTCGGCGGCACGCTTGTCGCGGAAGGCGATCACCTCGGGGAAGTTGTGCTCGGTGTCTATGTGCACCAGCGGGAACGGGAACTTCGCCGGACGGAATGCCTTCTCCGCCAGCCGCAGCATCACGATGGAATCCTTGCCGCCGGAAAACAGCAGCGCGGGATTTTTGCACTCCGCCGCGACCTCGCGCATGATGTGGATGGATTCGCTTTCCAGCGCGTCCAGGTGGGTAAAGGTATGTGCAGTCATCAATTCTCTTTCGTTATCAACAACAGAATCTTTTCGTTTCACGCTTACCGCAGGGGCAAAAACTTTACTCCCGGCTGGCCTGTCTTCGATTAACAGATCGCTCATGTTACTTTCTCCTAGGCCGAGACTTCCTGCTTCACACCGGCTTGAGACGCGATCCCGATGATGCGTTCACGGCTCGACTGAAGCGAAGTGTTGTTCTCTCCTTGAACCCCGGATCCGTGTGCCACTTGTGGAGACTGGCTTACATGCAATCCGCATTCCTTGTTTGCGGGATCCTCCCACCACCATCTTCCGGCGCGAATGTCCTGGCCCGGCGTGATGGAGCGGGTGCAGGGTGCGCAACCCAGGCTGGGGTAAAACTGGTCGTGCAGCTTGTTGTAGGGCACATCGTGTTGGCGGATATATGCCCACACGTCCTTGTTCGACCATTCCAGCAGCGGGTTGAACTTCTGCAGGCCGTTGTCCGCATCGAATGAGGACACTTCCAGCGTGCCGCGTGTGGCCGCCTGGTCGCGGCGCATTCCGGTGATCCATGCCCCCTTGCCAGCCAGCGCGCGGCGCAACGGTTCCACCTTGCGCACAAAGCAGCACCCCTTGCGATTCTCCACGCTGTCGTAGAAACCGTTGATGCCGTGCTGCGCGACATATTCCTCGACCAGCGCGCTGTCCGGGAAATACACCTGCAGCGGGACCGCATAGCGCTTGCGCACTTCCTGCATCAGGTCGTAGGTCTCCTGCGGCAGGCGTCCGGTATCCAGACTGAACATCCGGATGTCCAGTTGATGCCCGGCGATGAGGTCGGTCAGCACCATGTCTTCCGCCCCCAGGCTGTTGGCGAACACCACCGGCGCGTATTCACGCACCGCCCGTTGCAACACGGCAACCACCTGATCAATTTTTTGTTGCATTTCCATACCTCCTGTCCCGGCCTCTATACCATCAGGCCGGCTACTGCTTCATTTAAATCGAGTTGCGCGTCATGCTCCGCCGCGTATGCCGCCGCCTTCACCGTCCAGCCATCCACTGCCGCGCTGATCGGCGCGAGCTCTTCGCCGCTGATCTCATCGGTATCCGCCAGGGCAGCGGCGGCCTGCGCAAATTCGTCGGCAATCGCGCCGGGCATCAGTTGCTGCAATTGCCCGGCAAGTTTGCCCAAATCGTCCTGGCGTATTCCGCCCAGCAATTGCGCCACACCCGAGCCAAGCAAACGCAGGATCGCCTCGTTGCACTGCGCCGCTTCGCCGAACTTGCGCTGAAACACCAGCGCGTTGCGGTATTCGCGCTCATGTGCCGCCTCGAAGAAATTCGCGCCGATCATCACTTGCGACACTCCCGCGCATTCGCCGCCGCCCAGATTCAGCACGCGGAAGTCCGCTGCAGCGCCGTAATCGCGCATGACCGATTGCAGATCTTCCGCCTTCACATCCGCCAGATCGGCCAGCAGCTGCTTGAAATAGCCCTCCTCCTGAGCGCGCGCCCAGGCAAAGAAACTCGTTTCACCGCTCTTCTGGTGTGCGTTTTGCACGCGCTCAATGGCCTGCTTGATGCGCACCACCGGCACGGCTGGGCCTTTCAAAGCCAGCGCCCCACCCTTTGCGCTACTGCTGGCCATGCCGCTGCCGGCAAAATACATCTGGTAGTGCGGCACCAGTTTGCCATGCAGGCGTTTGCCTTCGCCGTAAATGCCGATGTCTCCGGTCTCTGGTTGCGCGCAGCCGTTGTGGCAACCGGATACCCGTATGTTCAAATCGGCACGCCCACCGGAAAGTTCGGGCGCGACCAGCGTGCTGGCAGTGATGCCAAGACGGCAAGTCGATGAGCCGGGGCAGGCCACCACGTTGTCGCCTGCACTGGGCTCGCGCAAACCGAGTGCGGCCAACCCGTCGCGCAACGCAGCCACTTTGGCTTGCGGCACATTCAATATTGTCAGGTTCTGATCCTGGGTGGTACGAACCTCGCTCAACCCCTGTGCGCGCAGCAACGCGGCGATACCGCGCAATTGCACCGGCGTGATATCGCCTATCGGCAAAGCGATCGGCAACACGAACAAGCCGGCTTGGTGTTGCGCAAACAACCTGCGCGGCGCGCCCTGCCCGGGAGCCTGACCATTTGTTTGCGCGCGCCACTCGCCTTTCGGATGCGCCTGACCGGCAAGTGCTTGCCTGGTGCGCTCGAATTCTTCGCGATACTTTTCCCGGAAGCCGTCCACGCCGAAACGCTCGACCAGAAATTTGATGCGTGATTTCGCGCGCCTGGTCCGATCGGAGTATTTGTTGTGCAGCGTCACCAAAGCCTCCACTGCGAACAGCAGTTCGTGCTCCGGGATGAATTCATCGACCACGATCGCCTCGCGCGGCTTGTGCCCCAACCCGCCGGCAGCTCTGACCATAAAGCCGTGCCGGCCGTCTTTGTTGACCGCAACCACGCCGCAATCGTGCAGCAGGGATTGCGCGCAATCCGACTCGCAAGCCGAGAAACTGATCTTGAATTTGCGCGGCAATTGCTGGTTCAGCGGATTGCGCAGGAAATGCTTCACCACGCCATCCAGATGCTTCGTCACATCGACATGTTCACGCGGGCATACGCCGGACAGGCTGCAAGCCGTAATATTGCGCACCGTGTTGCTGCATGCCTCGCGCGTGGTCATGCCGGTCGTGGCCAGGCGGCGCATCGCGGCGGGTGTGCTGTCGAGCGGAATGTAATGAACCTGTATGGACTGGCGCGTGGTGACATGCGCAATGCCCCTTTGCGAGTAAGTTCCGGTGACATCCGCAACCGCATCCAGTTGCTCCGGCGACAAACGGCCGCCGGGCACCTTGATGCGCAGCATGTACAAATCCGGCTGGCGCTGGCCATACACACCATGCTGCAAACGCGCCGCAGTCAGGCGATCCAGGTCCATGCCGCCTTCGTTGAAAGTTTGAATGACTTGTTCGAAACGGTTGATTTCTTCCAGGTCGGATAAATTTTGTATGTTTGTGCTCATCGTACTTTTCCTTTTATAAGATCCCGGCTAATTCAGCGCCATCCTGGCGCCGATAAGCAACAACATCGTAGCCAGCAGAGGGCGCAATACTGCTTCCGGCACTTTGGTGCTCAGATGGCTGCCGATATAAATTCCGGGCAACGAACCCAGCAACAAACTCCCCAGCAGCACGAAATCCACGGTACCCAGCGCCATGTGCCCCATCCCGGCCACCGCGGTCAGCGGCACCGCATGGGCGATGTCGGTACCCACCACTTTCACCGCCTGCATGCGCGGGTACAGGAACAACAATGCGACCGTGCCCAGCACGCCCGCGCCCACCGAGGAGATCGTCACCAGCGTCCCGACGATGACGCCGGTGACTATCGTCGCGGCGGGCAGATGGCGATGATGCAACTCGTACACCGTGCCGTCCTTGCGCTGTGCGATCTTCCTGATCCAGTTTTTCAGCAACAGCGCGCTTGCCGTCAGCAGCAGCGCCACGCTAAGCACGCTGGTCACCAGGCTGTGCAGCGTCTGCTCATCCAGCATCAGATATTTCAGCAGGGCTATCGTGATCACGGCGGCGGGCAAACTGCCCAGACTGAGCAAGCCCACCACCTTCCAGTCCACCGTGCCACGCCGCCCGTGCACCCAACCGCCCAGCGACTTGGTCAGCGAGGCATACAGCAGATCGGTACCGACCGCAGTAGCTGGGGAAACGCCAAAAAGCAGCACCAGCAACGGCGTCATCAACGACCCGCCGCCAACGCCCGTCACGCCGACAATCAGCCCGACCAGAAAGCCGGATAATGTGTACATCCAGTCCATGCGCTACCACCAGTCAAAATTCATGAGGCGCATTCTAGGCCGGTCACCTTATATCTCTAAATACTTTTATGTTAGTATCTTATAACCAATTGACATATTGAGAGGCCGCCATGAATTTGCAACAACTGCGCTACTTGAACGAAATCGTTCGTCAGGGACTGAAGATCTCCGATGCCGCCAGCGCGCTGTACACTTCGCAGCCCGGCATCAGCAAGCAGATCAGGCAACTGGAAGAGGAACTGGGTATCGAGATCTTCGTGCGCAACGGCAAGCGCATCGTGGCGATTACTGAGCCTGGCAAGGCCGTTCTGGCCATCGCCCAGCGCATGCTGCACGACGCGGAGAACCTCAAGCAGGCCGCCCAGGAATTTCACGCGCAGGACAGCGGCAGCCTGACCATCGCCACCACGCACACGCAGGCGCGCTACGCCTTGCCGCCTACGGTCAAGCAATTCATCAAACGCTATCCCGGCGTGAAGCTGGGACTGCACCAGGGCAACCCGACGCAGATCGCCGAACAAGTATTAAGCGGAGAAGCGGACATCGGCATCGCCACCGAAAGCCTGTCGCTGTACGACGACCTCATCACCCTGCCCTGCTACGAATGGAATCATTGTGTGATCGCACCGCCCAGGCACCCTATCCTGGCGGAAAAAAAACTGACGCTGGCGAAGATCGCGCAATATCCCATCATCACCTACGACTTCGCATTCAGCGGACGCGGCAAGATCAATGCCGCGTTCGAGGCGGCCAACATCAAGCCGAACATCGCGCTGACCGCGATCGATGCGGACGTGATCAAGACTTATGTGGAATTAGGATTAGGTATAGGGATACTGGCGAAAATGGCCTTCATCCCCGAGCGCGACAAGCACTTGCGCATGATGGATGCGGCGCATCTGTTCAAGCCCAGCACCACGCGGATCGCGATACGCAAGAACGAATACCTGCGCGGTTACACTTACGACTTCATCGAACTGTTCGCCCCGCACCTGACCCGCGAAGTGGTTGCCAAGGCGATGCACCTGAGCGCATAGTGTTTCAATCAACCATGATGAGATGCAATGCGAGGCTGAGACTCTAGCCTACGCCGAGTTTGTGTGACATGGATTGGTGGCAAACCCAAAACCTAACCCCTCCCGGCCTCCCCTTGTCAGGGGAGGAGCATTAGCTTCCCCCTGACAAGGGGGACTGAGGGGGTTTGGGTTTTGTTTGTCTTTATCCACAAACTCAGCTAACCGACCGCCTCGAAAAATCTTTCGGCCTGAAACCAAGTAGTCCCAACACGCTGAAATAAACCACCACACCTCCGGCTACCAGCGCAGACAAGCGCAGAATACGCGACCAGCCTGAACTGCTCAGCCAGCTTTGCTCGGTGCCCATGCCGAACCAAAGCGTGAGCCCCAAGGCCAGCATCGCGATGCATACCTTGACGAAGAACTTCGCCCAGCCCGGTTCGGGCCGGTAGATGCCGTGTTTGCGCAAATAATGGAACAGGATCGCGGAATTCAGGCACGCGCCCAGGCCGATCGATAAGGCAAGCCCGGCATGTTGTATCCAGCCGATGAACAGCGCGTTCATCGCCTGCGTAGCCAGCAACGTGACGATGCCGATCTTCACCGGTGTCATGATGTCCTGCCGCGCGTAGAAACCGGGTGCCAATATCTTCACCAGTATCAGCCCGGCCAGCCCGACGCTGTAGCCGACCAATGCCCGGCTCGTCATCAGCACGTCATGCGCGGCGAACGCGCCGTGCTGAAAGAAGGTTGCCAGCAATGGCACGGCGATCATGCCCAAGGCCAGTGCGGCGGGCAACGTCAGCATGATGGTCAGGCGCAGCCCCCAATCCAGCAACCGGGAATATTCCGCCGTGTTGTTATCGGCATGGCACTTGGAAAGCGACGGCAGCAAGATCGTGCCGATGGCCACACCCAGAATGCCGGTGGGGAATTCCATCAACCGGTCCGCGTAATACAGCCATGACACGCTGCCCGCCACCAGAAATGAAGCAAAGATCGTATTGATGATCAGGCTGATCTGCGCGATGGAAACGCCGAACACCGCCGGACCCATCTGTTTGATGACGCGCCACATCCCTTCGTCTTTGCGACTGAAGCGTATGTTGGGCAACATGCCGATCTTTTTCAGGAAGGGAAGCTGGAACGCCAGTTGCACGATGCCCGCGACGAACACCGCCCAGGCCAGCACCATGATGGGCGGGTCGAAATACGGCGCCAGCCACAGTGCGCCGACTATAAAGCAGATGTTGAGCAGGATCGGCGCGAACGCCGGCACCCAGAATTTGTTGTAGGTGTTCAGGATGCCCGCCGCCACCGACACCAGCGAGATGAAAAAGATATACGGCGAGGTGATGCGCAGCAGTTGCACGGTGAGGTCGAATTTCTCCGCATCCTTGACGAAGCCCGGCGCGCTGATATAAACCAGTATCGGCGCCGCGACGATGCCGATCAGCGTGACTACGAACAGGATGATTGCCAGCATCGTGGTGACATGATCAACCAGCAACTTGGTCTCGTCGTGCCCGCGGCGATTCTTGTATTCGCCGAAGATCGGCACGAAGGCCTGCGAGAAAGCTCCCTCGGCGAACAGACGGCGCAACAGATTGGGTAGCTTGAATGCGACGAAAAAAGCATCCGTCGCCATGCCCGCGCCGAAGATCCGCGCGATCAGCACATCGCGCACAAACGCGAGGATGCGCGAAACCAGGGTCAGGCCGCTGATGGTGGCGAGGGATTTGAGTAGATTCATACCTGGTCGTGGGCTGTTCGCTGTGAGCGCCGCGCATCATACCATCGCGCCCAAGCAGATGGCTTGCTCATACCGCCATCCGCAAACGTCGTCGAATACCTCGAAATTGGTGCGTAATTACTTTCTATTTCAAAAGCGGGCGTAGGGTGCATTCATGCACCATGGTGCGCACAGCGCACCCTACCGTAATGCGCGAGTTCCCAGGCTCAGTCTCGAATATTCCCAGCCCTAACCCGCCTACCCCCTGTCTCCGCAAAAAGTCCCCGCAAAAAGATTTGCATAATCCGGCACTAATCACTAGAATGCGCGCCTTTCCGTTGTACCGAATTCATTAGGAGTAGTCATGGCCAATACCGCACAAGCTCGCAAGCGTGCCCGTCAAGCAGTTAAACAGAATGCCCATAACAGCAGCCTGCGCTCTGAATTGCGCACTGCGGTCAAGAAGGTGATCAAGGCGATCGAAGCCGGCGACAAGGCGGCCGCGAAGACCATTTACCAGACTTCCGTCAGCGCCGTGGATCGCATCGCCGACAAGAAGATCATTCACAAGAACAAGGCCGCTCGCCACAAGAGCCGTCTGTCTGCGGCTATCAAGGCAATGGCTTAATCGCCCCACCGTTTTGATTCACCGCACAAGCCGACAGTGATGTCGGCTTGTTTGCTTTGTAGGGCCAATTTGGAGTGCGGCGACACGTCGCCGCCTTGCTTAAAGCGCAGACGAGTCTGCGCACTCCATAAAAATCACTTTCCCGCCTTCGCGGGAATGACGATTCAGAGGTTTCCTCTTTTGGAATGGCATTGTTTCTCTTGCCTAGACGGGGCTGTTTGGCTCAATATACGCCTCCTGATTTTTTCTGAACGGCGGATAAGTCCGCCGTCTTGTTTTTAGAGGTCAGTATGTCGCATGTGATGAACACTTACGCCCGCCTCCCCGTCGCTTTCGTGCGCGGCGAAGGCGCGTGGCTATGGGATAGCGAAGGCAAGCGCTATCTGGACGGCTTGGCGGGCATCGCCGTGAACACCCTGGGGCATGCGCATCCGCGCTTCACTGCCGCGCTCAGCGCGCAGATCGGCAAGCTGATCCACTGTTCCAACGTCTATCAGGTGAATGAACAGGAACTGCTGGCCGACAAACTGTGCAGTCTGACCCAGATGCAGGAAGTGTTCTTCTGCAATTCCGGCTGCGAGGCGAATGAGGCCGCGATCAAGCTGGCGCGCATGTACGGCCATCAGCAAGGCATCGAAGCACCCGCCATCATCGTGATGGAAAAAGCCTTTCATGGACGCACGCTGGCGACCCTTTCCGCCACCGGCAACCGCAAGGTTCAGGCCGGTTTCGAGCCGTTGGTGAGCGGATTTGTGCGCGTGCCTTACAACGATATGGATGCGATCCGCCTGGTCGCGCAGCACAACCGAAATGTGGTTGCGGTGCTGGTCGAGCCGATACAGGGCGAGGGCGGCATCCGCATGCTGGACATCGCCTATCTGCAACAACTGCGGCAGGTCTGCGACGAGCAGAACTGGCTGCTGATGCTGGACGAGGTGCAATGCGGCATCGGCCGCACCGGCAAGTGGTTCGCCTATCAGCACACCGGTATCCTGCCGGATGTGATGACGCTGGCCAAAGGGCTGGGCTCGGGCGTGCCGATCGGCGCCTGCATCGCCGCCGGCAAGGCAGCCGGGATCTTCCAGCCCGGCAATCATGGCTCGACGTTCGGCGGTAATCCGCTGGCTTGCACGGCGGGCTTGACCACGTTGAATATTATCGAACAGGACAAATTGCTGGCGCATGCCGACAGTCTTGGGCGATTTATTCGCGAAGGCCTCGCCACCGCCTTGCAGGGCGTGAACGGTGTCAAGGAGATTCGCGGGCAAGGTCTGATAATAGGCATCGAACTCGACAAGCCTTGCGGTGATCTGGTCAAACTGGCTCTCGCGAAAGGATTATTGACCAACGTGACCGCCGACAGCGTGATACGCCTGTTGCCGCCGCTGGTGATGACCCAAGGCGAAGCACAGCAGTTGCTGGATATCCTGTGTCCGCTGATAAAAGAATTTGTGCAATCCTGATCGGTGACGACCCATGTCAGCCCAGCCCATGTCAATAAAGCAACCAGCGCCAGTAAAACACTTCTTGCAGTTCAAGGACTTCACCCGCGAGGAGTTCGAATACCTGTTCGAGCGCACCCGCATCATCAAGCAGAAGTTCAAGGCCTACCAGCAGTACTGGCCGCTGACCGACCGCACGCTGGTGATGATCTTCGAGAAGGCCAGCACGCGCACGCGCCTGTCGTTCGAAGCCGGCATGCAGCAA
>DATBWQ010000017.1:0-8496 GCA_036514695.1 Gallionella sp. | reverse complement strand
CCCCGCAAACGTCCTGTACACGCCATTCTGCGGCCTCTCACCGTCATCCTTCGACCATTCGACAGGACTCAGGCATACCCTTCGATTACGCTCAAGACAGGATTTGGATGCCTGATCCCGCCGCCGGTGAACGGTTGGAATTGGGGAGCGCAATATGAAAAGGTTGCCGGTGTTTTTGAATACCCCTGCGGGGGTGGTGATCGCGGTGGGTTTGATCGTGCTGGTGGTCGAGTCTTTGATCATGCTGCTGATCTCGGTCTTCGCCGAGGATACGCCTCTGGAAGAAGTATGGTATTTCGCCGATCCCATCCTGCTCACCGCGATCATTTCCCCTGCCCTCTATATCCTGATCTTCAGGCCGATGCGCAACCAGCAAGTCGAACTCGAACGGCAACTCGCCGAGTCGCGCCTCAATGAGCAACTGACGGCGTTAATTGAAGCCATCCCCGATTCAATTTTCTTGAAGGATGGCGAAGGGCGCTGGCTGGTAACGAATGAACCGGCCAAGCAACTCTTCCAATTGCACGACATTCCCTGGCAGGGCAAAACCGAGATGGAGTTGGCGGATCTGCATCCGGCATTCCGCGCTGCGCACGAGGGATGCCTGGCGAGCGATGAAAAGGCCTGGCAGGCCGGACAGTTGCTGGTGAGCGAAGAAAGCGTGGTAGGAGAAGATGGCCGATGCGCGATTATAGAGTCGCGCAAGGCGCCGGTATTCAGCAAAGAGGGTCAACGCAAGGGGCTGGTGGTCATTGGACGCGATGTCACCGAGCGCAAGCGAACCGAACAGGAACTGCATATCGCCGCCACGACTTTCGAGACACAGGAAGGCATCCTGATTACCGATCGGGATAAACACATCCTCCGAGTCAACCACGCCTTCACACGTTTGACTGGTTACAGCGCCGAGGAAGCGATTGGCCGGACTCCCCACATGCTCCAGTCCGGGCGACAGGATGCAGAGTTCTTCCATAGCATGTGGGGAACCCTCTCCCGCGATAAATACTGGCAGGGAGAAATCTTGAACCGGCGCAAGAATGGCGAGGTTTACCCGGCATGGCTTACCCTCTCATCCGTGACCGATGCGGATGGACAGGTGACGCATTATGTCGCGGCGTTTTCCGATATCACGCTACGCAAACAGGCGGATGAAAAAATACACCAGCTTGCTTTCTATGATCTGCTCACCAAGCTGCCCAACCGGAGCCTGTTGCGGGACCGTTTGCAGCAGGCCATGGCGGTCGGCGGTCGCAGCCATCGCGAGGGGGCGCTGCTGTTCATCGGTCTGGACAACTTCAAAATGCTTAACGATACCAAAGGGCGCGACATCGGCGATTTGCTGCTGATTGAGGTCGCCAAACGTCTCCAGGATTGCATGCGCAGCAGCGATACGGTAGCCCGACTGGGCGGCACTGTAGCCCGATTGGGCGGCGATGAGTTCGTCGTCATGATCAATGAACTGAGCGAAGACGCTCAGCAAGCGGCAGCCCAGGCCCATGATGTTGGAGAGAGGGTTCTTGCCTCCATCAACCAGCCTTTCAACCTCCAGGGATTTGAACACCACAGCACCGCCAGCATCGGCATCAGCTTGTTCCGTGGCGACGAGATTGGCATGGATGGCCTGCTCAAGCAGGCCGATATCGCGATGTATCAGGCCAAGACCTCTGGCCGCAACATTCTACGCTTCTTCGATCCTGCTATGCAATTGGTGTTGGAAATCCGTGCCGAATTGGAAAGCGAGTTGCGTCAAGCTCTCGAAAAACAACAATTCCGCCTGTATTACCAAATCCAGGTGGACAGCCTGCGCCGTCCGTTGGGTGCAGAAGTGTTGTTGCGTTGGGAACATCCCGAGCGTGGCATGGTTTCTCCCCTGCAATTCATCCCGCTGGCCGAAGAAACCGGGTTGATCGTGCCGATCGGGCTATGGGTGCTGCAAACCGCCTGCGCACAACTCAATGCCTGGCAACACGATGCGCTGATGCACGACCTGATACTTGCCGTGAATGTCAGTGCCAAGCAATTCCGCCAACCCGACTTCGTCTCACAAGTACAGCGCGTGCTGATGGAAAGCAGCGCACAACCTTCCCATCTGAAACTGGAATTGACCGAAAGTGTCGTGCTGGAAAACATCGAGGACATCATCACCAAGATGCGCGCGTTGAAACTGCTCGGCGTGAGTTTCTCGATGGACGATTTCGGTACCGGTTATTCCTCGCTGCAATATTTGAAACGCTTGCCGCTGGATCAAATCAAGATAGACCAATCATTTGTGCGCGACATCAGCACTGACCCTAACGATGCGGCCATTGTGCAGACCATTATTGCGATGACTGATGCGCTGGGGCTAAATGTAATCGCGGAAGGCGTGGAGACCGAGGCGCAAAGTGTGTTCCTCCATAATCACGGTTGTCATGCCTTCCAGGGTTACTTGTTCAGCAAGCCTATTCCTGTAAAGGAATTTGAGAAGTTGATCACCCAATACACTTGATTTAAGGGCATCACTAAAAATTCTTTGAAACGTCCTTAATTTTCACAACTACGTTCTTCAACCCAACCATTTAGTCCGGTCAAATTTGCCGCGTAGCCGCGCGGCAAATTCTTTACAATAGCGCGCGATTCACAGGGGATGCGCGATGAACGACATCAACCAGGAACACCACTACACCGAAAATGTGCAGGACCACCTCAAGCAGGTGGAATCACTGCTGAACAAACACGCCTTGCTGGAAGAGGTTGTTCATCGGCAGGAAATGCCGCGCTAAGATCGCCTAATATCCTGGAAGCCCTGCCCATCGAACAGCGTTTGCTGGTGTGGGATCTGGTCAAAGCCGAGCGCGACGGTGAGATTCTGATCGAGGTTTCCGATGCGGTGCGCGAGTCGCTGATCGCGACCATGAACCGCGAAGAGTTGCGTGCGGCTGCCGAACAACTCGACACCGACGAAATCGCCGACCTTGCGCCCGACCTGCCGCAAAATGTATTGCGCGACGTTTTCAAGTCGCTGTCCATCGAAGAGCGCGAGCAATTGCGCGCGGCGATGTCGTACTCGGAAGACCCGGTCGGCGCACTGATGGATTTCAGCATGATCCAGGTCCGCGAGGACGGTGAACGTGGGGTCGGATTAAATCCGTAGGCCCCTCAGCGCCTCTACCAATTCCAGATGTTTATCCAGAATGCGAAACAGATTAACGACTGTCGCAACCGGCTTGGACTTGCCATGTCTCGTGACATTGACAGTCTGATTGCAGCACTTGATGCCGATCAAACCGGAATATTCTGGGGCTAAGAAAGGATGCGTCGGAGACTTCAGGTTCTTGCCCCTTTGAGGGGCTGACAGAAATAAACCCCCGTGGTAACTTAATTGCATTTCGTTGTGAATCCGCCACATGTTAAAAAACACTTACCGGCGTCATAGCGATTGCAGCACCACAACAATAAAATTGATGCCGCCCTGCTCGGTAAAATCGTACTTGCCCGCTTTCTGGAGTTGCCGCTGCGGGCTTTCGATCGTCTCGTGACCCAGACGGAATTCTCCACCGGGTTTACCGCCCTGCGCCCCTGGGTGACCGTGAGTCAATTGGAAGGCGCACAGGTGGCGCATGATGCGGCAGACACCCATCAAACCGGCACCCCTCAAACCCAAGCCTCCCCGATTCTGGGAGAGATACACGAAACAAGCCAGGGTCTGATGTTCCTCTACCATCGCGACAGCTACGCGCGGGAATACCGTTTCGATGAGGAGGGTGTGAACCACCTGATGTCCCGCCCGGACTTCCCGGTGGAACGGGCGGGCGTATTGCGCAGGTTGCGCCTCATCAACACCCGGAACCGTCTCACCCACGCGCTGATGCAGGCAGTGCTGGCATCGCAAGCGGCGTATCTGCGTTCCGGTCAGGCCTTGGCGCTCTTGCCCCTGACCCAGGCGGAAATTTCCGCACGGCTGCGGACGGAGTCGAATCTTTCCGTGGTGGCGGATCCGGGCCGGATATCCCGGTTGGTGCGCGTATTGTCCATCGCGCTGCCGAACGGCAAAGCGGTGCCGTTGGGCGGACTTTTCCCGAAGCCAAGGCAGGTTCATTGCCATTTCGTAGACCATGTGATAAAAAGGGAAAAAACATGGATGCTCGAAGGAGTATTGCGGGAGCCGCTGACGGACGAGGCCATCGCTGCCATCCTCGAGCGCGAATATGGGATTCGCTTGTTGCGGCGCACAGTGGCCAACATCCGGCACGACCTGGCGATACCCGATTGCCGGAGCCGCAGCCAGCGCATGAATTATCTGGCGGCGACTGAGGGATTTTCCGCACTGGTACCGTTGACCCCGCAAGCGCTGCGTACTGCGATTCCGGCCCAGCCGGGAGTGTACGAAATCCGGGCGGCTTTGGGTTTGCCCATGGGTGAAGCAAAAGCGGGATGGCTTGAGAAAAGCGCGCCGCCGGGGCCGCACAGCATAGTGTATATCGGCTCGAGCGGGGATTTGCGCAAGCGCTTGGGGGATCACCTGCGCGGAAATAGCGATAACGTATTGCTTCATAACCACCTCGCAGACGGTGCCGCGCGGGTGCGATTTCGCTTGGTCAGCGAAGGATGGCGCCGGGCGGAGCGGGATCTGTACCGGGTGTTTTGCGAAACCTTCGGCACGCCGCCATTGTGCAATCGCATGAGCCCGTGAGAAAGAGAGCAGTAGTGGAAGAGGACACACCGGAGTCTGGCACAAGACATGAACAAGAATAAATAAAGGTTGGGGCATATCGTGGAAAAAATATTGCGCAAGCAAGCAAGCAAGCAAGCAAGCCTGACGCCCGCCGCGCCGTTCGTGACGCCGTAGGACGGCACGGAAGGCGGGCCATGAAGCTCTTGGGCGAGGCCGTGAGACTCACACTCACGAAGAAGATAATCTTTCTCCTTCTGATACCGCTCTTCGGATCACTCGTCAGCATCGCCTTCTTCGCGGCGTTCTTGGAAGAGACCAAGAACGATGGCCACTTCATGAACGTGGCCGGACGGCAGCGCATGCTCTCAGCCGAACTTCGGACTTGGGCCAACATGGTGGCGATAGGCCAGGAGGAGGACCGGGCGGGCCTCCAAGTCCGGATCGCGGAATTCGAGAAGTCCTTGTCCGCCATGGAGCGGGGTGGAGAGGTTCTGGGTGGCCTGCTCGTCCCGGCTCCTCCGGAAGTGCGCAGCGAACTGACTGCGGTGGACAACTTTTGGCGCGCACTGAAGCTGGATCTGACCGCTGTGGCCGTCAAATCTCGCGGCGAGCCGCAATTCCAGGAGGCCTACCGCCGCGTCGAATCCGGGATGGACGAACTGAAGGGGTTATCTCAGCAACTCGTCATACGCTTTGACGAAAGGACGCAGCGTTTGCGCCAGCGAATGTTCTACACGCTTATAGGCGCTGCATGCCTGATTGGCATCGTCTTTCTTTCAGGCGTCTTTCTGGCCCGCCGCTACATCGTCCAGCCGATTCTCCGGATTGGCGAAGCGGCCAAGCGCATCAGTGGCGGTGACTTTTCGTCGCGGCTGGAGATCGCGACTCGAGACGAGCTGTCCACCCTCGCGCATACCTTCAACCAAATGGTGGTCCAGACCGAGCAGCTCCTGAGTGCGTTGAATCTGCGGCGCAGGCGCGCCGATGACATCATTGCGAGCCTGCCCGCCGGTCTGATAGTGGTGAATAACACCCTCAAGGTGCGGAGTGTCAACCGCACCTTCCGCGAGATGTTCGGACTGAAGAACGGAGAAGATGTTTCCGGGCGCGAACTCGCAGACATCCTGCCGCTACCCGATCTGCGCCAACAGGCGCAAGCCGTTCTCGCCGGTGGGATAGCCTTGCGCGGCATTGACGCTGCGCTGGGCGAAAAATGGCTGCGCCTCACCATCACTGGAATCCGGCTTGCAGAAGAAGAAGAAGAAGAAGACGACCTGCTGGTAGTCGTGGAGGACATCACCGAGCTTAAAGCCCAGGCAGTTCATATTGAGCAACTCGCCTTTTATGATCCCCTGACCGGCCTGCCCAACCGGAGCCTGTTGCGGGATCGTGTGCAGCGTGCGCTGACCCACAGCACACGCCACAAGAACCATGGTGCCATCCTGTTCATTGATCTGGACAACTTCAAGGCGCTTAACGATACCAAGGGCCACAACATCGGTGATCTGCTGCTGATCGAGGCCGCCAAACGTCTCCAGGATTGCATACGCAGCGGCGATACGGTCGCCCGCCTGGGCGGCGACGAGTTCGTCGTCGTTCTTGATGAACTGAACGAAAACACCCGGCAAGCAGCAGCACAAGCCCAGGATATTGGAGAGAAGGTTCTTGCCTCCCTTAACCAGCCCTTCAACCTCCAAGGGTTTGAACACTACAGCTCCGCCAGCATCGGCATCAGCTTATTCCGTGACAACGAGATCAGCATAGATGACCTGTTCAGGCACGCCGATACCGCGATGTATCAGGCCAAGACCTCTGGCCGCAATACCCTGCGCTTCTTCGATCCGGACATGCAGGCCTCGCTCGAAGCTCGTGCCAAACTTGAAGCTGATCTGCACCACGCACTCTCCCAGCGACAATTCAAGCTCTTCTTCCAGATACAAGTGAACGCCGTTAACCACCCCATCGGTGCCGAAGCATTGCTGCGTTGGCTGCATCCAGAACGTGGTCTGGTCTCACCGCTGCAATTCATCCCGCTGGCGGAAGATACCGGGCTGATCCTGCCCATCGGGCAATGGGTGCTGGAAACCGCCTGTGCACAAATCAAGGCATGGGAAACAAACCCGCTGGCATGTGAACTGCAACTCGCCGTCAACGTGAGCGCGCGGCAGTTCCACCAACCGGACTTCGTCGAACAAATTCGTGCAACCCTTAAAAAGACCGGTGCCGATCCGGCCCGACTCAAGCTCGAACTGACCGAGAGCGTGGTGCTGGGCAATATCGATAACGCTGTCGCCAAGATGCACGAACTCAAGGGAATCGGCGTGCACTTCTCCATGGACGACTTTGGCACGGGCTATTCATCACTGTCTTACCTGACACAACTTCCGCTTGACCAACTGAAGATCGACCAGTCTTTCGTGCGCAACATCGGCATAAAACCCACCGATGCGGTGATCGTGCAGACTATCATCGGAATGGGCAACAGCCTGGGAATGGAGGTGATTGCGGAAGGAGTGGAAACAGAGGCACAGCGCGACTTCCTCGAACGCAATGGCTGTCACGCGTACCAGGGTTACTTGTTCAGCAAACCCGTGCCGATCGAAGAGTTTGAGACGTTGATTCGTCGTATGCCAAATTGATTGACTATTGATCTTTAAAGGTCAACTCCGGAAACGGGAAAATCGTACGCTACCAATAAATTTGCTTCGCTCGCCCTGCGCCTATCCCCGCAGCAAGACTGCGGGGTATTACGGTGCAGAAAAACAAAACTGGCGAGCTACGCTTAAAGTCAACATCGCGTTGTCCACGCGCCAAGAGCGCGGGGAATACAAGTTGAATTTTTATTCATCGATGGCTGGCCATGACTGAGCCGATAGAAAAACAATTCAGGTAAAGCTTTTTAACAGGAACAAACTCTTCTCGATCAGTCATTCCAACAAACCATACTTGAGGTGGTTAACAGTGAGTCTTCAACATGAACAACCGGTTTTAATTCTCGGGGCAGGCCACGGCGGGGCTGCACTCCTTGATATATTTTCCCGGGAAGCCCATATCAAGATCGTTGGCATAGTGGACTCCAATCCTGACGCGCCAAAGCCAGCGAGGGCGCTGGACATCGAGGTGTATACAGATATTGAGACCGCGCTTAAAAAATGCGGGAGTTGCATCGTTTTCAATATGACCCACGATCAAAGCCTGGTTGAACTGGCTATTCAATCCGTAGGTGCAGGTAATGTGATCGGAGGGCAACAGACCGAGTTCTTCTGGCACATCATCACACGCTTGCAGAAGACGAGGGCTGAATCATTGGAAAACCAGGTACGCTTGCAGGCTCCTTTCAATCCGCGATCAGTGCCTACCGCCTGAACCAGCCCAAGACCGGCAAGAAGCACATCCAGACCATGCGCGAACTCATCAAGAAGGAGCACGCCGATGCGGACAGGGAAGACGACAACGATGAACGGGGTGAGAAGGGCGATCACGACGACAAGAACAAGCGCGCCCTGATCGACAAGCTCGCCGCGCGCATCTTCGACTTCGATCTCAAATACGTGACCAAGCGCATGGGCGGGGACAAGGATGATTGATAGAATTGGTTCATAGAGATGATACCCTTGCTGGAACTGGCGAAAGACGGCATCGCAGAATTGATCGGGATGCAGCGGACGGCGCTGGAGAAGGACTACTTCTGTATTGATCGCCCAGAGTAACAGGCCCGGATGAGCTTGCGGAATCCGGGAAATTTGGAGACACGAACCACCCCGCATTCCGCGAACTTCATGCGGGCTACGGAGATTGCTGGTAGGAGCGGGCCATGCCCGCGATCATGAAATCGCGGGCAT
>DATBWQ010000016.1:0-14652 GCA_036514695.1 Gallionella sp. | reverse complement strand
ATACCATTGTCGTGTTCGACGTGGCTCGCCGCAAACTGTTCCGCTTTGGTGTGCGCGAACCCGGCAATCTGAAAAAACCGGCGGGACTCGCGCTGGATGCGGAGATGAACGTTTATGTCGCCGATTCCAAGTTGCGCAATGTGATGGTGTACGACAGTCTCGGGCTGTTCCAGCGCACGGTGGGGAGCCCGGAAGATCTGGAGCGGCCGACCGGTGTGGCGGTGAGCCGCGATGGCGAGCGCGTCTACGTCATCGATCGCGCCCATAACGAAAGTGATCAGCACCGCGTGGTCGTTTACGACAAGGCGGGCAAAAAGCTGCAGGTGATCGGCAGCCGCGGCGGCGAACCGGGTCAGTTCAACGTGCCGTTGCAAGGCACGGTCGGCGCAGACGGCACGCTTTATGTGCTGGACGCAGGCAATTTCCGGGTGCAGGCATTTGACAAAGAAGGAAAATTCCTGCGCAGCTTCGGTGGCCCCGGCAGGGAATTCGGCAATTTTGCGCGGCCGCGCGGCATCGCCGTTGACGACGAGGGAAATATATACGTCAGCGATGCCAGTTTCAATAATTTCCAGATATATAATCCGGACGGCCAGTTGTTGCTGGCTATCGGTCAGGGAGGCACGGAGAGCAATCCGGGACGGTATGGCTTGTTGAACGGCATCGCCGTGGATGAGACCGGGCGCGTCTATGTGGCGGATCAATTGTTCAACAAGGTGGAAGTCATCCGGCGCCTGAGCGACAGCGAGGGACAGCAGATGCTGCTGAAAGAATCAAAAAAATGAAGTTTACTGAGCAACCGCAGTTTTTTTCAGGTATCTTGAGAAGAATGCTGATGAATGATGGGATCCTGGATTTTCTGCGGCCTTTGTCCGGTCAGATTGGGTGAGCACAGCTAATTGAAATATCCCGAATTCGGGAAATCAGGCAGGGAATATTCCCTATTTCAGGAAGATGGATATGTGTTGGCTAATGCAGCTATCGACAAAACAACAACTTAGCTATTGGCACGTTATGTGCTTGTATAATTGCAGAATAGCAGGCTGAAAACTGAGGTTACAATTATAAAATGGTTGTCGGCTGGAAGTGCATTAACCAATTTTTTTATTTTATATTTTATAAAAAGGGCACAACTGTGAATATTTCCTTGGACAAGAACAGAAGTTCACGCCGTACCAGCCAGCTCCTGATAGTAATGGCCGCCTGCACCGTTCTCACCCAGTTCGCTTGGGCGCAGTCCTTCCCTTCGAATTACACCAACACCGGCAGCATCGCCAACACGCGCCACAACCTGAGTATGGTTGGGATAGTAGGGATCTCGGCCGCTCTACATGATAGCTCCCGCAATCAGTATGAAGAGGTTTGTGTTTACTGCCACACCCCGCACGGGGCCAACCAGACCGCAACGGCGCCGCTGTGGAACCGCACCATCAAGGTCACCAACTATCAGACCTACAATGAACTCGGGACTTCCTCACTGACGCAGGAAGTGTTGGATACTCCGGGCGGTGCTTCGCTGGCCTGTTTGTCCTGTCACGATGGCCAGACGGCAATCGATTCGATCATCAACATGCCGGGCTCGGGTATGGCCCTGCTCAGCCAGGCAACCACCCAGGACACTGCTTTCCTGAATACGTGGAATAACACTGGCGGCGCCCTGGATACGACTACACACAGGGGTATCAACAGCGTCAACAATACACTGGGCAATGGCACGGGCAGCGATGGTATCGGCTGCATGGCCTGCCACTCTCCTGAAGGTTTGGCAGCCACCATGGGGTTCTCGGAAGGCAATGATATGCGCCTGTTCAATGTCGGAACGGACTTGAGGAATGACCACCCGATCGGGATCACCTTCCCGACAGTCAACGGCCCGACTACCGACTGGAACACCCCTGCCGGCGTGATAGGCTCATCCCTTTATTTCGATACCAACGGCAACAGCAGAATGGACAAGGCCGAGATACGCACCTACGAAGGCAGGGTCGAGTGCGCCTCCTGCCACGACCCGCATGGCGTACCTAGCACCAGCGGTGTGTTCAAGCCGACTTTCCTGCGGGTGGACAACGCTGCCGGCAGCGCCGTCTGCCTGACCTGCCACGTCAAGTAAGCATCCTGTATCGAAACAGCTTCAGGCTTCAGGTGTTAAACAACAAGGCCGTCCAGTGGACGGTCTTGTTGATTTATAAACCCAGCGAAGATACAGCCCGGTTTATTGTCAATTACTAAGGTTAAAACCACCGGCTTTAGCCGGTCAGCTTTAGCTGTGGAGTTATTCCAGTATATCCATTCGTTATCGTTGAGTGATAATTGCCGCACAAATTCCCTCTCCCACAGGCGGGAGAGGGTTAGGGTGAGGGACGTTGAGCAGAAATCACGCTTTATTGCATCGCATAGACCCGGCTCCGCCCCCTCGCTTCGCTCTCCCCAACCCTTCTCCCGCCTGCGGGAGAAGGGAGTGATGGGGCAGTGGAGCCGGTCATTAAGACGCGTCGTTCAGGCGACGCGTATCCGGACTTTCAGTCCGTAATTCAAACCCTCCGGCTTTTGCCGGTGGTTGTTTATTGAGTTTTACATAATTCATGACTGTTAGGTGATTTACCGTAGGGCGGGCTTTGCCCGCCGCGTCGGGCGTAGCCCGACCTACGAGATGCGGAGACTCTGTCTTCAAATATGTAATCCTCAATAGTTCCGGTATGCGTTAAAAACGCCAATAATTCTGGCGGATGTGGGAGCGGCTTTAAAACCGTAGTTGAACCACGAAGGGCACGAAGAATGCGAAGAAAAACAATGCACAGCACAGAATACGAGCATCACCATGCCGGTGAGCTTCCAATGCCATGAAAAATCTTCGTGATCTCCGTGTTCTTCGTGATGAACTGAGTTTTTCAGGTTTAAGCGAATAACCTGTCAATGCCGCGCAGCGGTGATGTGCTGGAACAAGATCAGCCTGCGCGCATCAATCTTGCCCGCCTCGACCGCGCTGCGCAGCGCGCAGCCTGGTTCATGCAGGTGGCGGCAATCGTGAAAGCGGCACTGGCCGAGATATTGCGCAAACTCCACGAATCCTTGCTCTATCCTGCCGAAGCTCAGGTGGTGCAGGCCGAACGCCTGCACGCCCGGGCAGTCGATCAGGCTGCTTGCGCTATCGAGGCGATAAAGTCGTGCGTGGGTGGTGGTGTGCTTGCCTGAATCCAGCGCGCTGGAGATTTCGCGGGTGGCGGCTTGCGCATCCGGCAGCAGCGCGTTGATTATGGTGGATTTGCCCATTCCGGATTGTCCGACCAGCACGCTGCTGTGGCCGGTAAGGAGCGGGCGCAGTCGTGAAACATCCAGCTTTGCGCTGAGTTCCAGCACGCGGTAGCCGATAGCGGAATAGGGCGCGAGCCGGTTGCGTGCGGCCTCTGCAGCCTCGGGCAGATCGCATTTGTTCAACACGATCAGCACCTCAAGATTCTGGTCATATGCCGCGACCAGACAACGCGCCAGCAACTCGTCGCTGAACGAAGGTTCGGCGGCGACCACCACGATGACTTGTGTGACGTTCGCGGCGATGATCTTTTCACGGAATGCGTCAGAGCGATGCAGCAGCGAGCGGCGCGGCGCAATGCGTTCGATGACGCCCTGGGCGCCTGACATGAGTCCGTTTGCAGGGGAGTCGGTGCGCCGCACTTCTACCCAATCGCCGCATGCCGCTTCGCTCTTCTTGCCGCGCGTCAGGCAGGTCATTTCACTGCCGTCGGCAAGGCGCACCAGATATTGCCGGCCAAATGCCGCGACGATTTGTCCCTGAATCCGTAAAGAGCTGTCAGCCACGGATTAACACGGATTAACACCGATTAAACATCGGGTTTGATGGGGCTTATTCCGTTTCCAATTAGAAACAGGATGAATTTTTCTTGCGGGAGCGGCCTCCAGGCCGCGATCAGCCTTATCGCGGCCTGGAGGCCGCTCCCGCCAAAATGTCATTTCCAAATTGGAGATGGAATTACAGATCATCTGGAAGACAGCTGGTTTGGGGCAGAAAGGCCGGTGGTGATCCGTGAGCATCCGTGTTGATCCGTGGCTGAATACTTTGGTTTGAAGGGCTGAACTCAATTCTTGAGCAAGGCATCCACCTTGGCTGCGCAGATGAAATCGTTTTCCGACAAGCCGTGGATCGCATGTGTTGAGTACTCGACATGACAGCTGCTATAGGTGACGGTCAGTTCTGGATGATGGTCCTCGCGGTGTGACATCCATGCGATCGCATTCACGAATGCGATGGTCTGGTAGTAGTCCTTGAAGTGATAGGTCTTGCTGATCAGGCGATCATACTGTTGCCAGCCTTCGAGTTGCTGCAACAGGCTGTCGATTACGGGCTGCGCCAGCGGCGGCATACCGGTCTCGCAGGGTTTGCATCGTTTATGGTCAAGGTTGTTCATATTTGTCATGGCAGACCCTATTTCAAGTTGTAATAGCGATTGAGATACGCGCCGAGGTGCTGCTTGTCCTGCGGCGTGAAGTTGACCCCGACATTGCCGCTGCATCGGGTGATTTGCGCGACCAGACCGGCGGCGTTATGCACTTTTCGATTCATGCGGGTGAATATCCTGTTGCCATCGCCCCCCATCATCGAGTCATGGCAGCTGTTGCATTTGTTCTGCTCGAACAATTTCTGTCCGGCCAGCGCGTTGCCGCCGGGGAAAGGGTTGGCCGATGCGACTGTTGCAGTGCATGACAACAATAATGCGGTGATCAGTTTCATGGTGTTCTCCTTGGGGTGTCCGGACGAAAGTTTTTCGTCATTGGGCTTGTAAATGTGCGATGCGCACCGCAGCGGGCGGATGCGAGTCGTAAAATCTGGAATACAGCGGGTCGGGTGTCAGAGTAGCCGCGTTGTCCTGATACAACTTGACCAGCGCATTGACCAGATCGGCAGCCGCAGTTTGTCTGGCGGCGTAGCTATCCGCCTCGAACTCGTGCTTGCGCGAGTAGGCCGACAGCAGCGGATGCAGCAAGAAGCTGAATATCGGCAGAATCATGAAGAACAGCAGCAGCGCGAGTGCACTGGGTGAGCCTTGCCCTGAGGCCCCTGAGGTATCGAAGGGCGAATGGGTGACCCCGAGGCCCTGATAGAACCAGCCGGTCTGCATCAACAAGCCGAGCAACCACAGGAAACCCAGGCTCATAACGAAGGACGCAACGATACGTTTCATCACATGGTGACGTTTAAAATGCCCCAGTTCATGCGCCAGCACCGCCTCGACTTCATTGCCGCTCAAACGCTCCAGCAGCGTGTCGAAGAACACGATGCGCTTGGTTTTGCCGAAACCGGTGAAGTAGGCGTTGCCATGTGCAGTGCGCTTCGAGCCATCCATCACGAACAAACCCTGCGCGGCAAATCCGCAACGGGCGAGCAAGGCTTCGATGCGCGCCTTCATCGCTTCATCCTGCAACGGTGTGAATTTGTTGAACAGCGGCGCGATGAACGACGGGTAGATGAACAGGATCAGCAGGTTGAACACCACCCACACCAGCCACACATACAGCCACCAGAATCCGCCCATGCGCTCCATCAGCCAAAGCACGCCGAACAGCAGCGGCAGCCCGAGGATCGCGCCGAGCAGCAGGCTTTTAAGGGCGTCCGTCAGATATAACAATAAAGTCGTTTTGTTGAAACCGAAACGCGCTTCGATGACGAAAGTGCGATACAGGCTGAACGGGGCCTCCAGTAGCGACGAGAGCAGCAGCACTGCAACAATGGTCGCCATACCCTGCGCAAGCGGCGCGCTGAACCAGCCACGGCAGAGATCGGCGATGAACTGTATCCCGCCCCCCAGCGTGAAAGCCAGCAACAGCGCTGCATCGAACAGCATGCCGAGCATCGCTAAACGGGTTTTGGCGGAGGTGTAATCCGCTGCTTTCTGGTGATCTGCAAGCTGGATGTTTTCACGGAACGCTTCGGGCACGGCGGCGCGATGCGCGGCGATATAGGCAAGATGGCGGCGCGCCAGCCACAGCTTGGCGAACGTTGTGAATGCCAGTGCGGCGATGAAAATAAAGGTGAATTGTGTGGCGGTCATTTGGCTGGTCTTTCCAGTACCGGAGGGAATCCGGCAGATCGGTTCATTTCAAGCTGTTCAAGCAACGCGCTTATGACACAATACGAGCCTTGGCGTTCAAATTTTGCAGACGAATTATGGCACAAAACCAAAATCATCTTATCTGGATAGACATGGAGATGACCGGCCTGAATCCGGACACCGACCGCGTGATCGAAGTCGCGCTGGTGATCACCGACAACGATCTGGAGACAGTAGCCGAGGCTCCGGTGCTGGTGTTGCATCAACCGGACGGCGTGCTGGATGGCATGGATGCGTGGAATAAATCCACTCACGGCAAGTCCGGCCTGATCGACAAGGTAAAGGCCTCCACGCTGGACGAGGCGATGGTCGAGGCACAGATGATCGAGTTCCTCAAGGAGTATGTGCCGACCCGAACCTCACCGATGTGCGGCAACTCCATCTGTCAGGATCGCCGTTTCCTGGCGCGCTGGATGCCTAAATTCGAGGACTACTTCCACTACCGCAATCTTGACGTAAGCACACTCAAGGAACTGGCCAAGCGCTGGAAGCCGGAAATGGCGCAGGGGGTAAAAAAACACGGCAAGCACGAAGCGCTGGCCGATATCTACGAATCCATCGGCGAGATGAAACATTACCGGGAACATTTCATCAAGCTATGAAACGGTGCTGGTCAAGCTGGCGTATACTTGAAGCGGGTATATTTGTTCTTGCAGATTTGTTCTAAAAACCAGCGATGACTGATTTTTTATATAAACCTTGTGCAATCAAAAAGTAGTAGGGTGGATAAGCGCAGCGCATCCACCATGCCAGCTCAAAAAGGTGGATGCGCTGTGTTTATCCACCCTGCATTTTTCGCCGATAACAAATTTACCCTGATACTTGACGCCATGCATTGACTGGAGACAACCATGACTACTACACACTCCTCACAGATTCCGCCTGACTACGATAAAGCGCGGGTGATCGAGCGGCCGGATGGTTTCTACTGGCAAGACCAGCTCACCGGCAAATATTTCGGCCCCTATCCCACCCTGCTTGAAGCGGTGCTGGACATGCAGGAACAAAGCGACAGCGACACTGACTTCGAAGAAGGTGAGTCGCTGGAAGATGCGGAAGCGGAAATCGGCATCGCCAACTGGATAGACCCGGAAACCGGCGAACCTGCAGAGGGTTCTTCAACCCGCCTCAATAACGATTAGCCGAGGCGCCTCCGGGCGCCTGGATGGCTGCCCGGATTACTTACGCGCCATTAGCGGTTCCATGTGACGCGCAGCAGGTTCTGGTCCGAGTTGTAGTGGAACTCCAGTTCGCCCTGATAGGCATGGTGCAACGCCTCACCGATGCCGCGCGCCAGATGGATGTCGGTGGTGGTCACCAGCGTGCCGTGTTTCGTCTTCTCAATGGCCATGATGCGCTGCAACGGGTGTCCCGCCTTTTCTTGCGCTTCCCGATGATGTATCAGTTGCAGGATTTCCTGTTCGTGTTTCGCGAAAAATTCCCCGGACAAAGTCACATACCCAGCCGGAAATTGATCGCGTATCCGGTGGCAGGCCGGGCAGGTTGTCTGATGCGCATCCTTGGGTTTTGCCAGCCATTGCCAGCGGCCGGCGTGGAACACCGCGCCACAGTCCGGGCAGACCGCCGGTTCGGAAAGTTTGCCCCTTGTTTTGTAGCTATCCATTACCGTTTCCAGCGGCAGCCGGTCGCGGCGGATGGGGTGAAAGCCGGCAGGGTGTGATTGATTGGTCATGGTCGCTTTCCTGAAATGAATGATGCCGCTTCTTCGATACGGTCTAAGCATAGCAGTTAATCGGGCGGTAGGGTGGGCACGGTCTCATCGTGCCCACGCGGGTTATGCAGCGTGGGCAGAAAAGCCTGCCCACCCTACCGGTCTATTTCGCCGCTCCCATCGCCAATGCGCGCATCCGGCTTTGCTCCAGTTCCGCGGCGTCCGGCACCATGAGCCAGCCGTGCAGATTGTCCAGAACCAGGTCTGTCAACGCGTGTATCCAGTCGTTGCGCTCGTTGAGGCAGGGGATGTAGTGGTACTCGCCGCCGCCCGCGTGCTGGAAATCCTCTTTGCCTTCCTGTGCGATCTCTTCCAGCGTCTCCAGGCAATCGGCGACAAAACCCGGGCAGACCACGTCCACCCGCCTGGTCTTTTGCTTGCCCAGTTCCAGAAGCGTGGCGGTGGTGTAGGGCTTGATCCATTCCGCCTTGCCGAAGCGTGATTGGAAGCTGATCCTGTATTGCTCGGGATTTAAACCCAGTTCATGCGCCAGCAGGCGCCCGGTCTTGTGGCATTCGCAGTGATAGGGGTCGCCTTTTTCCAGCGTGTACCGCGGTACGCCGTGGAAGCTCATCACCAGTTTATCCGGCCTGCCGTTCTTCATCCAATACTCGTTGATGCTGTTTGCCAGCGCCTTGATATAACCGGGGTGGTCGTGAAAATTTTTGATGGTGCGCAGCGCCGGGGTGTTGCGCATTCGGCGCAATTCATCGAACACGATATCGAAGACGGTGGCGGTGCTGCTGGCGGCATATTGCGGATACATCGGCACGATCAGGATGCGCTGGCAATTCTGCTCCTTGAGTTTGCGCAGCACGCTGGGGATGGAGGGGTTGCCGTAGCGCATCGCATAGTCCACCACCAACGGTGCTTTGCTGCGTTCGCCGAGATAGCCTTGCAGCAGCGCAGCCTGTTTTGCGGTATGAACGCGCAGCGGCGAACCTTCTTTGGTCCACACCGTTGCATATTTCGCGGCGGATTTCTTCGGGCGCGTGTTGAGGATGATGCCGTTCAGGATCAGCCACCACACCGCCCTGGGAATTTCCACCACGCGCGGATCGCTGAGGAATTCTTTCAGATAAGGACGCACGGCCTGGGCCGTGGGCGCTTCGGGTGTGCCGAGGTTGATCAGCAGGACGCCAGTCTTGACGGGAGTGCCATGCGCGAAAGCGGGTTCAGCCTGGTAGGTCATTTAAAAATGCTCCGAGTGGCATTGAATTCTTACCCCTAACCCCCCTCGATCCCCCCTTGTCAGGGGGGAAGCCGCCAGTCCCAAGCTCTCCTCCCCTGACAAGGAGAGGCCGGGAGGGGTTAGGGGTGTGAATCGAAAGTAGTTCATCTCAATTCTGCGAAAGCGCGTTGCCGAGCAGTCGCGCGGTGATGTCCACGATGGGAATGACGCGCTCATAGTCCATACGTTTCGGGCCGACCACGGCAAGCGTGCCGACAACCCGCCCATCGGCGGAATAGGGCGCGGTGATCACGCTGCATTCGTCCAGCGAGGCCAGCCCGGATTCGCTGCCGACGAAGATGTGGATGCCTTGCCCCCGTCGGCTTGCGTCGAGCAGTTGCAGCAGTTCGGTCTTTCGCTCGAACAAGTTGAACAGGCCGCGCAGCCGGTTCATGTCGGTGGACAGGTCTGCCACATGCAGCAGATTGTGCTCGCCGCTGATGACGTAATCCTCCGATTTTTTGGCTTCGGCGGCATCACCCGCTGCCAGGGCTGCTGCCATCAATGCACTCATGTCCTGGTGTAGCTGCTGTAATTCGCCGCGCAGCCGGTCGCGTATTTGCGAGAAACTGCAGCCGATGTAATTCTGGTTGAGGAAGTTGCCCGCCTCGGTGAGTTGCGATTGGGTGTAATCGCGCTCCAGCAACAGTATGCGGTTTTCCACTTCTCCGTCCGGCATCACGATGATCAGCAGCACGCGCTTTTCGCCGAGGCGCAGGAATTCGATCTGGCGCACGGTGATCGCACTGCGTCTTGCCGTTGCGACCACACCGGTGAACTGGGTCAGTTCCGAGAGGATGTTGGAGGCTTGCGCGATCAGCCGCGATGGGTTGTCGGGCTGCAACTGGCTTTCCATCTGCTGCACGCGCACGCTGTCCAGCGGTTTGGTGACCAGCATGGTATCTATGAACAGACGATACGCCAATCCGGTCGGGATGCGCCCCGCCGAGGTGTGCGGGCTGCTGACCAAACCGATGTCTTCCAGGTCGGCCATCACATTGCGGATGGTCGCCGGGCTGACTTCCAGGCCGGAGTATTGTTGCAGCGCGCGCGAGCCGACCGGTTGGCCATCACTGATGTAGCGTTCCACCAGAGTCTTGAGCAGGATTTGCGCGCGTTCGTTGAGCATGGGCCGGATTCTACCATTGCTATACATAACGACAGAAATCGTAGCGAGCGGTTTGGGGGTGTGGGAGGCCGGCGCGCAGCGACCGGAGCATACACAGCAGTTTGTCGCTACGCGACCCCGGATCGCGAGCACTGCCCGACCCCGCCCCAAAATCGCGCAGTAGATTTATGTCGCTATGTGTAACAAGCTGATCGGCAAAGCGATAGTCATTTGCGAATTCATGTTCTACGCTTCTATCAGGTGGGTTTGCCAATTCGAATACCTGGCACTGTATGCGGCGCGGTTCAGGGTGAGAGAGGTCTGAAAAAGCAACCCCTCCCAGCCCTCCCCTTGTGCGAGCATCCGCTGCGCGGATTGCCTGCTTGACCCACTTCAGGGGAGGACCTGGCAGCTCCTCCCCCGCTCCCTCCCTGATAAGTGAGGGCTGGGGTGGGTTGGGGAGGCTGGGAGGGGTTGGGTTTTGCTCGTTCCCCAATCCTAAGGGAGATGATTGGCACCATAACGCTCCCGGCAGCGCCGCTTTGTCATTGCCGGGGCGATGTGGTTTAATCGCGCCCATGAAATTCCCTTTTCAAAACGTCGCGCTGATCGGCAAGCACAAGGCTCCGGAAATCGCCGTGCCGCTGTTGCGCTTGGCCGCGTTTTTGTCATCCAGGGGACTGACCGTGGTGGTGGACAGCCTGACCGCCGAACATCTCAAGGACAGCCCCTATCAGGCGATGAATCTGGCTGAAATAGGCCGCGCGGTGGATCTGGCCATCGTGCTCGGCGGCGACGGCACCATGCTGAATATCGCGCGCACCCTGTCGCCGTGTCTTGTGCCGATGGTCGGAGTGAACCAGGGGCGGCTCGGTTTCCTCACCGACCTCACGCTGGATAACATGCAGGAGAGCATCGCGGCGATGCTGGAAGGCAAGTTTGTCACCGAGCAGCGCCTGCTGCTTTCCGCGCGGGTGCTGCGTGATGATGCCGAAGTGTTCAGCGGCCTGGCCTTCAACGAAGTGGTGGTGCATCGCAACAATATCAGCAGCATGATCGAATTCGAAGTGCGAGTGGATGGCGAATATCTCTACAATCAGCGCGCCGATGGGCTGATCGTCGCGACCCCCACCGGTTCCACGGCTTACGCGATGTCTGCCGGAGGCCCGATACTGCATCCCAGCCTCGATGTGCTCGAGCTGGTTCCGATCTGCCCGCACACGCTGAGCAACCGGCCCATCGTGGTGAAAAGTTCGTCGGTGCTGGAGATCCTTGCGCACCGCACCGGCGATATACGCGTGCGCTTCGACAGCCACACCAGTTTCGACTTGCAGTTGCATGACAAGATCATCGTCACACGCCATCCCGATCCTGCCTGTCTGCTGCATCCGGTGGGGCACAGCTACTACCACACGCTGCGCGAGAAGCTGCTCTGGAATCAGACTCTGTAAATGCTGAAGTTGCCAGATAAATGCTGAAATTCTTGGCTATCCGCGATTTTGTCATCGTCTCTTCGCTTGAGTTGAGTTTTTCCGCGGGCTTCACCGCGCTGACCGGCGAGACCGGCGCGGGCAAATCCATTCTGATCGACGCGCTGTCATTGGCGCTGGGCGAACGCGGCGATGCGGGCATGGTGCGCAACGGCTGCGAGCGTGCCGAGATCGCCGCCGAGTTCGACATCGCTGCGCTGCCGCATGTGCAGGCCTGGTTGAGCGAGCAGGAATTGCAAGGCGATGAGGGCGTGTGTCTGCTGCGTCGAGTGCTGGATTCCGGAGGGCGTTCGCGCGGATTCATCAACGGACGCAGCGCGACCTTGCAGCAGCTGCGCGAGGCGGGTGACCAGTTGCTCGATATCCACGGACAGAACGCCCATCAATCGCTGTTGCGTCCCGACGCGCAGCGCGTGCTGCTGGATGGCTATGCAGGCATCGCGGCGGATACCGAAAAAGTCGCAAACCTGTATCGCGAATGGCAGACGTTGCGCCGCCGCCGCATCAGCCTCAGCGAAAATGCCGAAGCGGTGGCCGCCGAACGCGAGCTGTTGCAGTTCCAGCGCAGCGAGCTGGATGGGCTGGGTTTCAACGCGGCAGACTGGAAAGCCCTGCAGGAGGAACATGCCCGTCTGGCTCATGCCGCGAGTCTGCTGGACACGGCCGCATTCGGCATCGAAACTTTGAGCGAGGCGGATGGCGCATGCCTGGCGCAACTCAATGCGCTCACGGCGCGTTTGCGCGATGGCATGACGCATGATGCGAGCCTCGGCGAAACACTGCACATGCTGGAAAGCGCGCAGGCAGAGATACAGGAAGCGGTCTATGCATTGCGTCACTATCAGCAGCGTCTGGATACCGACCCGCAGCGGCTGCGCGAACAGGAGCAGCGCATCCAGAGCGTGATGGATGCCGCGCGGAAATATCGCGTCGCGCCGGAACACATGGATGAAGCATTGCGGCATATCGTGGCGCGCCTGGCGGAGCTGGGCGGCGATGCCGATCTCGCCGAATTGGAGCGGCAGGAAAAATCCGCGCAGCAAAGTTATGTCGCAGTGGCGCAGAAATTATCGGCGGCACGCAAAAAGGCCGCCGACAAGCTGGCGCGCGAGATCACTGCGGCGCTCCAGACACTGGCGATGCAGGGCGGCAGCTTTGCGGTGGCATTGCTGCCGCTGACTGAGGGCAGCACTTACGGATTGGAGTCGGTGGAGTTCCAGGTCGCCGCCAATCCCGGCGTGCCTGTACGCAGCCTGGCCAAGGTCGCATCGGGCGGGGAGCTGTCGCGCATCAGCCTCGCGATCCAGGTCGCCACCTCCCGGATAGCCAGTGTGCCGACACTGATCTTCGACGAGGTGGACAGCGGCATCGGCGGGCGCGTCGCGGAGATCGTCGGGCAGTTGCTCAAGAGATTGGGCAAGGATTACCAGGTACTGTGCGTCACGCATTTGCCGCAGGTCGCGGCGACGGCAGACCATCAGTGGCGTGTGAGCAAGTCGGTGGAAGACGGCGTCACGCTGAGCCACATCACCGTTTTGAAAGGCGAGCAGCGCGTGGAGGAGATCGCGCGCATGCTGGGCGGGGTGAAGATCACCGAGACTACGCGCAAACACGCTGCCGAGATGTTAACAGGGAGTTGAAAAACTACTGCGCTCGGCATAACGGCGTTGCTCAAGGGCTCAAAATGCGGGGTCGCGTAGCGATAAACTGTCAAGTAAACTCCGCTTTTTCTCCCTTGCGCGCCTTGTTATGCCATCGCTCGCGACGTTTTTCAACACCCTGTTGAGTGCGGCTGCTTGAGGTATCATGCGGCGGTTTTGGATTAAGGGAATACCGAGATTACGACTATGCGTGCCATACTGATTCTGCTTTCCGTGCTGCTGGCTTCTTGCGGCGGACTTTCCGGGCCCTTGTCGCCTTACAAGATGGACATCCGCCAGGGAAATTTTGTGACAGCGGAGATGCGCGAGAAATTGAAGCTCGGCATGACCAGGCAGCAGGTTCGTTATGTGCTGGGTACGCCGATGGTCAGCGATGCCTTTCACGGCAACCGCTGGGACTATGTGTATCTGCTGGAACAACGCGGCAAACTGGTAGAGCAACGCCGCCTGACGCTTATATTCGATGGCGATAATCTGGTGAGCATCGATGAGGCGTCCAAACCCGCAGAACTTGCACCGGCCATCGCGCCGGAAAGTACCGCGCCGGCGCCGTCCGGGCAACTGACAGTGGAACCCTGACAGGTCGGCAATTAGGGGATCAAGTAAAGGTAAAGCATATGAGCAAAATCAAGATCGCCATCGCCGGCAGCGGCGGACGCATGGGGCGGGCCTTGCTGGAGGGCGTGTTCCAGTCGGATGATCTGCTGCTGCACGCCGCGCTGGAACACGGCGCCAGCCCGCTATTGGGGCGCGATGCCGGAGAACTGTTCGGCGCGGCTTGCGGAGTGAAGATCAGTGCGGACGCGGGATCCGCGTTGCAGGGTGCGGACGTGCTGATCGACTTCACCCGTCCCGAAGGCACGTTGCATCATCTCGATATCTGCCGCAAGCTCGGCGTGAACATCGTGATCGGCACCACCGGATTCAACGCGCAACAGAAGGCGCAACTCGGCGCGGCGGCGCAGGATATCGGCATCGTGTTCGCGCCCAACATGAGCGTTGGCGTGAACCTGGTGTTCAAGCTGCTGGAAACCGCCTCGCGCGTTTTGGCGCAAGGTTACGACATCGAGATCATCGAAGCGCACCATCGCCACAAAGTGGATGCGCCGTCCGGCACCGCGCTCGGTATGGGAGAGGTCGTGGCGCGGACACTGGGGCGTGATCTGTCCATGTGTGCCGTGTATGGACGCGAGGGCGTCACCGGCGAACGCGACCCATCCACGATAGGCTTCGCCACCGTGCGCGGCGGCGACATCGTCGGCGACCACACCGTTCTGTTCGCGGGCACCGGAGAGCGCATCGAGA
>DATBWQ010000015.1:0-23250 GCA_036514695.1 Gallionella sp. | reverse complement strand
AAATAAATCGTCATTTGGGAACCTCTAAAAATCCAGATTTCATCTCAACTGCTGCGCTGCGAAAAATTTCTTGCTTGCATGTTGATTATATGCGGCGCGGCGAAATTTTTCCCGCGCCTTGCATTTGGGCGAACTCTGAATTTTTAAACGCTCATTTTCAAAGGTTCTTTTTTTCATATTGCTGCTTCCCATGTTTCCCAAACCGGACGGCAACCCAGCGGAAAGTCGGGCAGCCGCCCCATGTCGCGGTAGCTCTCGCCGGGCCCGTGGAAATCCGAACCGCACGAACACAGCAAATCGAATTCTTCGGCATAACGGGCAAACTCGGCATACTGTTCAGGCGTGTGGCTGCCGGTCACCACTTCGATAGCCTGCCCGCCGCATTCGACGAACTCGGCGAGCAATTCGTGCATGGTCTTCTTGCCCATACCAACGCGCCCGCTCATATAACGGCCGGGGTGCGCCAGCACCGCCACCCCGCCGCTGCCGCGTATCCATTTGATCGCGTCCGCCAAAACCGCCCATTGATGGGGCACATAGCCCGGCTTGCCCTTCACCAGATAACGGTTGAACACGCTCTTCACGTCCTTGCAATGTCCGGCTTCGACCAGATGGCGCGCAAAGTGGGTGCGGCCTATCATGTTCGGATTCCCCGCATAGTGATACGCACCCTCAAGCACGCCGCCGATGCCGGCCCTGGCCAGTTCATCGGCCATTTTCTGCGCGCGTGCGCCGCGTCCGCTGCGCAAACCGCACAGACCCTCGGCCAGCGGCGGGTATTCCGGAGCTATGCCCAAACCCACGATATGCAGGGTGTGGGTGCGCCAAGACACGGAAATCTCCACCCCGCTGATGAAGGTCATGCCGTGCCGTAATGCTGCGGCGCGAGCCTCATCCAATCCATCCATGTCATCGTGATCGGTCAGCGCTATCACCTTCACGCCGCGCTCGGCAGCGCGATCCACCAATTCGGTCGGGGTAAGCGTGCCATCGGAGATGTTGGAATGGCAGTGCAGGTCGTAATCAAGCACCTGAACACCCTTGGCAATCGTTACGAGCAAGGTGGAGTGCAAGGAGCCGCGCAGCGAGCGACGAGACATACCTTGGGAGGTAGGCGAGGAACGAGCGAGCACGCGACGCCGCGAGCGGAAGGGTGGCTGCATAGCAGCCGGGCACCCACCGGCCTACTCCTTGCGGGTGAATCCGCCTGCGCAGTAGATTGACAGGGGTGTTCATGCTTCGCCGCCGCTCTTCTTCATGACCTTCCCTTCTTCGGCGCGCTTGCGGCGCACCTCCTTGGGATCGGCGATCAACGGGCGATAGATCTCGATGCGGTCCATGTCGCGCAGCACGGCATCGGCTTTGGCCAGCTTGCCGAATATACCCAGCTTGTTGACGGCCAGGTCGATCTCGGGATGCTTGTCGAGCACGCCGCTGAGCTTAATGCCCTCGGCCACCGTCGTCCCTGCCGGCATGGATCGCCTGATCAGGGTTTGCCGATCTGGCAGCGCGTATACCACTTCGATCTCCATATTGTCATTCATACGCTTGAATAAACCTTTTCTGCGCGGTGGATGAAAGCATCCACCAGACTGTTTGCGATGTAGTGGAACACCGGCCCGACCAGCTTTTCCAGCAGCTTGCTGGAAAACTCATAGTGCAGGCGGAATTCTATTTTACAGGCAGACGGGCCCAGCGGGATGAATCTCCAATCGCCGTCCAGATGCCGGAACGGCCCGTCCTGCAGGGTGATGTCGATATTGTGCGGTGGCGTGCGCACATTTTCGGTGGTGAAACTCTGCTTGATATGGTGATAATCGATATGCACCGTGGCATGTACCGTCGTGCCCTCAAGCTCAGTGACGCTGGCACCGCCACACCAGGGCAGGAACTGCGGGTATTCCTCCACGCGATCAATCAGGTTGAACATCTGTTCCGCGCTGTAAGGTACCAGTACCGATTTTTCCACTAACGCCATTGCTTGCCTGAGCTGCGATTCCAAAGGCTGGTAGAATAGCCGAACACACCGCAAAACTCACCTATGTTGAGCATCAATGAGCATCATACAAAACAAAAAGGCCTACCACGAATACTTCATTGAAGATAAATATGAAGCCGGCATCATGCTGGAAGGCTGGGAAGTCAAGGCTATCCGCGCCGGGCGCGCGCAACTCAAGGAAGCCTATGTCACGGTAAAGAACGGCGAGCTATATCTGTTCGGCTCGCACATCAGTCCGCTGCTCAACGCCTCCACGCACGTCCATCCCGACCCGGTACGCACCCGAAAACTGTTGCTGCACAAAACGGAAATCGACAAGATCATCGGCAAAGTGCAACGCGCCGGCTACACGCTGATGCCGCTGGACATGCACTACAAGAACGGGCGCGTCAAACTGGAAATCGGATTAGCCAAAGGCAAGAAGCAACACGATAAAAGAGCGACAGAGAAGGAACGCGAAGGCAAGATGGAGGCGCAACAAGCCATGAAGAAATTGCGGCGCGGGTAAACCCTTCACTGGTTGTATCCCCTCTCCCGCAGGCGGGAGAGGGCTAGGGTGAGGGTAAATACTACGGAGTGCAACCATGAAAACACTCGCCCGCTTATTCCTCATTTTGCCACCCTGCTCCCTGCCGCGAGCCTCACACAATCAAAAGGAGCCACTGCCATGACCGCCGACTCCAAACTACAAACCGCCTACCTTGCCGGCGGCTGCTTCTGGGGCATGGAAGAGCTGGTGCGGAAAATCCCCGGCGTGCTGGCAACTGAAGTCGGTTACACCGGCGGCGATACTCCGGATGCAGTATATGAGCAAGTTAAAACGGGACACACCGGCCATACCGAATCGCTGAAAGTCGTGTTCGACCCGCAACTACTCAGCTACCGCCATCTACTGTTCGAATTCTTCCGCATGCACGACCCGACCACGAGCAACCGGCAGGGCAACGACATCGGCACGCAATACCGCTCAGCGATTTTCTATCTCGGCGAAGAGCAGAAACGCACCGCCGAAGAGGTCATCAGTACCGTGGATGCCTCCGGAGAATGGCAAGCCAAAGTCGTTACCGAGGTTGTGCCATTCAGGGAGTTTTACCGTGCCGAGGAATACCACCAGAAGTATCTGGTCAAGAATCGCGGCGGTTATACCTGCCACTACGTGCGGCGGATGAATCTAGGGGAGTAGTTTTTACAGACGGTCACCTTCCGGGAATAGCGGCACAGTCACAACCCAGAAAATCGTGGCGCATTGCCTCAAGATAAAAGGTTACCGAAGGGGTTGATCGTTTCCTCAAGTTCGGTGGTTTCCGAAGAATTCCGAGCCGCTATCACAATCGAATCCCTTGGCTTGAAAGGGTCAATCTATTCATTCATTGCAGGCTGGCAGTAAAAGGACTAGCATGAAAACGGAGCAGGATGGTTGCTCCGTTTGTTTCTCATTAAACAAAATTTAAGGAGAATAAAAATGAAAAATGCAAAAATATTTTTCTTTATGATCTTTGCCAGCCTATTCCTTTCTGTTTCTTCAATTGCTTCAGCGCAGGGATATGAGGCGCTTAAGGGAGTAAGATCGGCAAAGGCTGTTTTTGATGTCAGGATAGGCAACCCTCAAAGTGCAGCGCTTCATATGAAGCTTATTCACCAGACCTACAAGGACTTGACCTCGGCCAAGAAGAAGCCTGTATTTCGGATAGTGTTCATCGGCCCATCGGTGAAGCTGATCTCTAAAAACAGAGAGGGGTTCACACCAGAAGACAACAAGGCGCTTGATGGAATTGTCGATGCGGTTTCGGCGATGTCAAAGGATGGCATACAGCTTGAAATCTGTCTTGTGGCAGCCAAGGTTTTCAAAGTCGATCCCGTAACGGTTCTGCCGGCAATCAGGCATGTTGAAAACGGCTGGGTCTCCCTGATTGGCTATCAAGCCAGGGGTTATTCGCTCGTTCCTGCATATTAAGTTTCGTAGGGCGGGCAACTCGTTGCCCACCGATTCCTTCAATCACCGCGTGGGCACGGTGTGCCCACCCTACCTGACTAGGTGAGTCATTGGTTATAGACTGAACGTGCATTTTGCAGTGCAGGCTGTGCCCGTCTGATCAAGCCTGTCCTGACCTTCGACTGCGCTCAGGACTAAGACCTAGTTGAAGGACTGTCGGGCGCAGCCCGACCTACTGTCGAACATCAGTTAATCAGCACCGCCGTTTCCTGCAACAATTCGCGCGCCTTTTCCGCCAAAGCGTGCTCCGGATTCACGGCAAGCAGCTGTTGCCAGACAGTGCGGGCTTCAGTGACATTGCCCTTGGCATGGCGCAATAACAAGCCAAGATTCACGTAGGCTTGTCCGAAGCTCGAATCACTGGCGATCGCGTCACGGAAAGCCTGTTCAGCCAGGCCGATATCATCATTGCGCCAATACATCGTGCCCATATCCGTCCGTGCGCTGGACAAAGCCGGATTTATATCAAGCACACGCCGGTAGTAAAGAATGGAGCGCGGCGCATCGTTCATGTCGTAATACACATTACCCAGAGATAACGCGGCTTCGATGTCGTTGATGTCCTTGTTAAGGCGTTCTTTGAGCTGGCCGATGCTATTTTTTTCGTCCATGGATTAGTTCCTTAAGTTGAAGATTGTAATCAAGTGATTCCCATACTCCGGTGCAGCACCGAACATGGCTCCGCATTATATCAGGTCGATCCGGATTGCTCCGAGCCTCATGATCTTCGTACCGCCTACGCCAATGCCACGCCGATCATTACCTCACACACGATCAACAGACCCAGCGCCAGATTCACCGCGATGAGTTTGCGTATCTTCCCCAGCAGTTCCCCCGCTTCTTTCCAGCGCTGATTGGCGACGTGCAGGCTGAGCGGCACATAACAGGCGAAGAACACATAGCCGAAGATCAACATCATCGCCAACCCCAACACCAGCATGATGTGCACATGGCGCGCCGCATGCGCTATCCCGCCGTAAAGGTAGATCATATATAAACCGCTTACCAGCAAAGCTCCGACTGCGCCCCATACCCAGTTGAAGAAACGGCGGAACACCGCATCCCACAGGCGCAGGCGATGCGGCGGCTCAAGCACTTCGACGGCAGCGGGGCGCAACACCACATAAGCGAAGAACATGCCGCCCACCCAGACCAGGACGGCAAGCAGGTGGATGAGTTTGAAAAATACCATGGTTGAATTTCGGTCAATTGTTGGTCAGATAATACGATACATCAAAAACAACACTCTCTTTTATAACCCCTCACCCAATAGTAGCTCGCGCACCGGCCTGAAGCTCTTGCGGTGTGCGACGGACACGCCGTATTCGCGCAACGCGGCAAGATGCGCGGCGGTGGGATAACCTTTGTGATCGGCGAAACCATAGTGCGGATATCGTTCATGCAATTCCAGCATCAGTTCGTCTCGTGCAGTTTTCGCCAGGATCGAAGCGGCGGAGATCGCCGCAACCTTGCTGTCGCCCTTCACGATCGCCTGGCTGTGAATGCCGGTTTGCGGGCAATACAGTCCATCCACCAGCACCTGCTGCGGCTGGATGCCGAGTGCCAGCACGGCACGGCGCATCGCCAGCAAAGTAGCTTGCAGGATATTGAGTTGGTCTATCTCGTCAACTTCGGCATAGGCCACCGCCCATGCCAGTGCACGCTCGCGAATGATGATGGCCAAACGGTCGCGCTGTCGTCCGGAAAGTTTTTTGGAATCAGCCAAGCCGGCGATAGGATAGTCCGGGTCGAGTATCACCGCAGCGGCACTCACCGGCCCGGCCAGTGGCCCCCGGCCCGCTTCATCCACGCCGCAGATCAGAACGACTTCAGACATTCGACAGATACGGCAGGATGGCATCGGCAGCCTTCTGCGCTGCGTTCTGGCGCAGCGATCGATGCAAGTCAACGAAAGTCTGTTCGAGCTGTTCCACTGCATCCTTGTTGTTGAGCAGATTGAGCAAAGCCTGGGCGAGATTCTCCGGAGTGGCATCTTCCTGCATCAGTTCCGGCACGACGAACCGCCCGCACAAGATGTTGGGCAAGCCAAAATAAGGCTGGTAACTTTTGCGCTTCATCAACCACCATGACAACGCCGGCATCCGGTAGGTGATCACCATCGGGCGCTTGAGCAGCGCGGCTTCCAATGTGGCGGTTCCCGATGCGACCAGCACCCCATCGGCAACTATCATCGCATCTTGCGCATGACCGAACAGCATGGTGATCGGCAACTCCTGCGCACCGCAATCATACAGAGCCTGCTCGAAGATACCTCGTGTTTCGCGGCTGGCCAGCGGCACCAGAAAGCGCGCATCCGGCAGTTTTTGCAAAATCAGCTTGGCGGTTTCGATCAAGGTGCGGGCAAGTTGCCTGACCTCACTCTGGCGGCTGCCGGGAAGCAATGCGAAGACCTTTGCATGCGTCGGGATGCGCATCGTCTCACGCATCTCGGCACGATTGGGTTGCTCCGGCAACATATCGGCGAGCGGATGCCCGACATAATCCACCGGCACTCCGGCCTGCTGATAGAGCTTGGGCTCATGCGGGAACAGAGCGAGCATGTGCGACACTGCGCGCTTGATCTTGTGGATGCGCTCCCCGCGCCACGCCCAGATCGACGGGCTGACATAGTGGATGGTGGGGATGCCGTGCTGCTTGAGCGCGAGTTCCAGATTAAGGTTGAAATCCGGTGCGTCCACCGCGATGAACAGATCCGGGCGGTTGGCCAGGAAATATTTGCGCAACTTGCTGCGGATGCCGATGATCTCGCGATAATGCCGCAGCACTTCCACATAGCCGCGCACCGCCAGCTTTTCCATCGGGAACAACACTTCCATTCCCTCGGATTGCATCTTGGGGCCGCCGATGCCGACGAATCGAACTTCGGGCCGGGCTTCTTTCAGGGTTGCCATCAAGTGGCTGCCGAGCAGATCACCGGATGCTTCGCCCGCGACGATACCAATTGTTATTAGTTTTTTTTGCATTGATACAACCTATTTAAAGACCTTTGCACAACGTAGCGAGCGAAGGTTAGACGAGGAAAAAAGGGGCGAATCGGGTTTGGCAGGGATGGGCGGCCTGCCGTTGCCGCCCAACTCGCAAAAACCGGAATGTATGTATCAATACATGAGGATTTTGAGCCACTTTTTGACGAAGTATCACCAAGCGCATAACCAACGACTTAGTTGGCGTAGTTTGACAACTTAGTCGGATGGCTAGTTGTTTCATCAGTAGTTGTGCAAAGGTCTTTTAGCGGATGATGCCGCGTTCGGATGTTGCAAGAAAATCCACCATCGGCTGCAACTCCGGATGCTCCGCCAGTTGAGACTGAATCCCGGCTTTGGCATCCTCGAAGCTGAGGCCGGATTTATACAGCGTCTTATAAGCGCGCTTGATCGCCATGATCGTGGCGCTGGAAAAGCCGCGCCGCTTCAGGCCCTCGGAATTGATGCCATGAGGTGCGCAAGGATTACCGGATGCCAGCACATAGGGCGGCACGTCCTGCAACAGGATGGTACCCATGCCGGTGATGATATGCGCGCCGATCCTGACGAACTGATGCACCACGGTGAAACCGCCCAGGATCGCGTAGTCACCGACCTCCACATGCCCGGCCAATTGCGCGTTGTTGGCAAAAATGGTGTGATCGCCTACCTGGCAATCATGGGCCAGATGCACGTAAGCCATGATCCAGTTGTGATTTCCTACGCGGGTGATGCCGGCATCCTGTACGGTGCCCAGATTGAAGGTACAGAACTCGCGTATGGTGTTGTGATCGCCGATCTCGAGACGCGTCGGCTCGTTCGCATATTTCTTGTCCTGCGGGATCTCGCCCAGCGAGCAGAACTGGAAAATGCGATTGCTCCGGCCGATGCGCGTATGTCCGTTGATCACCACATGCGGGCCGATCACCGTGCCGGCACCGATCTCGGCATGTTCGCCGATAATAGTATAGGCGCCTACTTCGACATCATCAGCGAGTCGGGCATCAGGGTGAATGAGGGCGGTAGCGTGTCGCATCAACCTACCATTTTGACAGTGCACATCAATTCCGCTTCAGCCGCCAGTTGCCCCTCCACTTCGGCAGTCGCGCTGAATTTTGACAGGCCGCGCATACTGCGTATGAGTGTCACCCTGATGATCAATTGGTCGCCCGGGCTGACCGGCCGCTTGAAACGCGCGGCATCGATACCGGCAAAGTAATACACCGATTTATCGTCCGGTTTGCTGCCGGAAGACTTGAATGTCAGCAGCGCGGCAACCTGCGCCATCGCCTCGATGATCAATACGCCGGGCATCACCGGATGATGCGGATAATGCCCGGGAAAGAACGGCTCGTTGATGGTGACGTTCTTCAACGCGACAATTTCCTTGCCCGGCTCGATCGACAACACGCGATCCACCAGCAGGAACGGATAACGGTGTGGCAGGTGTTCGAGAATCTCGTGGATATCCATGGTGGTGCTCATTTGCTTTCCTTTTGAAAAATCATTCACCACGAAGAACACAAAGACATCAATTTCATACCGGACGACTGAAAATTGACTGCTTCGATATTGGTGTTTGTTTCTTCGTGCCCCTTCGTGGTGAGTTTGCCCTTGTTTATTGTTCCCGTTTTAATGATTCCAGTTCCTGCTCCAATGTCTTGACGCGCTCCACCAGATCGTCCAGGTGACGCAGGTGCACGGTGTTCTTGCGCCAGTCCTCTGTCTTCGAAAACGGAAAAATGGCGGCATACGAACCGGCTTCGCGAATCGACTTGCCGATCAGCGTGAATGCCGCGATTTCCACGTGATCCGCGATTTCCAGATGCCCCAGGATGCCCGCGCTGCCGCCGATCCGGCAGTAACGCCCGATGCTGGTACTGCCCGCGATGCCGACGCATCCGGCGATAGCGGTATGCGCGCCGATGCGCACGTTATGCGCGACCTGGATCTGATTGTCCAGCTTGACGCCGTCTTCTATCACCGTATCGTCCAGCGCCCCGCGGTCTATCGTAGTGTTCGCACCGATCTCCACGTCATTGCCGATCACCACCCGGCCGATCTGCGGGATCTTGATCCAGCGGCCCTGATCCATCGCAATGCCGAAACCATCAGCCCCGATCACCGCACCGGAATGCGCGATCAGGTCATCGCCTATCACACAGTCGTGGTATACCACCACGCGCGGATATAACCGGGCACGGCAGCCGATGACCACATTTGCGCCTATGCTGCAGCCTTCACCGATCACGCTGTGCGCCCCTATCGTTGCGCCCACGCCGATCACAGCGGTCGCTGCAATACTGGCAGAGTCGTCTATTTTCGCGCCTGCGCCGATGACCGCACTGGGATGGACACCGGGCCTGACCTCAGGCAAAGGATTGAGCAAGGCTGAAACCCTGGCGAAATAAGCATAGGGATTATCAGAGATGATGCGCGGCAACCCGGTCGAATCCGCATCCGCTTCAGCCATGATAACCGCGCCCGCCCGGGTATCCGCAAGCTGAGCACGGTACTTGCTATTGGTGAGAAAGCTGATCTGATCGGGCTGCGCAGCTTCCAGCGTGGCGATCTGGGAGACGCGCACTTCGGCATCGCCCAACACGCGCCCGCCAAACCTCGCCGCGATCTCGGATAGTCGGTAAGAAACAGTCATACGAGCAATGCCGCTTATTTGCTGTCCTTGCTGTCGGCTTTACCCTCGACCTTGTCAGTGGCAAGTTGCTTGATCACCTTGTCGGTGATGTCTATCTTGGGATTGCGATATACCGCTTCCTGCAAGATCAGGTCGTATTTTTCAGCATCGGCGATCGCCTGTATCGCCTTATTGGCATGTTCCAGCACAATGGCCAGCTCTTCATTCTTGCGCAGATTCAGGTCCTCACGAAACTCGCGCTGCATGCGCTGCAAGTCCACGTTCATGGCAGTCAGTTCGCGCTCCTTGTTGCGATGCTCGGCATCGGACAATGCGACGCCTTCCTTCTCCAGCATGGCTTGCAATTCCTTCGCCTGCTTCACCAGCTTCTTGATCTCCTGATCGCGGCCGGAAAATTCTTTTTCAATCTTTTTTTCCGCATTTATCGCCGGAACCGACTCACGCAACACGCGCTCGGTATCCACCACGCCCACCTTGAAATCCGCAGCCTGAGCCGATCCGCCACCCAGCAACACGGCCAGCATACCTGCTTTGATCATAGTCTTCATCATCTATTCCTCCCGCATTTTGACAAACTGCCTGCTTCAGAAAATCGAACCCAAAGTAAACTGGAACCTTTGCACCTTGTCCACCGACTGCTTGTTGAGTGGCCACGCGTAGCTGAATTTAAGCGGCCCCACCGGTGACAGCCAGGTAAAAGCCGCACCCGCAGAATAGCGCAATCCCGCGCTGCCTGGCAGATCACCGGGCCCGTACACCGCACCCGCATCGATAAATGCACTCAAGCGCACGGATTTTTCCTTATCCATCCCCGGAAACGGCATCAACAACTCCGCCCCACCGACCACCCGGCGCGGGCCGCCCAATACCGAATCCGTGGCATCACGCGGACCCAGCGAATTTGCATCATAGCCTCGCACCGACCCGGGGCCGCCGGCATAAAAGTTCTTGAAGAACGGCAACTGCCTGCCCGCATAACCTCCCGCGACGCCGGCCTCGCCATTCATCAGCAGCGTGATATCACTGTTCACCGGATAAAACAACTGGTGCTGGTAATTCAGCTTGTAGTAACGCATGTCGTACGCCGGCAAAGCTATCTCCGCAAAAGCACGCTGTACCGTTCCTTCCGTGGTATAAATCGCACTGTCGCGGCTATCCCTTACCCAACCGATCGTTCCCGGCAAATTGGTATTTTTTGCACCAAAGGCGCTCACATAGTCCCTCAGGCGCGCCGGACTGGTATCGAACAACCCCAACTCGGTTGTTTCTATCGCCAAGCCGTAGCTGATGCTGGTATCTTCCCCTATAGGCACGCCGAAACGCATGCCGCCACCCAAAGTGTGCGATGAGTATTGGCTGACCGCTGTACTTTGCGAATCGGTGTTGCGCTTGTAAACATCGAAGCCTCGACTCACGCCCTCATCGGTAAAATAAGGATTGGTGTAGGAAAGAGAATACACCTGATTGACTTTCCCGGTATTGACCTGGGTGGAAAGGTGATTCCCAGTGCCGAACAGATTGGCCTGGGTCACGCCCCCGCTCAGCACCAAACCCTCACCGCTGGAATAACCCGCGCCCACCGAGATATTCCCGGTTGATTTCTCCTTGACCGACATGTTCACGTCCAACTGGTCTGTTGTACCATGCACCTGCGGCGTTTCAATATTCACATCGGAAAAGAAATCCAGTTTATCGACGCGCTGTTTGGATTTCTTGATCTTCTCCACATCGAACCACTCGCCTTCGACCTGGCGGAATTCGCGGCGTATGACCTCATCGCGTGTCTTGTCATTCCCTGCGATATTGATACGGCGAATATACACGCGCTGGCCCGGATCCACCATGAAATCGAAGGAGACCTGGTGCTTTTCCCTGTCTATCTCGGGAATCGCATTCACATTGGCAAAAGCGTAGCCTTCCTGTCCCAGGCGTTCACCGATCTTTTTGCTGGCTTCGGTCAATGCCTTGCGTGAAAAAGTGTCCCCCGGCTTCACCTGAATGAGCTGTTCGATTTCCGCTTTGGGGACCAGCGTATCACCTGACACACTCACATTGGCGACGGTGAATTTCCCACCCTCGCTGAAATTGATGGTGATATAAATATCCTTCTTGTCCGGCGTGATCGAGACCTGCGTGGAATCGATGTTGAATTCCAGATAACCGCTATCCATATAGAACGAACGCAGCGTTTCCAGATCGGCCGACAGTTTTTGCTTGGAATACTGGTCGCTGCTGCTGAACCAGCTGAACCATCCGGGCGTGCTGAGCTTCATCAGATCGAGCAACTCTTCCTCTTTATAGGCCTGATTGCCCACCAGATTGATCTGCTTGATCTTGGAGACTTCACCTTCCACCACATTGAACACGATACTGACACGATTGCGCTCCAATTCAGTGACGGTATTCGTCACTGAGACGCCATATTTTCCCCGCGCGATGTACTGGCGCTTCAGCTCCTTGGTGGCTTTATCCAGCGCGCCCTTGTCGAAGATGCGTGCTTCGGCCAGCCCCGCATATTTCATATTATCCTTGAGCTGATCCTTGGGGAAATCCTTGACCCCGTTGACTTCGATACTCGCGATGGAAGGACGCTCGCGCACCTGCACGACCAATACGCCCCGCTCGACTTTCAGCAGCACATCCTTGAAAAAGCCGGTGGCATACAAGGCGTGAATCGCGGCAGCGGCCTGCTGATCATCCATCATGTCGCCGACTTTGATGGGCAGATAACTGAATACCGTACCGGCTTCGGTACGCTGTATGCCTTCGACGCGGATATCCCTGACAGTGAACGGCTCGATCGCCCAGGCTGAAGAAATGCAAAGCAGGGTGAGCAATCCTGCCGGTTTTATTAATTTCATTATTTAACCTGAAACAAGGCGATTAATATCGTTATATACGGCGAAGACCATCAACGTCCCGAGCAGTGCGATGCCGATCTTCTGGCCGAATTCCCAAGCCTGCTCGGAGACCGGACTACCCTTCACCAATTCGGCGACATAATACAGCAAGTGCCCCCCATCCAATAAGGGGATGGGCAGCAGATTCAACACCCCGAGACTGATACTGATCAATGCCAGAAAACCCAGATAGGCCGCAACGCCCATTGCAGCGGACTGCCCTGCATAGTCCGCTATCGTGATCGGGCCGCTGATATTTTTCATTGACACTTCGCCCAGCACCATCTTGCCCATCATCTTCAGGCTGATGACTGAAATTTCCCAGGTCTTGCGCAATGAACGGCCAAGCGCCTCGACGGGTGCATAACTCACCTCGACCAGCATCGCCTGCCGTTGCGCCCTGTCCACTAGCGGAGCCGCGCCGATCCTGCCTATTGTCTTGCCTGATTCGACTATGGCTTGCGGCACCACTGCGATATTCAGCGTCATTTCGCCACGCTGGATTTCCAGCTGCAAGGTTCGTCCGGGATGTGCGCGCACCACCTCCACGACCTCGCTCCAATGGCGCATCTCCACACCATCCACACGCAGGATCCGGTCGCCCTGCTGCAGACCGTCGCGTTGCGCCACGCTGTCATCGGCAAGCTTGCCGATGACAGGCAAAACAACAGGCTGATAGAGATTCAGTCCGAGACTCTCGAGAAACTCGCCATCCAGATCTTTCGCTTCCAGGCTGCTCAAATCCAGCGCATGTGTCGTCGCCGTGCCGTCGCTATTCAGCGCTTCGATGTTCACCTCGGCTTGTTTCAGGGCCTGTCCTGAGTCTTGTCGAAGGGCCAGTTCCAGCAACCGCCAGCGCAGTTCCTGCCAGCTCGGGATAGTCTCGCCATTGATACTGATGATGGTTGCGCCCGATCGCAGTTGCGCAACGGCAGCCGGCGTGCCAGGCGGCACATCGCCCAGTACCGGTTTTAATCCCGGCACTCCGTACAAGTACATGGCCCAATACAACACGATGGCCAGCAGCAGATTCGCCAGCGGCCCGGCAACCACGATCGCCATGCGCTGCAATACCGGCTTGCGATTGAAAGCGTAGGGCAAATCCTCCGGCGCAACCATTTCCTCGCGCTCGTCCACCATCTTGACGTAGCCACCCAGCGGGATCGCGGAGATCACCCATTCGGTATCACCGTCAGCAAACCGTTTGCTGTAGATCACCCTGCCGAAACCCACCGAAAAACGCAGCACTTTCACGCCATAGCGGCGTGCCACCCAATAGTGACCGAACTCGTGGAACAACACCAGCAGCGCGATCGCGCCGATAAATGCCAATAAGGTAATCATCCTAAATCTCCGGGCGTAGGGGCACGGCGCGCCGTGCCCCTGACAGATCGCGGATTTGTTGCTGTGCGGCACGACGCGCTTCGGCATCCGCACCGAGCACATCGTCCAGACTCCCGACAACATTGACCGGCAGTGCATCCAGCACCGATTCGATTACACGCGGGATATCCAGGAAAGATATTTGCCCTTCAAGGAATGCATCCACCGCAACTTCGTTCGCCGCATTCAACACTGCGGGAGCGGTACCCGTCGCACGCAGAGCCTGATATGCCAGCTCCAGGCAGGGAAAGCGCTCGAAATCAGGCGCGATAAAATCCAGTGTCGCCACTTTGAACAGGTCCAGCGGAGCCACTCCGGAATCGATGCGCTCCGGATAGGCCAGGCCATAGGCGATCGGTGTGCGCATATCCGGGTTGCCGAGTTGCGCCAGCACCGAGCCATCCACATACTCCACCAGCGAATGGATCACGCTCTGCGGATGCACCACCACCTGTATGTCATCGGCGCTCGCGCCGAACAGCCAGTGCGCCTCGATGACTTCCAGACCCTTGTTCATCATGGTGGCTGAATCCACCGAGATCTTGCGTCCCATCACCCAATTCGGATGCGAGCACGCCTGTTGCGGCGTGACATTGTCAAGTTCGCTCAGCGGGGTATTGCGGAACGGTCCGCCGGAAGCCGTAAGCAGGATACGACGCACACCATTGCCGGCCAGATCGCCGTCATAACCGCGCGGCAGTGCCTGGAAGATCGCATTGTGTTCACTGTCGATCGGCAGCAGTGCGGAGCCGCCGGCGCGCACCGCATCCATGAACACATTTCCCGCCATCACCAGTATTTCCTTGTTCGCCAGCAGTATCTTCTTGCCGGCGCGCGCCGCCGCCAGCGTGGGCTGCAAGCCCGCCGCACCGACGATGGCGGCCATCACTGCATCCACTTCCGGCAACACGGCTACTTGCTCGAGCGCAGCCACACCAGTCAAAACCTCGGTGCTTAAACCCGCTTCACGCACACGCTGCCGAAATTGCTGGGCGGTCCCCTCGTCCAGCAGCACCGCATAACTCGGCTTGAATTGCAGGCATTGCCGGAATAGCAGATCGGCCTGGCGGTTCGCCGTCAGTGCGATGACCCGGAATCGATCGGGGTGGCGCGCCACCACGTCCAGCGTGCTGGTGCCGATACTGCCGGTGGAACCGAGGATGGTAAGATTTTGCATTATCGATACGATGAAAGGCGAAACGTCAAAGTCAAACCCCTCCCAGCCTCCCCTTGTTAGGGGAGGAGCTACCTGCATCCCCCCTGACAAGGGGGGACTGAGGGGGGTTGGTTTTGAGGTCTGCCGTTTCACCTTTCACAGTTATATCCTCACGTTACACAGGTTCATCTTCACCTTTCACAGTTTCATCCTAGTTTATTTACTGCAACAGCAGCGCCAGCGCAGCAAGCGGCAACGTCGAGGTCAATGCATCGATGCGATCCAGCAACCCGCCGTGTCCGGGCAGCAGCGTACCGCTGTCCTTTACCCCGGCCTGGCGCTTGATGGCCGATTCGAACAAATCACCGATCACGGCCAATCCGACCCACCACCACGAAGCCAGCAATAATATCGGCAGCACTTCACGCCGGTCAAAATAGGGACTGTAGCCCCATACCAGCACCACATATAACGATACCCCAAGCATCGCGCCGGCGACTCCTTCCCATGTCTTGCCCGGGCTGATGCTGGGAGCGAGTTTATTCTTGCCGAATCTCCGTCCGGCGAAATAGGCCGAAATGTCCGCAACCCATACCAGGCCCATCACGAACAACAACATCCACGGGCTGATGACGCGCAGGTCCAGCATCGCCAAGCCGGTGGGTATCAGAACCGCCCAGCCGGTCAGCGCCATCAACAGCGGATGGCGAACCTTCCATGCTGTCATCAGCCAGGTCGGCACGATGATCAGCCACAACAGGGCTGACACGGCATAGACCAGCAAATGCGGCAATGTCTGTTGCCCGGAGGAATGGGTGGCATCGAACCAGACCAGACCCAGCATCATCAGCAGCGTCAACATCCAGAACAGGTTCGCTTCTCTGCCGGTGAGCCTGGCCAATCTCGCCCATTCCGAAGCCCCCTGCAACACCAGCAAAATCACCAGCACAGTCCATCCTGATACAGGCAGCGCAAACAGGGCCAACAAGAACAGTGCCAGCAAAATGACCGCGGTCAACACCCGCGACCTAAGCATTTCCACTCCCCACTGACTGCTGTCCCTCCAACTGCTCGCTGGTCCGGCCAAAACGCCGCTCGCGCTGTTGATACGAGGCGATCGCCTTGTCCAATTCATTTCGGTCAAATGCAGGCCACAGCGTGTCGGTGAAATACAATTCGGTATAAGCAAGCTGCCACAACATGAAGTTGCTGATGCGCTGCTCGCCGCCGGTGCGGATGAACAGATCCGGCTCTGGAGCATCGCTTATCGAGAGATAGGGCTGCAGGTCTTCTTCGGTGAAAGTCTGCGCGAGATGAGGATGATCCTTGAGCATTGCGCGTACCGCCTGCATCACATCCCAACGCCCGCCATAGTTCGCGGCGACGGTCAGCGTCAGCGCGGAATTGTTCGCGGTAAGGAGTTCGGCATCGCGCATGGTCTGATTGAGCTTGTCGTCGAAACGGCTGCGATCGCCGATGATTTTCAGGCGGATGTTGTTCTCATGCAACTTGACGACTTCGCGCTCCAGCATTTTCAGGAACAGCGACATCAGGAAGGTGACTTCGTCGGCAGGACGCCGCCAGTTTTCGCTGCTGAACGCGAACACAGTCAGGTACTCCACGCCCAGCTCACGACAGGCCTTTACCACTTCGCGCAACGCCTCCACCCCGCGCTGATGCCCGGCCACGCGCGGCATGAAGCGCTGTTTCGCCCATCGCCCGTTGCCATCCATGATGATGGCGATATGACGCGGGATCGCAGGAGCGTCGGGGATGATGCGGGTGGAGCTTTGAAATAACGCCATTTTAGGATTGAGGATTGAGGATTCAGGATTGAGGATTCAGGGTGCGGTGCCAAGGTTTTCTCAATCCTCGATCCTCAATCCCCGATCCTAATCAGACAGCCATCAGGTCGGCTTCTTTTGCAGCCAGCGCCTTGTCTATCTCGGTGACGAAGCGATCGGTCAGCTTCTGGATCTCGTCCTGGGTGCGGCGCTCCTCGTCTTCCGCGATCTCTTTATTCTTGAATGCCTCTTTAAGCGTGTGAATGGCGTCACGGCGAATATTGCGCACCGCCACCTTGGCGGTCTCGCCCTCGGCTTTGATCACTTTGATCAGATCGCGACGGCGCTCTTCGGTCAGCATCGGCATCGGCACCCGTATCATATCGCCATTGGTGGCAGGGTTCAGCCCCAGGTCGGAATCGCGGATGGCCCGCTCCACCGGCCCGACCATGTTCTTTTCCCAAGGCTGCACACCGATGGTGCGAGCGTCGACCAGCGTGACGTTGGCCACCTGCGTGATCAGAGTCGGATTGCCATAGTATTCCACCGTCACATGATCCAGCAAACCGGTGTGTGCCCTTCCGGTGCGCACCTTGCCCAAGTCGGCTTTCAACGCATCCAGCGACTTCTGCATTTTTTGTTCAGTCGTTTTTTTGATTTCTGCAATCATATTTTCTCCTGAGCTATTCCACTTCATGCGTTTTTGCAGGGCGGGTTCTACCCGCCAGTTTTAGCTGTCGGGCGGAGCCCGGCCTACAAATTATTTATCTTTGAAATGAAAATGGAATTCCCTAATCAACTCGAACAAGGGTCCCCTCACCTTCGCCCATCACCACGCGCTTCAGCGCGCCGGGTTTGAAAATACTGAACACGATGATCGGCAGCTTCTGATCGCGGCACAATGTCAATGCCGTCGCATCCATCACCTTGAGGTTCTTGCTGATCGCCTCGTCAAAGCTGAGGCTTTGATAGCGGATCGCATCAGGGTCCTTCTTCGGGTCGGCGGTGTAAACGCCATCCACCTTGGTCGCCTTGATCACCACCTCGGCAGACATCTCCACGCCGCGCAAGGCGGCAGCAGTGTCGGTGGTGAAAAACGGGCTGCCGATGCCCGCCGCGAAGATCACCACTTTGCCGTCTTCCAGATAACGCAGGGCTTTGCCACGAATGAACGGCTCGGCGACCTGCTCCAGATTCAAAGCGGACTGCACGCGGCAATCCAGGCCCGCACGTGTCATCGCATCCTGTAACGCCATCGAATTCATCACCGTGGCCAGCATGCCCATGTAATCGGCAGTCGCCCTGTCCATCCCCGCCGCCGCCGGTGCCACACCGCGGAAGATGTTGCCGCCGCCGATCACGATCGCCACTTGCACACCCAACTCGACCACTTCTGCAATCTCGGCAACGATGCGCGCGATCACCTCGCGATTGATGCCGTAGCTGTCGTCACCCATCAGGGCTTCGCCGCTGAGCTTGAGCAGGATACGCTTGTAGGCGGGTGCGCTCATGGACATTAGCCCTTTGCGGCCGCTGCGGCGGCAGCGACTTCAGCCGCGTAATCTTCGACCTTCTTCTCGATACCCTCGCCCACCACGAACATCTGGAAAGCGGTCACCGATGCGCTCTTGCTTTTCAGCAACTGCTCGACGGTCTGCTTGCCGTCCTCAGCCTTGACGAACACCTGGCCCAGCAAGGTCACTTCCTTGAGGAACTTCTGTATCGTGCCTTCGGCGATCTTTTCCAGCATCGCGTCGGGCTTGCCTGCCTCGCGCGCCTTCTCGATCGCGATGCGGCGTTCGGTTTCGATGTCCGCCGGATTCACACCGGAGGCATCGATCGATTTTGGTTTGCTGGCGGCGATGTGCATCGAAAGGTCGCGGCCCAGTGCTTCATCGCCGCCGGTGTAATCCAGCAGCACGCCGATCTTGCTGCCATGCAGATAGCTGGACAGCTTGCCGGTGCTGGTCGAGTAGCGCTCGAAACGGCGGATGCTGACGTTCTCGCCGAGCTTCATGATCAGCGCCTTGCGGGTTTCCTCCACGCTGCCGGAGCCATTGGCGATCGCCATGCCTGACAGCGCGGCGATGTCGGCAGGATCTTTCTTCGCCACGGTTTCGGCGGTATTTTTTGCAAATGCGGCAAAGTCTTCGTTCTTGGCGACAAAATCGGTTTCACAGTTCACTTCCACCACCGCACCGGTCTTGCCATCATTCGAGATGAATGCGCTGACCACACCCTCGGCGGTCACACGGCTTGCCGCTTTGCTGGCCTTGGCTCCGCTCTTGATACGCAACTGCTCTTCAGCAACTTTTAAATCCCCATTGGATTCGACCAGCGCCTTTTTGCATTCCATCATGCCGAGACCCGTCATCTCGCGCAGTTCCTTGACCATACTTGCAGTTACTTCTGACATCTTCTGCTCCATAAATAAATACGATAAATTTTTTTAATCCAGATTATCCCTGAATTTCGTAGGGTGGATAAAGGCACAACGTGCCGTATCCACCGTTGCGCATGGTGGATACGTGCTGCGCACTTTATCCACCCTACCTCATATCCCGGTTTAATCAGTGACAGCACCCTTGCTTGCGGTCGACACCAGCTTGGCATACTTTGCCAGCACACCGCGCGTATAGCGGGGCTTGGGCGGTTGCCAGGCGGCGCGGCGCCGTTTCAGCTCGGCATCGTCAACGTTCAGTTGCAGCAAACGCGCGTCGGCATCGATGGTGATGGAATCGCCTTCCTTCACCAACGCGATATTTCCTCCCACCGCCGCTTCCGGCGCGACATGCCCGACCACCATGCCATAAGTGCCGCCCGAAAAACGGCCATCGGTGATCAGCCCGACCGAATCGCCCAGACCTTCGCCGATGATCGCCGAGGTAGGCGATAACATCTCGCGCATACCGGGTCCGCCCTTGGGGCCTTCATAACGGATCACCACGACATCGCCCGCTTTTATCTTCCGCGCGAGGATCGCTTCCATGCACGCCTCTTCCGAATCGAACACCCGTGCCGGCCCGGTGATCTTTGCCAGCTTGACGCCGGTGATCTTCGCCACCGCGCCTTCTTGCGCGAGGTTGCCCTTCAGGATGGCCAGATGCCCCTGCGCATAGATTGGATTGCTCCACGGGCGTATCACATCCTGATCCTTGCGCGGCTCGACCGGCACATCCTTTAATACTTCTGCAACGGTCTGGCCGGTGATGGTAAGCGCATCGCCGTGCAACACGCCGTGCGCGAGCAATATCTTCATCACCTGCGGAATGCCGCCTGCCTGATGCAGATCGGTAGCGACATAACGGCCGGACGGCTTCAGATCGCACAGCACCGGCACGCGCGCGCGTATGGTTTCGATATCGTCAATGCTGAGCGGTACCTCTGCGGCATGGGCGATGGCGAGCATGTGCAACACCGCGTTGGTGGAGCCGCCCACCGCCATGGTCACCGCAATCGCATTTTCAAACGCCTTGCGCGTCAATATCTGACGGGGCAGGATCTGTTTTCTGATCGCGTTCACCAGAACAACTGCGGATTGCGCGGTACTCTCCGCTTTTTCCCCATCCTCCGTCGCCATCGTGGAGGAATACATCAGGCTCAGGCCCATCGCCTCGATGATCGAAGACATCGTGTTCGCGGTATACATGCCACCGCAGGAACCCGCGCCGGGACAGGCATGACGCTCGATCTCCATCAACTCTGTTTCGTCGATCTTGTGCGCGGTATATTGCCCCACCGCCTCGAACGCGCTCACGATGGTGAGATCGCGGCCCTTGTAGTGGCCGGGCTTGATGGTGCCACCGTAAACAAAGATAGCCGGAATGTTCAAACGCGCCATCGCAATCAACGCACCCGGCATGTTCTTGTCGCAACCGCCAATGGCGATCACGCCGTCCATGCTCTGGCCGTTGCACACGACCTCGATGGAATCGGCGATCACCTCGCGCGACACCAGCGAACATTTCATTCCCTCGGTGCCCATCGAGATGCCGTCCGATATCGTGATCGTGCCGAACATCTGAGGCATGGCTCCGGCCTTTTTCAACGCGGCCTCAGCACGCGCGGCCAATTCACCGATGCCGATATTACACGGCGTGATGGTGCTGTGCGCGTTCGCGATGCCGACGATGGGTTTGTCGAAATCCTTGTCACCGAATCCGACCGCGCGCAGCATGGCGCGGTTGGGCGAGCGTTGCACGCCCTGGGTGACGGTTCTGCTTCTACGGTTGTCAGACATAATTCACCATTTCCGGGCGCCTCTATAAATTCAAAAACCTAAACGAGACAAGGCGCGAGAGAAATTTTAGTGCGCCGCATATGTGTAATATGTAAGCGATAAAATTTCTTGAGCAACGCAGTATCGTGACGGAGTTTGGATTTATAGAGGTGCCCTTATAAAAAAAGGGGCTCGCGCCCCTTAGCTGCGTCTTGTTTCTAACTCAAGCGGCGGTTTGTTCGGCAACCTGCTCGACCAATTCGTTCATGGCCTGAGCCCGGCCTTCCAGCACCGCGTCGGCGATACCACGTGCATACAGGCGGATCGCCTGCGTGGAGTCGTCGTTGCCGGGAATGATGTAGTCCACGCCCAGCGGGGAATTGTTGGTGTCGACGATGCCGATAACCGGAATACCCAGCTTTTGCGCTTCAACGATGGCACCCTTCTGGTAGCCGACGTCGATCACAAACAGCGCGGCTGGCAAGCCTTGCATGTCCTTGATGCCGCCCAGGCTGCGCTCCAGCTTGTCCAGCTCGCGCTTCATCATCAACGCTTCTTTTTTGGAGATTTTTTCGGACGCGCCATCGGCAGTCATCTGTTCCAGTTCGCGCAGACGCTTGATGGATTCCTGCACGGTCTTGTAGTTGGTCAGCATGCCGCCCAGCCAGCGATGATTCACGAACGGGGAATCCGCGCGTACCGCTTCTTCCTGCAGGATATCGCGCGCCTGACGCTTGGTCGCCACGAACAGGATGGTGCCTTTCTTCGCGGACAGTTTGCGCACGAACTTCTCCGCCTCGGCAAACATCGCGACGGTCTTTTCCAGGTTGATGATGTGGATCTTGTTGCGATGACCGAAGATGAACGGTGCCATCTTGGGATTCCAGAAACGAGTCTGGTGTCCGAAATGCACACCAGCCTCCAGCATTTGACGCATAGTTACAGCCATGATTACTCCAATCGTAAGGGTTATAAACTACCGCTCGCCAGCTTGACCCTAAAGGGCACCCCAACTTGTGCGAACGGGAAATTTGCTTCGGACCATCCCGAAGCGGCGCGCATTCTATCACCAATGCGGCATTTTGCTCAACTTAAACCAATATTCAACCTGAAGTAACGCACGTACGTAGTGGAAGAAGGCACTTTCCACGAAAAACACGAAAGGCACGAAATTATTGAGGATTACATATTTGAAGACAGAGTCTCCGCATCTCGTAGGCCTGGCTACGCCTGTCCTGAGCCTGTCGAAGCGGCCCGACGCGGCGGGCAAAGCCCGCCCTACGGTAAATCACTTAACAGTCATGAATTATGTAAAGCTCAATAAAGATGGAAGGGGTAGTGGGGTACAGAGTGTTATCAGATACAAGAAACCTGTTCGTGCTTTTCGTGTCTTGTCGTGGACAATGTGTAACATCAGATACAACTATTCGCGCAATATCGCCAGCGGCGGCAGCACAGTCAGCCTGCGCGTGCCCAGCCATCCAGCCAGTGCCACCGTTGCGATGCCGCCCAGCACGCCGATCGGCCAGATCACGGCGCTGGACTGATAGGGTATTTCCAGAACGAAGCGCGCCAGCACCCAGCCGAGCAGCACTGCGCCCGCCGCCGCAAAAAGGCCGCTCAAGCCGCCCAGCACGGCGAATTCGGCAAGGTGCAGACGGCGCAGGTAGCGCCCGTCCGCACCCAGCGTGCGCAACACCGCCGCCTCAAAGGTGCGCTCGTCCTGCGTGGCGAGCAGTGCGGCGTACAGCACCGCGAAGCCGGACAACAGCGTGAACAGGAACACCGCGCCCATCACCTGCGTGATCTGGTCCATGATGTGGCGCACCTGGGCGATGATCGCGCCGGTGTCGATCACCAGCACGTTGGAAAACTCCCGCGCCAGCGCGTCGCCCGCGCGCACCTTGTCCGGCGGCAGGTAGAAGCTGGTGAGATAGCTGGCCGGAAAGTCGCTGAGCAGCTCCGGCGTGGCGATCACGAAGAAATTCACCCGCATCGAGTCCCACTGCACTTTGCGCAGACTGGTCACGCGCGCGGTAAAGCGACTACCCGCCACATCGTAGGTGACCGTATCGCCGAGATAGATACCGAGCGTCTGGGCGATCCCCTCCTCGACTGACAACTCGCCACTGGTGGGAGCGGCCTCCCGGCCGCGATTCGACTTATCGCGGCCGGG
>DATBWQ010000014.1:0-16247 GCA_036514695.1 Gallionella sp. | reverse complement strand
CTATGACAAGCCGCTGTTGATCAACCGTGCCGCCGGCGGCGCGGACAAGATCACCGATACGATCTTCTGGCAGAAGTCAGCCGGCATGTTCGTGCTCGACTTCGGCTATTCGGATGACGGGCGCAGCATAGGCCGCGAGATTGCGACGCGCATGGGGCCGAGCCTGGCGATCGCGCTGCCGACTTTCATGATCGGGCTGGTGGTGTATGTCAGCTTCGCACTGCTGATGACATTGTTTCGCGCCACCGCGCTGGACATCGCGGGGGTGGCATTGTGCGTGCTGCTGATGTCGGTGTCCGGGTTGTTCTACATCATCGGCGGGCAATTCCTCGTCAGCAAGCTGTGGCATCTGGTGCCGATCTCCGGCTACGCGGGCGGGGCGGACAGTCTCAGGTTCGTGGTGCTGCCTATCATGATCGGCGTGGCCGGCGGCATCGGTTCGAGCAGCCGGTGGTATCGCACCATCTTTTTGGAGGAGATCGGCAAGGACTATGTGCGCACCGCGCGTGCCAAGGGCTTGTCCGAGCTGGCGGTGCTGTTCCGCCATGTGTTGAAGAACGCGATGATCCCGATACTGACCGGCGTGGTGGTGGTGATTCCGCTGCTGTTCATGGGCAGCCTGCTCACCGAGTCGTTCTTCGGCATCCCCGGCCTGGGCAGCTACACGATAGACGCGATCAACGCGCAGGATTTCAGCGTGGTGCGCGCAATGGTGTTCCTCGGTTCGCTGCTGTACATCGTCGGGCTGATCCTGACTGATGTTTCCTACACCATCGTTGATCCGCGGGTGAGGTTGTCATGAACTTCATGCCCGTCATTCTCTGGAGCGACGCGCTGGTGTTCCTGCTGCTGGCGGCGGGTATCGCCTGCGCATGGTATGTGCGACGGCACGAGCATCTGCTGCTGCCGTGGCGGCGTGTGGCACAGAGTGCGACAGCGATGGTGTCGCTGCTGGTGCTGTCGCTGTTTCTGGTCGTGGGGCTATTGGATACCCTGCACTTTCGCGCGGCATTACCGGAAAAGAACGGCGGTGTAACGGTGTATACACCGGAAGTGCTGAGCGTGTTCGACAAGCTGGTGGAGCCGCTGCGCATGCACACCGAGAAAACCTATTCCGCGCCGCTGGCGACCACGCTCTACACCAAGGAGAGCATCACCGGCGTGCAGGGCAATGTCGTGCGCGATTATCCGAGGTTGCGCTATGGCGGCGCGCATCTGGCAGATGTGCAACAGCGTGACAGCGATGTATTGTGGCGGGCGTTGGTTGGGGCGGCGAGCGGATTGATGGTGGGTCTGTTAATTGTGGGTATTACATCGTTACTGTGGATGCAGAACCTCGACGGCAACAACCCCCCTCAGTCCCCCCTTGTCAGGGGGGATGCCCGCACTCCTCCCCTGACAAGGGGAGGCTGGGAGGGGTTAGCGCACCTGAAAAAATATATCGATTCCAATTCCGCCCTGATAATAGCCGCGCTCATCCTCGCCACCCTGATCGGCATGCTCGCCAACCTCGCTGCCTTCTACCACGTGCTCGGCACCGACAAGGTCGGGCAGGATGTGTTGTACTTGTCGCTGAAAAGTATCCGCACCGGGCTGATCATCGGCACCGTGACGACGCTGGTCACGTTGCCGCTGGCGTTGCTGCTCGGCATCGCGGCGGGCTACTTGCGTGGCTGGGTGGACGATGTGATTCAGTACATCTATACCGTGCTGAGCTCCATTCCGAGCGTGCTGCTGATCGCGGCGGCGGTGCTGATGATGCAGGTGACCATCGAGACGCATCCGGAGTGGTTCGATACATCGGCGTCGCGTGCCGATCTGCGCCTGGTGTTCCTGTGCCTGATCCTCGGCATGACCAGTTGGACCGGGCTGTGCCGCCTGTTGCGCGGCGAGACGCTCAAGCTTCGCGAGCTGGAATACATTCAGGCGGCACAGGCGTTCGGCGTGTCATCCCTGCGCATCCTGACGCGGCACATCGTGCCCAACGTGATGCACATCATCCTGATCGCGCTGGTGATGGATTTTTCCGCACTGGTGCTGGCCGAAGCGGTGCTGTCCTATGTCGGCGTGGGCGTCGATCCATCGATGATCAGCTTCGGCACGATGATCAACGGCGCGCGGCTGGAGATGGGGCGCGAGCCCATGGTGTGGTGGGCGCTGGCCGCCGCGTTCGGCTTCATGCTGGCGCTGGTGCTTGCGGCGAACCTGTTCGCCGACGCGGTGCGCGATGCGTTCGATCCGCGTTTGAATCGAACCGAGGCGGTGGCATGAGCGCCTTGCTCGAAGTGAGAGATCTGGTCACGCGGTTGCGGAATGGCGTAAGCATCGTGGACGGAATCTCTTTCGACATCAGGGCGGGGGAGACCTACGCACTGCTCGGCGAATCCGGCTGCGGCAAATCCATGACGGCACTGACTTTGCTGCGACTGTTGCCGGATGGGGTGGTGTATACGAGCGGCTCGGCACTGCTGAATGACATCGACCTGTTTGACTTGCCCGAGCGCGAGATGCGCGACGTGCGCGGCGGCAAGATCGCGATGATCTTTCAGGAGCCGGGGTTGAGCCTCAATCCGGTGATGATGGTCGGGCAGCAGATCGCCGAGGTGCTGGCGTTGCACGGAGCGAAAAATGCCGCCATTCCACAGCGACCCTCAAACCCCTCCCCAGCCCTCCCCTTATCAGGGGAGGGAGGCGCGACTCCTCCCCTGACTGCGGAAGGGTCGCTGCGCAGCAGCGGGGTACCCACCGGCGTACCCCTTGCGGGTGCAAGGGGAGGCCGGGAGGGGTTAATTTTGCAGCGCTGTATCGAGCTGCTCGATCAAGTCGGCATCCCCGATGCGGCGCGGCGCGTGACGGAATATCCGTTCCAGCTTTCCGGCGGCATGAAGCAGCGTGTGATGATCGCGATGGCTTTGGCGGGCGGTCCGAAGCTGCTCATTGCCGACGAACCGACCACCGCACTGGATGTCACGATACAGGCACAGGTGTTGCAACTGTTGCGCGACACGCAGGATGCCACCGGTATGTCGCTGTTGCTGATCACCCACGATCTCGGCGTGGTGGCGGAGAATGCACATCGCGTCGGCGTGATGTATGCGGGTCAGATCGTCGAGCAGGCCAGCCGCGCGCAGTTATTCGCCCGTCCATTGCATCCCTACACGCAGAAATTATTTGCAGCATTGCCCGATACCGCGCGGCGCGATCAGCCGCTGGCCGCCATTCCCGGCAGTGTGCCGCCGCCCGGCAGCATCACGAGGGGCTGCCGTTTTGCGCCGCGCTGCGACAAGGCCTGGCCGTTATGCGTTGAGCAAACGCCGGAGTGGACGGAGGCTGGCGATGGGCAGGGGGTGAGGTGCCATTTGTACGGGGAAGAGGGAAGGGGGAAGGGAGAAGGGTTAAAAGCGGGAAGGGATAAGGGGGAAGGGAGAAGGGAGAAGGGAGAAGGGAAAATTCGGGAAGGGGCCGAGGCGAAGATCGTACTTGGGGTTAACCCTTCTCCCTTCCCCCTTCCCCCTTCTCTACTTGAGGTCGCAGACCTCAAGGTGTATTTCCCCATCCGCAAGGGCATCCTGCAGCGCGTGGCCGGGCAGGTGAAGGCGGTGGACGGGGTGTCGCTGGAAATACCGCAGGGACGCACGCTGGCGCTGGTGGGCGAATCCGGCTGCGGCAAGACCACGCTGGGCAAAGCCTTGCTGCAATTGATACCGCCGACTGCGGGCAGCGTGCAGTTTGCGGGACGCGAACTGATGGGTCTCAGCGCGCGCGCATTGCGCGCCCATCGCGGCACGATGCAGATGGTGTTCCAGGACCCCTATGCTTCATTGAACCCGAAGATGCGTGTCGCCGAAATCCTCGAAGAGGGGATGGCCGCGCTGAATATCGAGACCAGCAGTGCGGCGCGCCAGAGGCGCATCGACACGTTGCTCGACCAGGTCGGCCTGGCGCGCAGCATCAAGTGGCGTTATCCGCACGAGTTTTCCGGCGGGCAGCGGCAGCGCATCGCGATCGCGCGCGCATTGGCCGTGTCGCCGCAACTGTTGGTCTGCGACGAGCCGACCAGCGCGCTGGATGTGTCGGTGCAGGCGCAGATACTGAACCTTCTGAAAGTGCTGCAACAGGAATTGAATCTGAGCTATTTGTTCATCACCCACAATCTCGCGGTGGTGGAATATCTCGCGCATGAAGTGTGTGTGATGTATCTCGGACGCATCGTCGAGCGCGGCACGGCAGAGGAGGTGCTGCGCGCGCCGAAACATCCGTACACGCAAGCGCTGCTGTCCGCTGTGCCGCGCATCGACGGAACAGGCCGGGAACGAATCAAGCTGGAGGGCGGCTTGCCTTCCGGGTGCCCGGACAAAAGTTTTTCGTAATCGGCGAATCCGCCGCAGGGTTGTCATTCGGGTGCCCGGCCATAAGTTTTTCGGCTTGCGCCGCGCTGTTCACATGCCACCGAACGATGCCGGGCCGGTTATCCGCCGGCCACGACTCACTCCTCAACACATAGCGTGCATTGCTATTTATATGCCGATAGTTTGGGTTGACGACAGGGTTTTTTAGGTTTACAACGATAACCGGTTCTCCGGTAGTAAACGGAGATTTGAGTGGTAATTGATCACGATAATTATTATTTTTAAGGAGTGAATCATGAGCACCAAATTAGCAGGAGCAGAAAGCGAAGTCAGCAAAGAAAAACTGATGCAGGATTTTCGCGTGGTAGTGACAGACGCCGAGGAGTTGTTGCGTGCAACAGCCGGTCTTGCAGGCGAAAAAGTGTCTGCAGCACGTGAGCGCATTCAGGAAAATCTGGCGTCTGCCAAGGTGCGCCTTTCCACCGCCGAGGAGGCTGTGGCCGCCAAGACCAAGCAAGCGGCAAGGGCGACGGATGAGTACGTGCATGAGAATCCATGGAAGGCAGTAGGGATCGGTGCAGGTGTCGGCTTGATCGTGGGTATGCTGATTTCGCGTGGTCGATAAACCATGCCGGAGGCGAGTTCGGGGTTGATGGGGTCGGTCAAGCGACTGGCTTCGACGCTGACTTCCATCGTTTCGACGCGGCTGGAACTGCTGGCGAATGAGTTGCAGGAGGAGCGTCTGCGTCTAACGCAGATGCTCCTTTTTGCTTTGTTCGCGCTGTTCTGCTTCGGTATCGGCATACTGCTGCTTACGGTCTTCATCGTGGTACTGTTTTGGGATGACCACCGTCTCGCTGTGCTGGGTGGGCTGTGTATCCTGTTCTTTGTGCTGGGTATGCTGATGGCGATGTTATTGCGCAATAAGGCGCAGTCCAAATCAAAATTGTTTTCCGCCAGTCTGGCCGAGTTGGCCAAGGATAGGGAGCATCTGGGTGTCAGCCATGACAGGCCTGACCAGCCATGAATAGTCAAATGCTTGCGGTGATGCAACGTCGCGGCGAGCTGTTGGCTAGAATCGCCTCGCAACGCGAGCAGGTGGCTGGGATCGGGGCGCGTCTTCAAACTCCGCTGGCATTGGCCGACCTGGGTGTGGCTGCCGCGCGTTTCTTGCGTTCCAATTCTGTGCTGGCCGCTGGTGTGATCGCTGCTTTGGTGATACGCCGCCGCGGCGTGGTTGGCGTGGCGAGAGTTACCTGGCGTGTATGGAAGGGATACCGTTATTTCACCGCAATTACGGCAAGGCTATCGTCGCGAGGCTGAACTTGTAATTCCCCGCAGTCTTGCTGCGGGGACAGCGCAGGCTAAAATAAAAAAATGGAAGTGACGTAGCCCGGATGTAGCGCAGCGAAATCCGGGGTTTGGTGGGCGTGGCCGAAGCATGTCCTGAGCGCCTGTCGAAGGGTTTCCCCGGATTCCATTGCATTTTATCCGGGCTACGCCCGCGGGAGTGGAATATCGTGGGACGCACCCTACCAAACTGAATTCCTCGCGGCGCGTTGCCTTTGGTTGCGCGATTTTGCGCCACACTGTTCGGGCGATCAGCGGATTCTTTGGTGCGGCTAGAAGACTTTCGTGCGGTTGTTCATGCTGTTGGAAGAATTGCGGGAAGCTGGTTGCGCGACAGCGATGGTCTGGCCGATCCTGATGATCTTCAGTGGCCCGTTCCATTGTCTCAGCCTTGCAACGCTGACATGATAACGGCGTGCTATGTGTGACAATGTTTCACCCCTGCGTACTCTGTGCCTGGTGGCGCGCCCGTGGTCATCGACCAGGTGCATGTTGAATGCTTCAAATTCGACTTCGACATCGCTTTCATCGCCGTTGACCGGCACCAGCAGGGTTTGGCCGTTACTGATATTGCCCTGGCGGGATATGCCATTTACCAGTTTCAGATTTTCCACCGACATGCCGAAGCGCGGCGCCAGTTTGTCGAGTCGCTCGCCCTTCTTGGGTTGATACGATTGCCAGCTGACCAGGGGTTTGTCATAGCTCTCCAGGTTGGTGCGGAACGTCTCCATCTTGTCTATCGGCAGCAAGATCAGATCGGTGTTTTCCTGCAGGATCACCGGACGGTTGTGCGCTGGATTGAGCGCTATGAATTCTTCTTCCGAAATGTCGGCCAGTTGCGCGGCCAGTTTCACATCCATGTGTCTGGTGGTGGCCACAGCGGCGAAGTAGGGTTCGTTGCGGATTTCCGGCAGTGCCAGCGAAAAGCGGGCGGGGTCGGCGATGATGTTCTTGATCGCCATCAGTTTCGGCACATAGTTGCGGGTTTCCTTCAGCAATTTCAGGCTCGCGTAGTTGACCGGCAGGCCGCGCTTGCGGTTATGTGCCTGCGCGCGTTGCACCGCACCTTCGCCGCAATTGTACGCAGCCAGGGCCAGCTCCCAGTCACCGAACATGTCATGCAGTTTTTGCAGGTAGTCGAGCGCGCCGTTGGTCGCGCTGATGACATCGCGGCGGCCGTCATACCACCAGTTCTGCTGCATGCCGAATATCTTGCCGGTGGACGGGATGAATTGCCAGATGCCGGAAGCGCGGCTGACCGAATATGCGCCGGGATTGAAGGCGCTTTCGATCATCGGCAGCAGCGCGATCTCGCTGGGCATGCCGCGGCGTTCCACTTCTTCGGTGATATAAAAAAGGTAGCGGCGTGCCCGATCTGTCATCCGCTCCACGTAATCGGGATGGTTGGCATACCATTTCTCGTGCCTGGCGACCAGTTTTGAATCCAGTCCGCGCATCGCGAAACCACCGCGTATGCGCGACCACAGGTCTTGCATTGCCGGTTCGGGATTTGCCGTTTCGGACTGCGAAGATTCCTGGGTTTCTGCGGCTGCCGGGGCATCGGGAAGCAGCTCGATTCTGATGTCGCGTGCCGACGGAAGAAATTCCGGCGCAGCCGTATCAGCCATGGGTGAATTGAGAGCTAGTGCTTCTTCCGGCTGCCCGGCCACAAGGTCTTCGGCTGCATGAGCAAAGGTCGGCAAGCTGAGTGTGCCAACCGCAAGCAGAGTTGAAAAAATCAGTCGAATCAATGACACGGCTACCCTTCCTGAAGTCAAAACCGGCGCGATAGTAGTCGAACAGCCGCGCTCAGGTCAATCTAAAACAACAGGCAGAAGACAAAAGGTACAGGAAAGGGGATAAAAGGTCGAGGAGTGTGGACAGCTCCTCCCCTGGTTCTCCCCCTGACAAGGGGGCTGGGGGGTTGGGGAGGTTGGGAGGGGTTGGAAGTTCGCTACATGTTAGCCTTCACCGAAACCCCGCCAAATTATTGAGCTTTACATAATTCATGACTGTTAGGTGGTTTACCGTAGGGCGGGCTTTGCCCGCCGTGTCGGGCGTAGCCCGACCTACGAAATGCGGAGACACTGTCTTCAAATATGTAATCCTCAATAGCGCACTACTTCTTTCAATTGCTCCAGGATGGCCGGGTTTTGGCTACAGCCGCGCTACGCGCTTAACATGTCGCTGACGCGCCATGTTAGCCTCCGCCGAAACCCCGCCATCCCTATCGAACAACTTCCTTAAGTTGTTCGAGAATGGCCGGGTTTTCCAGCGTCGAGACATCCTGGGTGATCTGTTCGCCTTGTGCGATGGCGCGCAACAGGCGTCGCATGATCTTGCCGGAGCGGGTCTTGGGCAGGTTGTCGCCGAAACGGATCTCGTCGGGTTTGGCGATCGGGCCGATCTCCTTGGTGACCCAGTTGCGCAGGGTCTCGACGATCTCTTTCGCCTTGGCAGCATCGCCCGGACGTGCGCCCTTCAGCACCACGAAGGCGACGATGGATTCGCCCTTGATGTCGTGCGGGCGGCCGACCACGGCGGCTTCCGCTACCAGCGGGTTGGCGACCAGTGCCGATTCGATCTCCATCGTGCCCAGGCGATGGCCGGAGACTTTCAGCACGTCATCATTGCGCCCCATGATCCAGATGTAGCCGTCTTCGTCGCGGTTGGCTGAGTCGCCCGCGAGGTAGTAGCCGCGCATCTCTTCGGGGAAGTAGTTTTTCCTGTAGCGCTCCGGGTCGCCCCAGATGGTGCGGATCTGCGATGGAAAAGGTTTGGTAATGACCAGCGAACCGCCTTGTTGCCTGCCGACTTCATGTCCGGTCTCGTCCACCACCGCGACCTCTATGCCGGGGATGGGCAGCGTGCAGGAGCCTGGTTTGGTCGGCACGGCGCCGGGCAGCGGCGCGATCATGTGGCAACCGGTTTCGGTCTGCCACCAGGTGTCCACGATCGGGCAGCGCGAGCGGCCGACCTCGGTGTAGTACCACATCCAGGCTTCCGGGTTGATCGGCTCGCCGACCGTGCCGAGCAGGCGTAGCGAGGAAAGATCATATTGTTTGGGCAGGTCGGCACCGAGCTTGATCAGCGAGCGGATCGCGGTCGGCGCGGTGTAGAAGGTGGTGACCTTGTGGTCCTGGATCATCTTCCAGAACCGTCCGGCATCGGGATAAGTCGGTATCCCTTCGTACATCACTTGCGTCGCACCCACCGCCAGCGGACCGTAAGTGCAGTAGCTGTGGCCGGTGACCCAGCCCACATCGGCGGTACACCAGAAGATGTCGGAAGGCTTGTAGTCGAACACCCACTGCATCGTCAGTATTGTGCCGAGCAGATAGCCGCCGCTGGAATGCTGCACACCCTTGGGTTTGCCGGTGGAACCTGAGGTGTAGAGGATGAACAGCGGATGTTCCGCACCGACCCATTCCGGTTCGCAATGGGTGGGCTGCGAGTTGAACAGGTCGTGCCACCAGATGTCCAGATCGTCGTCCCATTCGACATCATTGCCGGCACGGCGATAAACGATGACGCTGTGCACGCTTTTGCAATTGCCCAGCGCGAGAGTCTCATCAACGATGGGTTTCAACGGCATCACTTTTCCGCCGCGCATCTGCGCATCGGCTGTGATGACGGCACAGGCCTGCGCATCGGTGATACGCTCGTGCAGGCTCTTGGCGGAGAAGCCGCCGAACACCACCGAATGAATTGCGCCGATACGGGCGCATGCCTGCATCGCCACCACCGCCTCGATGCTCATCGGCAGATAGATGACGACACGGTCGCCTTTCCTGATGCCGCGCGACTTCAGGCCATTGGCGAACTGGCAGACACGCCCGTGCAATTCGCGGTAATTTATCCTCGATACCTTGCCGTCGTCGGCTTCGAAAATGATCGCGGTCTTTTCCGGCTGGCTGGCGAGATGCCTGTCCAGGCAATTGTAGGAGACGTTCAGCTCGCCGTCCTCGAACCACTTGAAGAACGGGGCATTGCTCTGATCCAGCGTCTTCGTGAAAGGCTTTTTCCAGAGCAAAGTCTCGCGCGCCAGCTTTGCCCAGAAGCCCGCGTAATCCTGTGTTGCCGCATCGCACAAGGCTTGATAGCCGGCCATGCCGGACACGTTGGCCTGCTTGACGAATTCAGCGGATGGCTCGAAGACGCGCCGTTCATTCAATACCGATTCGATGTTGGACATGTGATCTCCCGTGTGGTGATACTGCCCCATCACTTCCTTCTTCCGTAGGTGGGAGAGGGGATTGGTGCGGGATTCTTTTACTCAGCGATAATAATATTTCGGGCGGGAATAATAACAAAGTATTGCAGCAAAATGATAGAGAATGAAACCGGCAGCCAGGGTAAATTTGTTCTCGGCGAAAAATGTAGGGTGGATAAGCGCAGCGCATCCACCTTTTTGAGCTGGCATGGTGGATGCGCTGCGCTTATCCACCCTACTACTTTTTGATTGCACAAGGTTCATAAAAAATCAGTCATCGTTGATTTTTAGAGCAAATCTGCAAGAACAAATTTACCCTGAACCGGCGGCTGGGTAAAATCCCCAGTGGAGGGTGAATACCTCGCTGAGGTATGCTTGGTGAGAGGATATAGATTGGTAGCGCGGGCAACGAGTTGCCCGCCATTAAGTTGAAGCGTAGCATCCGCGTGGACACGGCGTGCCCACCCTGCAAAGAGGACAACAATGAAAACTACATTGATCACCGGAGCCAGCCGTGGGATCGGACTGGAGTTTTGCAGGCAGTATGCCGCAGATGGCTGGCGTGTTCTGGCTTGCAGCCGCCTTCCCGAAAAAGCGGATGCGCTCAACAGACTGGCGGCTCAATATCCTGAACTGATAAAAGTGCATGCGCTTGATGTCGCCGATCATGTGGAGATCGAGCGCCTGGCGCAGGTGTTGGCCGATGAATCCATAGACCTGCTCATCAACAACGCCGGCATCTATCCTGATTCCGATAAAAGCGGTTTTGGCCATACCGATTATGCTGAATGGGTGCAGGCATTCCGCACCAATACCATGGCTCCGCTCAAGATAGCCGAGGAATTCGCCACCCAAATTGCGCGCAGCAGACAGAAGACCATCATCACCATCACCAGCAAAATGGGCAGCATCGCGGACAATGGCAGCGGCGGCAGTTATCTTTATCGCTCCAGCAAGGCGGCGGTGAATATGGTGGTGAAGAGCCTTGCCATCGACCTGAAGCCGCTCGGCATCACTGCGGTCGTGTTCCATCCGGGTTGGGTCAAGACTGACATGGGCGGGCCGAACGCATTGATCTCTGCCGAGCAAAGCGTATCGGGCATGCGGCAAGTGATCGGCAGACTCACAATGGCTGAATCGGGGAGATTCTTTGGATATGACGGACAGGAGATCCCCTGGTAACCACGCCCGAATTCAGCGGATGGCTGGAGTGGTTCTGTATCAGCTATTGAGCTTTACATAATTTATGACTGTTAAGTGATTTACCGTAGGGCGGGCTTTGCCCGCCGCGTGGGGCCGCTTCGACAGGCTCAGGACAGGCGTAGCCCGGCCTACGAGATGCGGAGACTCTGTCTTCAAATATGTAATCCTCAATAATCAGCGATTTCCGGTGGCATCGGGATTGACCATGATTCGAATCAGCGTATCTGCAGCACTGTCTGGTTGAGTATTCGAAAAGGTCAGCTGTCCCTCGCCTTTATAAAAGGCCTCCGTGCGTTGGGTATCTCCACCGAAGTGAAACGGCTGGTACTGTTTGCCGGTGATGCGGCTATCCGTATTGTCCGGTCGCCCGATCAGGTTTTCGACCTGTCCCATCGTCATGCCGATTTGCAGTTGGGCGAATTTGCTGTCAGGGGCTGGCATTCCAACGATTTCCCCCTCGATCGATCCATCCGCAGACATTATTTTCTGTACGGCTGTATTCGCTGCCGGTGGTGCGGGTTTTGATTCGGCGGTTTTGACGGTTTTTGCGGGGGGTTTTGCCGTGTCGGCTTTCTGCCGTGTCGCGCAGCCAAACAGGAAAATAAAGCAAACGGCGGGTACTAACCAGTTATTACGGTACATTACATAGCCCATAAAAAATGAAACGCGATGGCACCATCAATTCAATCGAAGCGGCGGCATGATTGTTTCTTCCGGCCACCCGTCAGAACCATTCTTGATTATTGAGCTTTACATAATTCATGACTATTAAGTGATTTACCGTAGGGCGGGCTTTGCCCGCCGCGTCGGGCCGCTTCGACAGGCTCAGGACAGGCGTAGCCTGACCTACGAGATGCGGAGACACTGTCTTCAAATATGTAATCCTCAATAATGAGGAAGCTGCCAGTAATTCTACTCCGAAAGGGCGGACTCAAGAACCAGCCGCGAAAGTTAAAGTTTGGCAGCGCAAAATCAAAAGTAATTTCCACAGCGATTCCAACCTGGTTGGCACCCCGGATTTTAGAAGTTCAGCTATTCACCATGGGATGTATAATGATATCTGGTTGATCTTCAGGAAATTTTGCTGCCAACACCGCTGAAGATATGCCCAAAACCTTTCTTGCACCATGAAATTTCCTGACCATATGAAATTCGGTATCGGCTTCAAGCTTGGCTTTTTACTGGCTGTATTTGGCATCCTGGCGACGAGCCTGACCGGCTATTACTTCTATTCGTCCAGCCGCAACATGTTGACCAGAGCTGCGGAACGCGACCTGTTGACGGCCACGCAGGTGGTGGGCCGGAACATGAAAATCATCATTGATGTGATCGCCGAGGACGCGCAGGTGCTGGCGGCCATTCCGATGACCGGTAATGTTTTTAACTCACCGGACGAACTGACCGCCGAGCGTGACAAAAAGGAACTGGCCGATACCTTCGCTGCGATGCTGTCGGCACATCCGGAATATTTCCAGATCCGGCTGATCAGCACGAGCCAGAATGGCATGGAACTGGTACGCGTCGATCGTAATGGCAAGGCACTGACAAGGGTGCCGGCTGCCAATTTGCAGAAGAGGCTGCATTACCCTTATGTCACCGGCACGTTGCGGCTGGCGCGGGGAGATATCTATTTATCGGATATCACCATCAATCATGAGAAGGGCACGCATTCCGCACTGAACAAACCGACCATGACGCTTTCTACTCCCGTGTTCTCACGCAATGGAAAGAGACTCGGCCTGATCGCGATCAATGTCGACATGGACGGCCTTTCCAGGCTATTAAAAAGTAATCTGCCGAGCGCCTATCAGTTATATCTCAGCAATCAATGGGGTGATTTTCTGATTCACCCGGATGACAGCCAGACCTTCGGATTCGATCGGGGCAGGCGCATTCTCATCCAGGATTCCTTTGAACCTGTCTCGACCCTGATTCAGGGCAAGGAAAGGAATGTGGTGATGAATGTCGGGGCGGGGCCGCAAAAGCAGGGCGGACATGTCGCGGCCTTCGTCCGCCTGCCTTTCGGCGACATCATTGAAAAGCGTTTCGTGATCCTAGGCTTGTCTCAGCCGATAAACAATATTACGCGAGAGACCACCGCGCTTCGCTGGGATACCATCCAGATCATCCTCGCTTTCAGCGGTCTTGCGCTGATTCTCTCCGCACTGGTTTCCCGCATCGTTACCGGCCCGTTGAATACGATGGTCAGCGCGATCAACCGCTTCTCGAAAGACCATGTCATCAGCACCTCGCCGTTTACGCGCAATGATGAACTCGGACTGCTCTCGCGCAGTTTTCACGATATGCAGACCGAGATCATGGCGTATCTGTCCGAATTGAATGAGAGCCGGAAGGCTCTCGATCATCTGGCCCGGCATGACACACTGACCGGCCTGCCCAACCGCAGGATGTTCTTCGACCGGGTGGAACATGCGATCGCCAATTCACGGCGCAGCGGCAAGCAGCTTGCCGTGCTGTTTGTCGATCTGGATCGCTTCAAGGAGATCAATGACACTCTGGGTCATGCGGCAGGTGACAGCGTTTTGATAAACGTTGCAATCCTGCTGAAATCGGCGGTGCGGGAGGTGGACACCGTGGCGCGTCTGGGCGGCGACGAGTTCGTCATTTTGATCGACACGATTGCCGATCCGCAGCACGTCACGGCTATCGTGCGGAAGCTGCATGATCTTTTCCAGCGTGCCATGCTGATCGACGGACACGAGCTGCTCGTCCATGCCAGCATGGGGGTCAGCATTTTCCCGAGAGACGGCAAGGACGCCGACGAATTGATCCAGAATGCCGACCAGGCCATGTATAACTCGAAGAAAGCCGGAAGGAATACTTTCAGTTTCCACGTGGCCGGGCCGAAAGGGCCGGGCTGACCGGCAGGGCGGGCATAGCCGTGCCCATCCTATTGGACCTGTTAAGCTTTGCATAAATCATGACTGCTATGTGATTTACCGTAGGGCGGGCTTTGCCCGCCGCGCCGCTTCGCGCTTCGACAGGCTCAGGATAAACTGACCTACGGTCAGGCCGGTGTCCAGTCTGTTGAAATTACTGGATTCCGGCCTCCGCCGGAATGACGAAATCTGAATTTTAGAGGCACCCAAACGCTCAATAACAGTAGTGAATTAGCGTCACAATGATCAGGTGACAACAAGGGGTCACGGGGTGATACACGAAACACGCCGGTAACTCGGGGGACTTACGTACAATGCCGAACGCTCGATATGACTCTGCTCATCACCAGCAACTGAACCTGGGCTATGGATTTTCGTTCAACGATCTTTATGACCGGGACGGACTTGTCCGTATCGATGCCGCGTTCCTCGATTTTCTGGGAGATGGCGATGCCGCGTTGCGCGCGCAACTTGAAGCTGCCCGGTTGCCTGCTACCGGCCTTTCCGGCAAGGCGCAATCGGAACTGTTGATCGCGCTGGCGCCTCATCTCGAGGATTTCCTGGCGCGCCTGTTCGGCATCGAAACGCAAGTGCAGGCACTGTCCGAACGCCATCATGAACTGGCGCCGCTGTACAGTTGCAAACGGCTGTTCGTGCAGCGCCGGGCGATGGCAAAAGTAAAGCCGGAAGAAGCCGCAACCATAGACGGTCCGGCACTCGAAGCCGAGTTGACGGCAGCTATCGGGGGATCATTCAGCGAACTTGCCTACGCGCGGCAGGTTACAGAATGGCTGGCGGATGAGACGGCATACGCCGGCGAGTTGCAGCTCGCCATGCGCTATGCAGCCTGGGCGGTGCAAACCGAAGCCGGACGCGCACGCCACCACAGCGGCATCCTGTTCAAGGTGCCGGCCAAACTTGATTTCGAACACCTCGTTCCGTTGGCTACCGTCAACCTCGACGGCATCACCGCCTATCGTCTTGGCGAAGGACATGCGCTGCGCCGCCGTCAGGGATTTGCGCTGACCGATGCCGGAACCGATCTGACCGGCGCGCTCGATCAGGCCAATTACTGCATCTGGTGTCATGAACAAGACAAGGATTCGTGCTGCAAAGGTCTCAGGGAAAAGCCGCCCGCCGCTGGCGGCGTCGGCGCGTTCAAGAAGAATAGTTTCGGCGTGAAGCTGGCCGGTTGTCCGATCGAGGAGAAGATCTCCGAGTTCCATAAGGTCAAGACCCAGGGCCATGCGCTGGCCGCGCTGGCCATCATCGCGGTTGACAATCCGATGGTGGCGGCGACTGGGCATCGCATCTGCAACGATTGCATGAAATCGTGCATCTACCAGAAACAGCAGCCGGTCGACATCCCGCAGGCGGAGACGCGCACGCTCAAGGATGTGCTCGAACTGCCGTGGGGCTTCGAGATATACAGCCTGCTGACGCGCTGGAATCCGCTGGATCTGCGGCGGCCTTATCCGGAAGCGCCCAGCGGGCGTCGTGTGTTGATCGCCGGGATGGGGCCTGCCGGCTTCACGCTCGCCCATTATCTGATCAACGACGGGCATACCGTGGTTGGCATCGACGGTTTGAAGATCGAACCGCTGCCGCCGCACATCGGCGGTGTCGCGGCCAATGGCGAGCGTGTCGCATTCGAACCGATCCGTGATGCCGCCGGCCTTTACGAATCGCTGGATGAGCGCGTGCTGGCCGGGTTCGGCGGTGTAACCGAATACGGCATCACGGTGCGCTGGGACAAGAATTTTCTCAAGCTGATCCGTCTGCTGCTGGAGCGGCGCAGCCGGTTCGCGATGTTCGGCGGTGTGCGCTTCGGCGGAACGTTGACCGTGGACACGGCATACGCCATGGGTTTCGATCACATCGCACTGGCCAACGGCGCCGGACGCCCGACCGTGCTCGACATCCCCAATGGCCTGGCGCGCGGGGTGCGCACCGCATCGGATTTTCTGATGGCATTGCAATTGACCGGTGCCGCGAAACAAAACTCTATCGCCAATCTGCAGATACGCCTGCCGGTCGTGGTGATCGGCGGCGGCCTCACCGCGATAGACACGGCCACCGAGTCACTGGCCTATTACCCGGTGCAAGTCGGAAAATTCCTGCATCGCTACAAGATCCTGGTTGCCGGGAAAGGCGAGGCCGCGGTGCGCGAGCGCTGGACGCCCGAGGAACGGCAGGTCGCCGATGAGTTCCTGAACCATGCCAGTGCCATCG
>DATBWQ010000013.1:0-4596 GCA_036514695.1 Gallionella sp. | reverse complement strand
GACGGGCGCAGCCCGCCCTACACAAAAATGCGCGTTTGATCTAGTACACAGTAACACCTTAATCCAACCCCCCTCAGTCCCCCTTGTCAGGGGGGAAGCCTTTAAGCCTCCCCTGACAAGGGGAGGTTTGGAGGGGTTGGTTTGAAGATTCAGGTGTTACATGGTACTAGATTCGGAACAAGACCTGCCCCACGAATGCCAGATCGATGAAAAATCCATTCAACCTCGATAATCCTGATACCTACCTGCGCTGGCGCGATCAGAAGCTGGCTAACGCCATCACCAGCATCGACGAGTTGATCGTCGAAATCAACGATCCACGCACACTGACTGCGGCTGAACACGCCGCTCTATTGGAACGTTGCCAGCGCAGCAACATGGCGATCTATGCCACCCGCACCGATATGGCCGATGAGGACATGGTGCGCCAGTTCGGATCGCAGTTCGGACTGAATAGCCTGGATGCGAATTGGCTGGCAGGCGAACAGGGCATCACGCGCGTCACCGTATGTGCTGACGATGGGCAGCGGCAGGCATATATCCCCTATACCGACCGTGCCATCAAATGGCATACCGATGGCTATTACAACCCGCCTGAACGGCAGGTACGCGGCATGATATTGCATTGCGTGCAGAGTGCCGGACAAGGCGGCGAGAATCGCCTGATGGATCATGAGATCGCCTACTTGATGTTGCGCGACAGCAATGTTGATTTCATCCGCGCATTGTCCGCACCGGATGCGATGACGATACCCGAGCGCACCGACGAATATGGCGTGGCGCGTGCCGCGCAAACCGGCCCGGTATTTTCGACAGACCCGTCAACCGGTGACCTGCACATGCGCTATACCGCACGCACCCGCAGCATAGTATGGAAGCAGGACGCGGATACTCTGGCAGCCGTAGCCGCGCTGGAAAGACTGCTCGCTTCGGACGTGCCGCACATCCTCCGCACGCGGCTCGAACCCGGCATGGGGCTGTTGTGCAATAACGTATTACATGACCGTGCCGAATTCAGTGACGCCCCCAGCCAGACTCGATTGCTTTACCGCGCGCGCTATTACGAGCGCATAGCCGTGACTTCACGTTCACACTGATGAAAAAAGCCCGCTCCTTTGCAGGGGCGGGCTTCTATTGAGCTTTACATAATTCATGACTGTTAAGTGATTTACCGTAGGGCGGGCTTTGCCCGCCGCGTCGGGCGTAGCCCGACCTACGAGATGCGGAGACTCTGTCTTCAAATATGTAATCCTCAATAAGTTGCGCTACCGTTTCACCGATTGTGAGATAGTGAGATTGTCGGATGCCTGATGCGCATTGATGGCGCTGATACCGTTACCGTGTGATGCTGGCACGCGTGACCTCTCCCGTAACTACAAGGAAGCCACCCCAAGGCAGCGTGTTCGGAAGCACATATTCAGTGACACGCGCGATGCCCGACCCGGAAGGCACGAAGATCGCTGTGCGGAATCGGATGTTGTTTACAGGCAAGTTGTCGAGGGCAGTGCGGAGTTCTGCTCTCATATGCCAGTGCGCGCCGTGGTATGCGCCGGTACTGCCGCCTCGGCCCTTGTCGCGCCACAACAGACTTGTTCGATTGAGCACGCCGATGGCGAAACTGGTGCGGGTGACTCGCACGATTTCCTGCAAGGCGCGCGGCCAGTCTTTTATGAAACACAGTGCGGTCACGGATACTACGCGGTCGAAGCTCGCGTCAATAAATGGCAGGGCACGGGCATCTCCCTCCAGATAGTGCGTCCTCGCGTCACGACCGCGCGCGTAGGCGAGCCATTCGGAATTTGGATCGATGCCGGTCACGCGCAGTTCCGGCAGGGCCGCAAAGCGCCGGGTGAACCAGCCGGTGCCGCAGCCCACATCAAGCATGCTCTCCCCGGGCCGGGGGTCGAGCAGATGGCGCAGTAACCGGTACTCGGTCTCGCCGATCCAGCAACCGCGCGTTGTGTCGTACCAGGCGTCATAGCCGGACGGCTCAGTGCCGCGCATGTTCACGGCTCCAGATCACGTTTTTTCTGCTCGTATTCCTCACGGTCTATCTCGCCGCGTGCATAGCGCTCTTGCACGATCTCCAATGGTGTTTTGTCGCGTGAGCCGCGACCTGGCGGCGACTGCACTAGCAGCCACCGGATCAGCACCACAATACCGAGAATGACCAGTATCCAGAACAGGAGCATGAGCACCATGCCAAAGCCCATACCCCACCAACCGAAACTGCCCCAGTCATTTATCATGTCATGCCTCCTCTGCGTTTCATGGTTGAAGGGCGCCTCTATAAATTCAAAATCCTAAGTGAGACAAGGCGCGAAATAAATTTTTGGCGCGCAGCATATGTCTGATATGTAAGCGATAAAATTTCTTGAGCAACGCAGTATCGCAACGGAGTTTGGATTTATAGAGGTGCCCTGAAGTCAGAATTCGTAACGAGCCTGGAGATACACGTTATCGTCGCGCGCGAGTTGCCCGAACTGGCCCCACGGCTTGCCGCCGAAGAAGTTGGCTCCGGCCGCGCCCCATACTCTGTCGGTGAAACTATAGCGCAGTTCCGGGTTTACGAAGTGGTCGCCGTTGCCGGTGTTGTACGAGGCATAGGCGGAAAGTCGCAGCGTCTGATGCAGGAAGAACTGCGTCAGCCGCGCCGTAACGGTATGACTCCAGCGCTTCTCGACCGGGAAGCCGGCGGGCAGCGCAGCGAGGTAGGCGTCGTAGTCGTGCATGGTTTCGGCGTAGTACTGGAAGCCGAGCGAGACATCCTCCACCGGCTGTATCTGGTAGCCGGCGAGCAGTCGCGTCTGCGAGTTAGGCACTGTGAAATCATCACCAGAACGGTCTTCACGCGAGTCGTAGTAAGCCGCTTCCAGGCTCAGCACCCCTTCGCCCGCACGCCCGGAAAGGCTGGCGCCGTAGACTGAGAGCTTTGGATAGAAATAGGTGATCCTCGTCGGCGCCGTCATATTGTCCGGCCGCATCGAGGGCGTGCGCTGGAAGCCGCGATACAAGTAGAGCGCCGCATCATAGCCTGCGACATCGCGGTAAGCGCGCAACCCAACGTCCCCTTCTTCCGGTTTGACGGTTTCGCGGTTGACGACCGTTGGCATCGGGTCGTAAAGCCGGAATCGGCGCGCGTCCGGGATGCGGCTCTCACGGAAATCCGGTGACAGCACCAACTCGAACGAAGCAAACTCGGGATAGGCGCCCAGCTTCACGGCATCCACGCCGCGCTTGAGGTATTCCAGCGGCCGCCCGGCAAAGAGCGCCTCATGATCTTTGGGAAAGAAGTCGTTCACGAATACCAAATCGCCCAGGCCCCAGGTGATGACCTGCCGGCCAAGGCGCAAATCCCAGTTGCCTCCCGCATAGTCAATGTAGCCCTCGCGCAATTCACTCTCATTCTGGCGGCCAAGGTGATCGTAGGCCAGATCGCCCTTCGCCAGAAGCCGCCATGCATCGCCGGTGGCGTCAAGCTTGATCTGGGCGCGCTCCTCCAGCCACTTGTAATGGCGGCCATCGGGATTTTGCCCGGCGGTGTTGAAGGCTGTGTTCTGCTGCACGAAGCCGGAGAGTGTGACCTCAGCCAGCACCGCCAGCGGCGCCAGCAGCAGAACCGAAAAGAGCGTGACCGTTCGCAGCATCAGTCAACCCACTTGCGCGGCGGCTGGCGCAGGAATCGCTCGGTGAACAGATTGTCCTCGATGCCAAGGCCATAGCCAGTCTTGAGGTAAGCGACCTCGGTGCGATGGCCGGTCTGCAAATTCTTCATGGTGCGCTTGACTGCCGTGGGAATGCCCTTCACATCGGCGATTTCATCGGCGGTAAACTCTTTGTAACGGGCGCCCTTCCTGTCGTATTGCTCTTCCTTGAGCGGTAAAAAATTGGCCTTGTCCACCCAAGTGAACTTGTAGCCGAAGTCAGAATCCGCGCCTTTCGGCGTACTCTTCACCACGTAACAGTCGCGGTCGTCCACTTTCTCCTCGCGCTCGACGACGTGGGTGTCGTCCTCGATGTCACGGCCGGAAACATCCTCGTAGGTGAAGTCGGAGCCAACGAAGCTGGAGCGCTTGTCCTGCGCGGCGATGCGCTTGACCATGTTGATGGCGGGAATGAACATCCATCGGTCGTCATCCCTGGCGGGATATTTGTGGATCATGAACGTCATGTCCTTGACATCTGACGGCTGAAAGAAATACATGAAGTATTTCTGGTCGCCGCCTGCTTCGCCCATGTTCTTGCGCAGCATGGTCATCTCGCGCACCCGTTCCTGCCCGTCCTTGTTGATGAGCTTCATCACCACCCGCGCCTTGAAGTCCTTGCCCGGATAGAGGAAGGCAGCCTGCGACTTTTTCATCACCTCCTCGCCTGAGAATGCCTGCGCCTGGCTCGTGAATGCCAGTGGCAGCAGAGCGGCGATCATCCATATTAACCAGTGTTTCATTTCAATCTCCTTTAACAGTTTGTTGAATTTATCGGCCTTACAGAGTTACCAAAAATATCGACCTCTCAGAACGCGCTACAAGCGATTTTTAGTAACTGGTGAAGGGTAGAAGCACCCCCAAAAATGTTCATTTTTCGACGCGAGTTGAT
>DATBWQ010000012.1:0-12250 GCA_036514695.1 Gallionella sp. | reverse complement strand
AACTGCGGCAAGCCGACGGCGCGCCAGAATATCAACTACAATTCATAAACAGGCGAACAATGAAAATTGTGCAATCTGACTCAGATATTTAGGTGAGGCAACGAATCAGGTTTCACTCAGGTTTTTACGTGAGGCAACATGGCTCGGGCGGTTTCGAACAGGGTAAATTTGTTCTTGCGGATTTGTCCTAAAAATCAACGATGGCTGATTTTTTGAACCTTGTGCAATCAAAAAGTAGTAGGGTGGATAAGCGCAGCGCATCCACCTTTTTGAGCCGGCATGGTGGATGCGCTGCGCTTATCCACCCTACATTTTTGCGCGAGAACAAATTTGCACTGCGGTTTCGAATCTCATATCTATCCGTTCGTCGCAGCCGGGACTGACATTCGTATCGCCTCGCCCAGCTCGTCGGCGCCCAGCGGTTGCGCGGTTTCGATCTGATGCTGCAGGACGCGGATATCCGCTTCCGAAGCATCCCTGCCCTGAGCGGTACGCAGGCTGACGCGTTCTCGCAGCGTGGCTATGTCGGCCTGGATATCGACTATCCGGAACGGCACGCCAAGGCGTTGCGCCAGCTTGCGGAACAGATCGCGTTGCCGGCGCTCGAGAAAGGCGGCATCGACGATCACCGGCCAGCCGGTCGCCAACAACTCCCCCGCCAATCGTGACAGGTGCTCATAAGTGCGGCGGCCGGATTCCTGTGTATACAGCCCCCGCCCGACCCCGGCTCCGCTGTGCGCCATCGCATCCAGCCCTGCCAGCCGCTTGCGCTCGACATCGGAGCGCAGCCTTATCATCCCGTAATCCTGCAGCAGCGACTGGCTGACTGTGGTCTTGCCGGAACCGGACAGGCCATGCGTGATCCACAATTGCGTAGTCATGTTCTGCGTCAATTGTACGGCCAGCATCAGACAGGAGTTGAGTTCGGCACGGCCTGCATCGCCGCCACCCGACTGTGCAGCGCGCAACGCTGCCACCTTGGCGCGCACCAGGGCGCGGTAAACCGCGTAATAGCGCAGCAATGCCACGCCCTGATAGTCGCCGCCGGCCTCCAACCAGGCATTCAGGAAGCGCATCGCCAGACTGCCGCGCTGACGATGCAACAGGTCCATGAAACAGAAAGCGACTTCAGAGATCACATCGATCCAGCGCAGCCCAGCACTGAATTCGATGCAGTCGAAGATCAGCAGTTGCCCGTTCACCCATGCCAGGTTGCCCAGATGCAGATCGCCGTGGCATTCGCGCACCATGCCGTTGCGTTTGCGCTCGCGCATCAGAGGCGTGAGCCTGGCGTGTTCGGCATCACACCAGCTTTGCAATGCAGCCAGACGCCTTTGCTCAGCCGGGTCGTGCAGCCGTTCAGCCAGCAGTTGGAAATTTTCCGCGACCGGCTTCGCGACCGTTTCCGGCTCTCCCCAGGCACTGTCGCCAGGTGCGGAAGGACACTCGCTGAAGTGGAATCGTGCCAGCCGCGCGGCGAGCAGGTCAATGTGAACACTGCTCAGTTCGCCGCGTTCATCCAGTCTATCCAGCGTGGCATCGGGCGGGAACTGGCGCATCTTCACCGCATATTCGATAACGCTGCCCTGGCCGTTGACGCGCGGTGCGCCCGGGCTGCCGGTGATCGCGACCACACCGAGATACATTTCTGCCGCCAGCCGCCGGTTCAGACGCACCTCGTCGGCGCATGCCTGCTGCCGCAGTGCCAGCGTGCTGAAATCCAGAAAGCCCAGATCCACCGGCTTCTTGATCTTGTAGGCATACGTGCCGGTGAGCAATACCCAGGAGATATGCGTTTCAATCAACTGCACCTGCCCCACTGCATGGTCATAGCAGGCCGGGTCGGTCAGCAGCGTGCGGACAAGCAGCGGCAGGCAGGCTGCTTCACGCGTCGCCGGAACGGTGCGAGTCGCCATCATCATGATCCTGCTCTTTCATCTGCAACGCATGTTGATACAGCTCGTTGCGGTTGGCCCCGCTGATCTTTGCTGCGAGTTGCACCGCCTGCTTGAGCGGCAATTCTTCGAGCAGCAGCGACAAGGTCTTGAGCGTCTCGGCAGGCAGGCCTGTCCGGAGTGGGGCGCCCGAGACCAGCACGGCGAACTCGCCGCGCTGCCGGTCGCTGTCCGACAGCAACCATGCCTCGGCGTCCTGCAATGCACAGGCATGGATCGTTTCGAACAACTTGGTGATCTCGCGCGCCAGCACGACCTGCCGCTCGCCACCCAGCACCGCGCACAGGTCGGACACGCATTCGACGATGCGGTGCGGCGCTTCGTAAAACACCAGCGTGTAGGGATGGCTGCTCAATGCTTGCAGCGCGGTCCGGCGTGCGGCGGATCTGTTCGGCAAGAAGCCATAGAATAAAAAATGCGGCTCGGCCAGGCCCGCCGCCGACAAGGCCGCGATTGCCGCATTCGCACCGGGTATCGGGATGACGCGCAACCCGGATGCCCGCACCGCCTGCACCAGCAACGCGCCCGGATCGCTCACCGCCGGGGAGCCCGCATCGCTGACGAAGGCCACGCTCTGCCCGGCCTGCAGCAGCGCGATGATCTTTTCGGCCGCGCCGCGCTCATTGTGCTGGTGCACCGCGATCAGCCTGTTCGCACTGATGCCGTGATGGCTCAGCAGGTGCGCGGTATTGCGCTTGTCTTCAGCCGCAACCACATCTGCGGCTGCCAGCACTTCCAGCGCGCGCAGCGTGATGTCACGCAGATTTCCTATCGGAGTGGCAACTACATATAATGCGGTTTCCAACCTTTGCGGATATTCGTTATGCAACGTGTGCTCCTCATACTCTCGACGCTGTTCGCACTATACGCCTGTGCGCCCACGCTGCCGCACCGGCCCATCGAAGAAAAACCTGCGGCACCGGTCACCGGGGTCGAGAAGCCATTGCCCGACATGACCATCATCGAGATGCCCGCTCCGGTCACCGTCACGCCCGAGATAACCGCACCGGCCGTGATCGGCGAAGAACACCCGGTACCGCATATCGCGCTGTTGCTGCCCCTGCAATCTGCGAATTTCGGCGCTTCTGCCGGTGCGGTGCAGCAGGGCTTCCTGGCAGCCGCCAATCTTGACCAGCGGGCACTGCCGGTGCGCGCCTACGGAGATTTTGACGAGAATAGCAGCGTCGTCACAGTTTATCGCCAGGCGATAGCAAACGGCGCAATCGCCGTGGTGGGACCGCTGACCCGCAACGGTGTCGCGGCATTGGCGGGGGTGCAGGATATCCCGGTGCCTACCCTGAGCCTGAACATGGTGGAAACCACCCCCGCCCAGAACATGTACTTCTTCGGTATGGCCGTGGAAACGGAAGCGCGGCAAGTCGCGCAACTGGCCAGAAAGCAGGAATTGCACCAGGCCATCATCGTCACCACCCGCGATCAGCTGTCCAAGCGGCTGCAATCTGCCTTCGAGGACGAGTGGGGTATTTCGGGAGGCACGATACTGCGCGAGATCGAGTTCGGCAATAATTCCTCGATATTCGCAGACATCACCGATATGCCCGGGACGGTGGTATTCATCGCCGCTGACGCGCAAAAAGCGCGTTTGATCCGCCCTTACCTGCCCAACAGGCTGACCATTTTCGGCACTTCGCGTGTCTTTGCCGGCAACATCAACACGCTCCTGAATTACGATCTGGACGGCATCCGTTTTGTCGACATGCCGTGGTTGCTGCAGGCTGACCATCCCGCTGTGATGATCTATCCCCGCGCCACCCCGCCGCTTTCCATAGACCAGGAGCGGCTTTACGCGCTGGGCATCGATGCGTACCGGTTGATCCAGCTGTTGCTTGTCAACAGGTTGAACACGTCGCTGCCACTGGATGGCGTAAGCGGACAGATCAGGCTCAATGGCCACACCTTCCAGCGCGCGGCGACACCGGTCTGGTTTGTGCAGGGGCAGGCTCAACCTGCCAACGCGCCAGTGATGCCCGGCGTCCAGATGTTTCCCGAGCAGCCTGTCAGCGCTCCATGACAGGCGCGCAGGCTGAGCAATGGGCCGCGCAGCATTTGCAGCAGCACGGCCTGAAGCCGGTCGCACAGAATTATCGCGGCCGCTTCGGCGAGATCGACCTGATCATGCAGGACGGCAGCTCGCTGGTATTCATCGAGGTGCGTCTGCGGCGCAACGCGGATTTTGGCGGAGCGGCAGCCAGCATCGACACCCGCAAACAGCAGCGCATCATCCGCACCGCGCAGCAATATCTCGCCGGCCTGAAACACATCCCGCCATGCCGCTTCGATGTCGTGCTGATGGATGACGCGCATGGGCATAATGTTCAGTGGATCAGAAATGCGTTCGATGCCTGATTCGGTTAATATCACGCCTCACATTGACAGTAACAAATCGAACGCCTCTAAAATTCATTTTGCGGGATGAAGCGCAAGGAGCCGCGCAGCGAATGACGAGGCATATCATATTGATAGACGAGGAATGAGCGAGCACGCGACGCCGCGATTCGCCCGCAAAATGGATTTATGGACATCAATAAACGCATCATCAAGCATTTCAAAGACAGCGCCGAGATCAAACTGAAGGTCAAGGATGCGCTGGCACAGCCGATCGCCAAAGGGGCGCAGGTCTTCTTCGACTGCGTCACCACCGATGGCAAGATCCTGTGCTGCGGCAACGGCGGCTCGGCTGCGGACGCGCAGCATTTCGCTGCGGAATTGCTCAATCGTTTTGAGAAAGAACGGCCCGGCCTGGCGTGTGTCGCATTGACCACCGATAGTTCGGTGCTGACTTCTATCGCCAACGATTACGACTACAACCAGATCTTTTCCAAACAGGTGCGCGCGCTGGGTTTACCCGGCGACAGTCTGCTGGCGATCTCCACCAGCGGCAATTCGCCGAACGTGGTCGCGGCGATCCATGCCGCACACGAGCGCGACATGCGCGTGATCGCGCTGACCGGGCGCGATGGCGGAGAAATGGCGCGTGTACTGCGTGACGGCGATGTGCTGATCTGCGTGGATGCGCAGAGCACCGCGCGCATCCAGGAAGTCCATTTGCTTACTCTGCATTGCCTTTGCGACATCATCGATTATCTGTTGCTGGGCGAATGAAGCTGCGACTCTGTTTTTTGGCGTGCTCGATGTTGCTGGCGGTCTCGCTGCAGGGCTGTTTTCCGGTGGTTGCTGCCGGTGTGGGTACCGGGGTCGTGCTGGCGCAGGACCGGCGCAGCAAGGATGCTTTTATCGAAGACCAGAGGCTGGAAACCCGGGTTTCAAACCTTATCTACAAGGAATTCAAGGGTGTCATGCACGTCAATGTGACCAGCTTCAATCAGAAAGTATTGCTCACCGGCGAAGTGCCCGATGAATACACCAGTATCGAGATCGGCAAACTGGTTTCGAGTGTCGAGTACGTGCGCGGCGTGAACAACGAGCTGGCTATCTCCGGCAGCCGCTCGCTGGTCTCGCGCAGCAACGACAGCCTGATCACCTCCAACGTCAAGCTGCGCTTCCTGAACAACAAGAACTTCAACGCCGAACACATCAAGGTCGTCACCGAAGGAGGCACGGTATTCCTGCTGGGCATCGTCAACCGCGCCGAAGCCGATGCTGCTGCCGAGATCGCCAGCACTACCAGTGGCGTGCAGAGCGTTGTCAAACTTTTCGAGTATCTCGACTAAGGAACCTCTGATGAAGTCCGCCATGAGCCGCGTTGCTGACAAAAACGGGATGATCGCAAGGCGCGCGACGCCGGTCGTAGTTATTCTACGATGCCAAGGAGCGCAACACCGCGAGCGCCCGTTTTTGTTGCAACCCGAAAGGGAATTGGCTTTGCGGGCGGTCTGCTACGTCAGGCTCCTAGCGAAGGGAATAACCATTCGCGTTGTCGCCTTTCTTGCATCCCATCCCGCAAAGCCAAATTCGCGGCCATGTGGGACTTCATCAGAGGCTCCTTAATGTATCCTGCGCCTTCCTTCGAGCGAAAGTTGTGCACTCCCGGCGAACTCGCCGCAAGGGTTGCCGCGTTGCCGCGTCCGCTGGTGTTCACCAACGGCTGCTTCGACGTGCTGCATCGCGGTCATGTGACCTATCTCGCGGAAGCGCGCGCACTGGGCGCGTCTCTGGTCATAGGCGTGAACAGCGATGCCTCGGTGAAGCGCCAGGGCAAGGGCGATGACCGGCCGATCAATTCCGAGCAGGACCGCATGGCGGTACTCGCAGCGTTGGAGCCGGTCAGCCTGGTGGTTCTGTTCGACGAAGACACGCCGCTCAATCTGATCCTCGCCTGCCATCCAGACGTGCTGGTGAAGGGCGGCGACTGGAAGCCGGAAAACATCGTAGGCAGCAAAGAAGTACAAGGGTGGGGCGGCGCTGTGCACAGCATCCCGTTCCTGCATGAACGTTCCACAACCTCACTATTGAAAAAGATCCGCTCATTATGAACAACGCTCCTTTACCCGCTGAAATCACTTTGCACCAACAATCAAGGACGCTGGAAATCGCATTCGACGAAGGTTCACGCTTTAAGCTGCCTGCCGAATTCCTGCGCGTGTATTCACCGTCTGCCGAAGTACGCGGTCACGGTCCTGAGCAGCAAGTGCTGCAGACCGGCAAACAGAATGTCGGCATCAGCGCGATCGAACCGGTTGGCCAATACGCCATCAAGATTGTGTTTGATGACGGACACGACAGCGGACTCTATACCTGGGAGTATCTGCATGAACTCGGGCAGAATCAGGATGCGTTGTGGCATGATTATTTGAGCAAGCTGGAAGCTGCGGGCAAGAGCCGCGCCCCGTAGGAGTCAACATGAGCAATAACACACACTTCGGTTTCGAGACCGTCGCCGAGGAAGAAAAGGCCAAACGCGTCGCGGGCGTATTTACCTCGGTCGCCGGCAAATACGACATCATGAACGACCTGATGTCGGCCGGCCTGCACCGCCTGTGGAAACGCTTCGCAGTCAGCGTCAGCGGCGTGCGCGAGGGGCAGCGCGTGCTGGATGTGGCGGGCGGCTCGGCGGATATGTCGCGGCTGTTCCTGAAGGAAGCCGGCAGCAGCGGACAGGTCGTGCTCACTGACATCAACAACGCGATGCTGCGCGTCGGGCGCGACCGCCTGCTCGATGCAGGCATCGCCACCCCTGTCGCGCAATGCGATGCCGAGCATCTGCCCTTCCCCGGCGATCATTTCGACTGCGTCAGCATCGCCTTCGGCCTGCGCAACGTCACGCACAAGGATGCCGCGCTGCGCGAGATGAGGCGAGTGCTCAAGCCGGGCGGGCGTGTCATCGTGCTGGAGTTCTCCAAAGTCGCCAAGCCGCTGGAAAAGATCTACGACGCCTACTCGTTCAAACTGCTGCCCAGGATCGGGCAACTGATCGCCAACGATGCCGACAGCTACAGATATCTTGCCGAATCCATCCGCATGCATCCGGGACAAGAAGAGTTGAAGAAAATGATGGTCGATGCCGGACTGGAGAGGGTCGAATATTTCAACTTGACCGGCGGTGTGGTGGCGGTGCATCGGGGGTACAAGTTTTAGTCTCTTACCAGTCAAACGATTTTAGATTATGGCAAGAATTTAGAAGTAGCATCATTTGGCACGCGAGCGATGCGGTTCCTTCGTCACCGCATCCTACCGGCCTATCAGATTTTGCTTCCAGGCGATTACGTTGAGGGCGCATAGATGGACTTACTGACCCACGGACTGTTGGGTGGAACTCTCGCCCAGGCGTGCAGCAATAAAGGCGAAACTCGTGCCGCCACGACGGTGGGTTTTCTTGCCGCCTTGCTGGCAGATGCAGATGCCCTGATCCAGTCTTCAGCCGACCCGCTGCTGACGCTGGAATATCACCGCCAGTTCACCCATTCCCTGATTTTCATTCCTTTCGGGGCGCTGCTGGTTACACTGATCCTCTGGCCTGCATTCAAGGCATACGGGCATCCGCTCGGCTTTCTGCGCATTTATCTCTATGCCTTACTGGGCTGCGCCACGAGCGGCTTTCTCGATGCCTGCACCAGCTACGGCACGCACCTGCTGTGGCCGTTTACCGGCGGGCGTATCGCATGGAGCATCATTCCGATCTTCGACCCGCTGTTCTTCCTGATCCTTGGCGCAGCGATGGTGGCCGGCCTGCGCTTGCGCAAAACGCTGCCGGCACGCATCGGCCTGTTGCTGGCTGCGGCGTATCTGTCCGTCGGCTGGTTGCAGCACCAGCGAGCCCAGGATGCGATGCGCGCAACCGCCCTGCTGCGCGGCCATGCAGCCGAGCGGCTGACCGTCAAACCGACCATGGGTAATCTGCTGCTCTGGCGCTCGATCTACCGCTCCGGCGATATCTATCATGTCGATGCGGTGCGGGCCGGCCTGGGTGGGGCAGGACGCGTTTATCCGGGGACGACGGTTCGTGCCTTTGATGCGTCGCGTGATAAACCCGGGCTTTCCAAAGCTTCGGTTCTGTACGGGGACATCCGGCGATTCGAACTGTTTTCGGACGGCTATCTGGCATTGCACCCGGATGATCCAGGTCTGCTCGGCGATGTGCGTTACGCCATGCTTCCCACCAGCGCACAACCGCTGTGGGGCATACGCCTCGATCTGCAACACCCGGAAGCACATGCCCAATTCGAAACCTCCCGGCGGATAACCCTTCAGGAAATCGACCGGTTCATCGGAATGTTGAAAGGCAAGGATTGAGCCGGACAAAACCGGTCGAACGCCGGGACTACAGCCACGAAGTCCGCAAGCACCGGTTTCTGTGGGTGCAGGTCGCCTTCGCCGCGCTGGGCACGCTGTTTCTCCTGTTAGGTATCGCCGGTGTGTTTCTGCCGATTCTGCCGACCACGCCTTTCCTCCTGCTGGCCACTGCCTGCTACGCCCGGTCGTCGCGCCGTTTCTACAACTGGCTGATGAACCATCCGGCCTTCGGTCCGCTGATCGTCGAATGGCGCACTTACCGGAGCATCCCCTGGCGCATCAAACTGGTGGCGGTGGCCACGCTGATCCTGACCTTCGGCAGCTCGATACTGTTTTTCATCCATGACGGCTGGCTGCAATCGGCATTGGCTTTTTTCGGACTGATGATGGCGATCTGGCTGTACCGGATCCCTTCCCGCGACCGGCCAGGCCAGCAAGAATCGTCCAGGCAAAAATCGTGAACCCCGCCTGTGACTCACCTCTCGATCTTGTCTATCGGGACGCGTCCATCATCGTGGTGAATAAACCCGCCGGGCTGCTTTCGGTGCCGGGGCGCGGGGCGGACAAGCAGGATTGCCAGTCCGCGCGAATCCAGAAAGAATTCCCCGATGCGCTGATCGTGCACCGGCTGGACATGGCGACTTCCGGCTTGATGGTGTTCGCGCGCGGCGCGGAGATGCAGCGCCGCCTTTCGCAGATGTTCCGCGAGCGTGAAGTGGAAAAGCGCTATGTGGCGGTGGTGGCGGGCAGAGTGGAATCGGTGGCAATTGCTGACTCACCACCCGGCGGTTCGATACATTTCCCGTTCGTCCTGATAACCAGCGACTTGACTGCTGTTATTTGGCAGTCTAGTCGAATGGCTAGTAGTTCCATCAGTGCCGCGCGTAGCGCGGTGTATCGAAGAAGCGAACGGGAAACACTCACCGCGAACGGTTCTGTTGGTTGGTCTGAGGTCAATCTGCCTATCGTTGCCGACTGGCCGAACCGCCCGTTGCGCAAGATAGATGTCGAGTCGGGCAAGCCCTCACTGACGCGCTATCGCGTGCTGGAATATGAAAAAATTGTTCACCCTTCCATACATCACGGCGAACGGAGTTTTGTCACCACCCGCGTGGAGTTGGAACCGGTCACCGGCCGCACTCACCAATTGCGGGTACATATGGCGGCGATCGGCCATCCTGTCCTGGGTGACACGTTGTATGGAGGAGAGGCTGGTGCAAGTGCGGAACGATTGCTGCTGCACGCCGGTGTGCTGGGCTTTGCACATCCGCTTAACGAAGCGCCGCTGGCCTGGGTATCCGAACCGCCGTTCTGACCGGCATCGCCGCATCCGGGCAGCGGTTCACGATGACAGCCGTTGCACTCAGCTCCCGGAAACTGCCTGGGGCACAGCAATATCAACTTAGCTGATGTAGAATCGCGCCTTTGCCAAATCACCCTACAGGATCCCCATGCAGCACTCAAAAGGTTTCATCGCTTACCTGATCGCGACTGCCGCATTGTGCGGCGCGCTGGTCATGGTGGTCGAAGTGCTCGGTTCGCGCGTGATCGGACCGTTCTTCGGCGTCAGTCTGTTCGTCTGGACTTCGTTGATCACTGTGACCATGGTCGCGCTCGCCGCCGGTTACGCGATCGGCGGGCACTTGTCCGACCGCAGAAGCTCGCCCGACTGGCTGTACGGCATCATCATGGTTTCCGGCATCCTGGTGATCCTGATCCCGGCATTGAAGGGACCGATACTCCAAATGAGCCTGCCGCTGGGTTTGCGCTGGGGTTCGCTGACCTGCGCTTTCCTGTTGTTCGGCCCGGCGCTGTTTTTGCTGGGTTGCGTTTCGCCCTACGTGGTCAAGATCGCGGCGCGCGAGATGCACAATATCGGCCGCACCGTCGGCAGTTTCTACGCCATTTCCACCGTCGGCAGCGTGTTCGGCACGCTGCTCACCGGCTTCGTGTTGATCGCGTATCTGGGCGTCAATCAGATCTTCCTGCTGACCGGTTCGCTGCTGATCGCGCTGAGCGTCTTTTATTTCCTGTTCTTCCGCCGCAAATGGGCGGCGGTGTTCGCGGCGATACTTCCATTTTTATTGCTGCCGCAAGAGACCCATGTGGCCAAGGTGATGCCGGACGGGACCCGTGTCGAGCGCATTGCCGACCGCGACAGCTTCTACGGCAACCTGAAAGTGGTGGATTATTCCTATCAGGCAAAACGCAATCGCGAGCTGCTGATCGATGGACTGGTGCAGGGCGGGATGGATCAGGGCAATGGTTTGTCGACTTATGAATATACCTATCTGCTGCAATTCCTGCCCTATGCCTTCAACCCCGATGGAAAGAGCTGCCTGATGATCGGCCTGGGTGCAGGACTGGTGCCGACATGGTTCAAGGCACAGGGTGTGGATACCGAAGTGGTGGACATCGACCCTGACGTGGCAGAACTCGCGCGCAAATATTTCGGTTTCAGCTCGGCGATCCCTGTGCATATCGAAGATGCGCGCTATTTCCTGATCAACACCGCGCAGCGCTACGATTACCTGATACTCGACGTGTTCAGCGGCGAAACCACGCCGGGGCATTTGCTCAGCGTAGAAGCGATGCGCCTGGCCAAACAGCGGCTGGCGCCTGACGGCGTGCTCGCGGTCAACCTGATCGGCAGCGTCAATCACCACACTTTGATGACATCCTCGGCAGTAAAGACGCTGCAAAGCGTGTTCGATCAGGTCGCGATCTATCCCGTCTTCGACGCGTCTGCGGGCGAGGGCACAGGCAACATCGAGATCATCGCTTACGATGGAGCTCAGCGTGCGCCGCAATTCGACCGTATCGGCAACATGGCCATTCATCCCGGTCTCGAGAGCAGCGTGCACCGCAGCATGCAACAGCCATTCTCCATGCAGCTACACGCAGATGCGATGATCCTTTCCGACAACTACAATCCAGTGGATTTTTACGATCTGTGGTTAAAAGAACTGTTGCGCAAGATCATCCTTGATACCACCGATTTCGACATCCTGCTGAGCCGGCGCGACGATCCCGTTTTGACCGCTTGAACCACTTGGAACGATCGCCGGATATGCCTCGCATCAGTGAGGGACTGATGCCGGTGTTATACTTCGCACCGCTTTGCTTCAACCAACCCATGAGGAATGCATGAAACGATCATTGATGTTGTTGACGATTGCTTTGACCACCCTGAGCCTGTTTGCCGCAACGGCGGAGGCGAAGCGTTTTGGCGGGGGCGGCAGTTTCGGCAAGCAGCGTGCCATGACTCCGCAGCAGGCGCCTAAGGCTCCTGCGGCCGCACCTGCTCCCGCGCAGAGCGCAACGCCCGCACCGGGCAACAAGTGGCTGGGGCCGCTGGCAGGGCTGGCGATAGGTGCCGGCCTGGGCGCACTGTTCGCCGGCGGTGGTCTGGGCGGTGCGATGGGCGGCATACTGATGGCGTTGCTCGCAGCAGGTGTGGTGATGTTCCTGATCGCGAAATTCCGCAAGCCGCAACCCGCGATGCAATATGCCGGAGCGGGCGCGCCTTACGGCGGCACGCATCCGCGTCAGCCTTTGAGTGGCGGCAGCGCCGCACCGTTGGC
>DATBWQ010000011.1:0-6352 GCA_036514695.1 Gallionella sp. | reverse complement strand
AGAATGCAAATTTGTAGGGCGGGCTCTGCCCGCCGGATCAAGCCTGTCCTGACCCTTCGACTGCGCTCAGGACAAGGCCTTGTCGAAGGGTTGTCGGGCGCAGCCCGACCTACGGATTGTTTTACCTTTGAAATGGAATTATGCGTGAGCAAGAAATTATCATGAATTTATTCCAGCACCGCAAACTCCACGGAACGTATCGTGCATAAGGCCAAAAAAAAGTTTGGCCAGAATTTTCTGGTCGATGAGCGAATCATTTCTGACATCATCGCCGCAATTCATCCCGAAGCGGAAGACAATATGGTGGAAATCGGCCCGGGGCTGGGCGCGCTAACCCGCCCGTTGCTGAAAAGATTAAATCATCTGCATGTGATCGAGATCGACCGCGACATCATCGCGCGTCTGGAGCATGATTATCCGCAGGAAAATCCCCCCAACCCCCTTTTGCAAAGGGGGGACGATTCAAAGGTGCGCACAGCGCACCTTACCATTCATGCCGGAGACGCGTTGCTGTTCGATTTTGCGACATTACCCGCGCCGTTGCGCATCGTCGGCAACCTGCCTTACAACATCTCTTCGCCGTTGCTGTTCCACTTCGCCTCTTATGCCGAACGCATTAAAGATATGCACTTCATGCTGCAAAACGAAGTGGTCGAGCGCATGGTTGCCGAGCCTTCCACGCCTGCATACGGGCGGTTGTCGGTGATGTTGCAATACCGCTTCCACATGGAAAAACTGCTAGCCGTGCCGCCGGAATCTTTTCGTCCCGCACCCAAGGTGAATTCAGCTATCGTGCGCATGATCCCGCTGCCCGCACCACGGCCCCTCGCTGCGCTCTCCCCCCTTTCACAAAGGGGGGCAGGGGGGATTCCGGTATTCAACGAAAAATTATTCGCCGGGATCGTCAAAGCCGCGTTCGGTCAGCGCCGCAAGACCCTGCGCAATACGCTGCGCAGCTATCTGAACGAGGAAGATTTTGGCCGGCTCGGCATAGATGCACGGCTGCGCGCCGAGAATCTGGCTGTGTTGGAGTTTGCGCGAGTGGCGAATTATCTGCATGAGCGGAAAAGGAATGCCGCCATTGATACATAGTTCCCGGTCGAGACAGGGGACGAACAGCGGCAAGCCGGCGATCTGACGTCAGCCGCATGAAATCTGTCCAACAGGCCAGCGATAGAAACTATCGGGCAGCGCCGGATTATCAGGAGGTTGGATTTTAAGCGGTGCCCTGGAGTAGAATGCGCGGTCAATCACCGCTCATCGCATTATTCAAATCATGTACGAATCGTTCCCGCTGGTTATGAGTTTTGCCGCCACCGACCCCAGCGGGGGTGCCGGTTTGCAGGCCGATATACTGACTATTTCCAGCATGGGTTGTCATCCGTTGATAGCGGTGACGGCCATCACCGTTCAGGACACCAGCGGAGTGGATGATGTACTGGCAATGGATCCGGAATGGGTGGTGGATCAGGCGCGCGCGATGCTGGAAGACGTGCCGGTAGCGGCATTCAAGATAGGCCTGCTCGGCAGTGTGGAAAACATCGCGGCCATCGCCGAGATATTGGCTGATTATCCGGATATCCCGTTGGTGCTGGATCCGGTGCTGGCCTCAGGGCGTGGTGACGAGTTGGCGAATGACGATATGCTGGATGCGATGTGCGAGTTACTGATCCCGCAGACCACCATCATCACGCCGAACAGCATCGAGGCGCGCCGCCTGGCGCTGGACGAGGACAATGACGAGGATGATCCAACCCTGGACGAGTGCGCCAAACGTATTTTGCGCATGGGTTGTGAATATGTGCTGATCACTGGCACCCATGAACAAACCCCTAAGGTGGTCAACACCCTATATGCAGAACGCGGCATTCTGCGCAGCGATAGTTGGGCCCGCTTGCCCGGGATTTACCACGGCTCGGGGTGCACATTGTCAGCTGCGATCGCGGCCTTGCTGGCGCAGAATGTGGACGTGCAGGAGGCGGTAAAAGAAGCGCAGGAATATACATGGCAGACTTTGCGCTCGGGCTTTCGTCCCGGCATGGGACAGCACATCCCTGACCGGTTGTTTTGGGCGCGCGGTGAAGAGGATGATGAGCCTCAACCGGAACGCCCGAATTAAGGGGTTGTATGCAATCACGCCAGGGGAAGCAGTTTTGTAGGGTGGATAAGCACAGCGCATCCGCCTACCGCTCGGTGGATGCGCTGCGCTTATCCACCCTACCTCGCTCGAACAGTCCAACGGACAATCCGTGATTAAGGGATTGTACGCGATCACCCCGGACGAGCCGGATACGCTGGAACTGTTGCGCAAAGTGAGGCTGGTTTTGCTGGGCGGGGCGCGGTTATTGCAATACCGCAACAAGGCCGCCGATAAGGCGGTGCGCCTGGAGCAAGCCAGGGCATTGCGTGAATTGACACATGAATTTGTTGTGCCGCTGATCATCAACGATGATGTGATGTTAGCGCAAAGAGTTGCCGCAGACGGTGTGCATCTGGGCGGCTCTGATGGCAACCTGGCCGATGCGCGCGCCGTGCTGGGCAGCGGCAAACTGATCGGCATGTCTTGCTATAATCGCCTGGCGCTGGCGCACGAAGCGGTGAGACAGGGCGCAGATTACGTGGCATTCGGCAGCTTCTTTGCCTCGACCGTGAAGCCGGCTGCGGTGGCAGCTACGCCTGATCTGTTGCGGCAGGCGCGCCGCGAGATTACCGTGCCGTTGGTGGCGATAGGCGGCATCACCTTGCATAATGGCGCTGGGTTGCTCGAGGCCGGGGCTGATGCGCTGGCAGTGATCTCGGCGGTGTTCGGCGCGAAGGATATTCAGGGCGCGGCGCGGCAATTTGCAAATTTATAGTTTCTTGAAATCGTTTCCACAGCCAACATATCAGAAAGACACAACATGACTTCGCAAAATCAGCAGCTATTCGATGCATCACAAAAAGTAATTCCGGGCGGGGTGAATTCTCCGGTGCGCGCGTTCCGTTCGGTCGGCGGTACGCCGCTGTTTTTCCGGCGCGGTCAGGGCGCTTACGTGTGGGATGCCGATGGCAAGCAATACACCGATTATGTCGGTTCATGGGGACCGATGATCGTCGGGCATTGTCATCCGGACGTGGTCAGGGCGGTGCAGGATGCGGCGGCGCAGGGACTTGGTTTCGGCGCGCCCACTGCGGCCGAGCTTGAAATGGCGCAGTTGCTGTGCAAATTGTTGCCCAGCCTGGAGATGGTTCGTCTGGTGAGTTCCGGCACCGAGGCCACGATGTCTGCGATACGCCTGGCGCGCGGCTTTACCGGCCGCAGCCGTATCATCAAGTTCGAGGGCTGTTATCACGGGCATTCGGACGGTTTGCTGGTGAAAGCCGGTTCCGGCGCACTGACCTTCGGCCAGCCGAGTTCGTCAGGCGTGCCCGCAGAGATCGCCGCGCTCACTACCGTGCTGGATTACAACGATGCGGCCGGCCTGGAGCGCGCTTTCGCCGAGATGGGCAAGGAGATCGCGGCAGTGATCGTCGAGCCGGTGGCGGGCAACATGAATCTGGTCACTCCCAAGCCGGAATTCCTGCAAGCCTTGCGCAAGCTGTGTACCCAATACGGCGCGGTGCTGATCCTGGACGAAGTGATGACCGGCTTCCGCGTCAGCCTGCAAGGTGCGCAAGGTCACTACGGGATCAAACCGGATCTGGTGACGCTGGGCAAGGTGATGGGGGGCGGCTTGCCTGCGGCGGCCTTTGGCGGCCGGCGCGACATCATGCAATGTCTGGCCCCGCTCGGTGCGGTGTATCAGGCCGGCACGCTGTCCGGTAATCCGGTGGCGGTGGCAGCCGGAATGGCCACCCTGAAGCTGGTTCAGACTCCCGGATTCTATGAGCGCTTGGCCAAGCTGGCCAAGCAGTTGACCGAAGGATTGGCGGCAAGCGCCAAAAAGCACGGCATTCCGTTTTGCGCACAATCCATCGGTGGCATGTTCGGCCTGTATTTCAGCAAGGCTGTGCCGGCCAGCTATGCCGAGGTGATGGCATGTGACAAGGAGGCATTCAATCGTTTCTTCCATGCCATGCTGGAAGCGGGCGTATATCTCGCGCCATCGGCGTTCGAAGCGGGCTTCGTTTCCGCCGCACACACGGAGGCGGACATTGCGGCGACCGTTGCGGCAGCGGACAAGATCTTTGCAGCCTGGAAGTAATGTCGCTGTTTTCACAGGCGGCCTTCTTTACCACCGTCAATCACATAAAAGATTTGCCGCTGCACGGCGGCAAAGAGGTGGCTTTCGTTGGACGTTCCAATGCCGGCAAGTCGAGTGCGATCAACACGCTGGCCAACCACACCCGGTTGGCCTACACCAGCAAAACGCCGGGACGTACCCAGCACCTCAATTATTTTTCGCTGGGCGACAATCACTTTCTGGTCGATCTGCCCGGTTATGGCTACGCCAAAGTGCCCCCGGAAAGCAAGCGTCATTGGGAGGGCTTGCTCAGCGAGTATTTGCAGAACCGTGAAGAATTGTGCGGTCTGGTGGTGATCATGGATTCCCGTCACCCTTTGACCGAACTGGATGAGAACATGCTGGACTGGTTCGCGCCGACCGGAAAGCCGGTGCATATCCTGCTCACCAAGTCGGACAAACTCAGCCGGCAACAAGCCACAATCACCCTGAATCGCGTAAAATCCAACCTCGCCGAGCATTTTCCGCAGTGCTCGGTGCAATTGTTTTCCAGTTTGAAGAAACTGGGCATGGAAGAGGCGGAGGCGGTAATCGCGGGATGGTTTGAGCAGAGCTAAAATCCAAAATGCCTAAGCCAGACAAGGCGTACGGCAAAAATCGCCGCGCCGCATATGTTGTGGTATGCAAGCAAGATTTTTTGAGTACAACGCAGTATGGCGACGGCATTTTGGACTTTGAGGCAAAAAAATGCCCCCAGCCAAAAGGGGAAGGCCGGGGGCAAAGTCTTAACAGAGTTAAGACACACGCTCAGGGAGGAGAAACGTGGAATGACTCGCATCATTCAACGCATCAGATAAGCAATTCCTAACATAGTTCCAAAAAAAGTGATAATTTAAGGAAAATTATGCAAACACTAGGACAGTACCCAAATATCAGAATGCGCCGTATGCGCCATGATGCGTTTTCGCGCGACCTGATGCGAGAGCATATACTCACTTCGGCAGATTTCATCTACCCGGTTTTTGTGCTGGAAGGCAGCAACAAGGTCGAGGATGTGAAGTCCATGCCGGGGGTGCAGCGCAAGACTCTGGACTTGCTGCTCAAGGACGCCGAGCAATGCGTCAAGCTGGGCATTCCGGTGATGGCGATCTTTCCGGTGATCGATGCGCCGCTGAAGAGCCTGGACGCGCGCGAGGCCTATAACCCGAACGGCCTCGTGCCGCGCGTGGTGGCTGCGCTGAAAAAGAACTTCCCGGAACTCGGCGTGATGACCGACATCGCGCTCGACCCTTATACCAGCCACGGGCAGGACGGGCTGATCGATGACAGCGGCTATGTGCTCAACGACGAGACCGTCGCGGTGCTGACCAGGCAGGCGCAGACTCACGCCGCCGCCGGGGCTGACATCGTCGCCCCGTCCGACATGATGGACGGGCGCATCGGCGCGGTGCGCGCGGCACTCGACACCAACAAGCACATCCACACCCGCATCATGGCCTACTCCGCCAAATACGCCTCCAGCTTCTATGGTCCGTTCCGCGATGCGGTCGGCTCCAGCGGCAACCTGGGTGCAGGCAACAAATACACCTACCAGATGGATCCCGGTAATTCTGACGAAGCGCTGTGGGAAGTCGGCCTCGACTTGCAGGAGGGCGCCGACATGGTGATGGTCAAACCCGGCATGCCCTATCTCGACATAGTGCGCCGCGTGAAAGATGAATTCAAGGCGCCCACCTTCGTCTATCAGGTCAGCGGAGAATACGCGATGCTCAAGGCTGCGGCGCAGAACGGCTGGTTGAATGAAGAAGCGTGCGTGCTGGAAGCGTTGCTGTCATTCAAGCGCGCGGGAGCGGATGGGATACTGACTTACTTTGCGCTGGATGCGGCAAGGTGGCTGGTTAAGAGGGATTGAGGAAAATCAAATCCAAAACCCCCTTTAATTTCCCCTTGTCAGGGGGATAACAATGCTCCTCCCCTGACAAGGGGAGGCTGGGAGCTCGGTAGGATGGGTTGAGCAACGCGATACCCATCGTTTGCCATTTCGTTTGTTGGGTATCGCTGCGCTCCACCCAACCTACATCATCATCCAGCCGCGTAGGGTGGGCACTCCGTGCCCACGCGGCTTTGAGCATCGCCTCATGACCGTGGGCAACGAGTTGCCCACCCTGCGAATTTCAATTCAACCCGCC
>DATBWQ010000010.1:0-12169 GCA_036514695.1 Gallionella sp. | reverse complement strand
TGCCATATTTTCACATCGACCCGTTGAAGCTGAATTTCGGCGGCATCGCCAATATCGTCTCCAAGTCTTATGCCGAACGGCTCAAGATCATGCCGGTCAAGGTCGACGAACATGAGGTGACCATCGCCACCGCCGAGCCGTTTATCACCGATTGGGTGGCGGAGCTGGAGCGTATCCTCAATCTGAAGATCAAGCTGGTGCTGGCCAGTCCACTCGACATCAATCATTACCTGCCGGAAATCTACAGTCTGGCCAATTCGGTGCAACTCGCCAATCAAGCCAGGACAGGGCAGTCTATCGGCGTGCAGAACTTCGAGCAGTTGGTCGAGCTGGGCAAGAACAAGAATCTGGACGCCAACGAACAGCACATCGTCACATTGGTGGACTGGTTGTTCAAATATGCATTTGAGCAACGCGCCAGCGACATCCATCTGGAGCCGCGCCGTGACATCGGCATCGTTCGCTTCCGTATCGACGGGGTGTTGCATCAGGTCTATCAACTGCCCGCCACGGTTACCAGCGCGATCACCAACCGCATCAAGTTGCTGGGACGCATGGACATGGTGGAGAAGCGCAGGCCGCAGGACGGACGTATCAAGACGGTGAGCGACGATGGCGAAGAAATCGAGCTGCGTCTTTCCACGATGCCGACTGCCTTTGGCGAGAAGCTGGTGATGCGGATCTTCGATCCGGAAGTGCTGGTCAAGAATTTCTCGGATCTCGGTTTCACGCGCGAACAGACCCTGCTGTGGAGCGACTGGACGCGCCAGCCCAACGGCATCATCCTGGTGACCGGCCCGACCGGATCCGGCAAGACCACCACGCTGTATTCCACGCTGAAACAGATCGCCACGCCGGAAGTGAATGTCTGCACGGTGGAAGACCCGATTGAAATGATAGAGCCGGCGTTCAACCAGATGCAGGTGCAGCACAACATCGGCCTGAACTTCGCCGACGGCATACGCACTTTGCTGCGGCAGGACCCGGACATCATCATGGTGGGGGAGATACGCGACCTGGAAACTGCCGAGATGGCAATACAGGCAGCGCTCACCGGTCATCTGGTGCTGTCATCGCTGCACACCAACGACGCGCCATCCGCTATCACACGCATGCTCGAACTTGGCGTGCCCGCCTATCTGCTCAATTCGACTCTGCTTGGAGTGATGGCGCAACGTCTGGCGCGCACCTTGTGCCCGCACTGCAAGATAAAGGGCGAGATCAGCGAGGAGACCTGGCAGGAGCTGGTCAGCCCGTGGAAAGCCGCCAGGCCCGCGCAGGTCAACGTCGCTACGGGTTGTCTCGAATGCCGCATGACCGGTTATCGCGGGCGTACCGGCATCTATGAAATGCTGCCGCTCAGTGCGGAAATGAAAAAGCTGGTGGTCGGGGATGCGGATCTGGCCAGGATCAAGGCACTGGCTCGGCATGAGGGCATGAAGCCGTTGCGCCTGAGCGGAGCCGAGAAAGTGGTTGCAGGACTGACCACGGCAGAGGAAATCATCAAGATCGCACCGCCGCCGGAATAGCAACAACAGTCATGGTTCAGTCCAAGCCGGAGTTCGCTTTCTCATTATCATCCGGGGCATTCTAACAGACTGAAAGCGCACGCCAATTTTGCAGCCTACAAGTTGTTTGGTATTTCGGGCAATTTTGATACAATGCGCGGGCTTTTTTGAACTTTAATCAAGGGTGGGAGAGATATATGTCAATTGAACAACGCGTTAAAAAAATCGTTGCCGAGCAACTGGGTGTGAACGAGTCTGAAGTCAAGAACGAATCTTCTTTCGTGAACGATCTGGGTGCGGATTCTCTGGATACCGTCGAGCTGGTGATGGCACTGGAAGAAGAGTTCGAATGCGATATCCCCGATGAAGACGCAGAAAAAATCACCACCGTGCAGCAAGCCCTGGACTATGTCCTGGCGCATCAAAAGTAATTTCATTCCTTTTCTGTTTGCCCATCTTTTTTGTTTGGCGGGGTCAGTTTGTCTAAACGCAGAGTCGTCATAACCGGCCTGGGGGCCATTTCCCCGGTCGGGACAGGGATACCCGAGAACTGGCAGAACATCGTCGCGGGAAAATCCGGCATCACCAAAATCACGCACTTCGATGCCAGCGCGATGGCAGCGCAGATCGCCGGCGAAGTGAAGGATTTCGACGTCACGCAATATCTTTCCGCCAAGGATGCACGCCGCATGGACAGGTTCATCCATTTCGGTCTTGTGGCCGGTATGGAGGCGTTCAAGGATTCCGGCCTGGCAGTCAACGAGCAGAATGCCGAGCGTATCGGCGTGAATATCGGTTCGGGCATCGGGGGTCTGCCGATGATCGAGGATACGCATAACGATTACCTGGCCGCAGGGCCAAAGAAGATTTCACCGTTCTTCATTCCGGGCACCATCATCAACATGATCTCGGGCAATCTGTCGGTAATGTACGGATTGAAGGGGCCGAATCTGGCGATGGTCTCTGCCTGCACCACCGGCACGCATTGCATCGGCGAATCGGCACGCATCATCGAGTATGGCGATGCGGACGTGATGATCGCCGGTGGCTCCGAGGCGGCTGTATGCGCATTGGCGGTGGGGGGGTTTTCTTCTGCCCGTGCGCTCAGCACGCGCAACGATGATCCGGCCACATCCAGCCGCCCCTGGGACAAGGACAGGGATGGTTTCGTGATAGGCGAAGGCGCCGGCGTGATGGTGCTGGAAGAGTACGAACATGCGAAGGCACGCGGTGCAAGGATATACGCCGAGCTGGCCGGATACGGCATGAGCGGCGATGCCTACCATATCACCGCCCCGAATACCGATGGCCCCAGGCGCAGCATGTTGTATGCGTTGCGCAATGCCGGGCTGAATCCGCAGGATGTGCAGTATGTCAACGCCCACGGCACCTCGACGCCGCTGGGCGACAAGAACGAGACCGACGCGATCAAGCTGGCGTTTGGCGATCATGCGCGCAAGCTGGTGGTGAATTCCACCAAGTCGATGACCGGCCACCTGCTGGGCGGAGCGGGCGGGGTAGAGTCGGTATTCTGCGCGCTGGCGGTACACCACCAGATTTCGCCGCCGACCATCAATATCTTCGAGCAGGATCCCGAGTGCGACCTGGACTACTGCGCGAATGTTGCGCGCGACATGAAGATCGATGTCGCGGTGAACAACAACTTCGGCTTTGGCGGGACCAACGGCACGCTGGTGTTCCGCAGGATTTAGCGCCCTGCATCCTTAAAATGCATTTAAATCATGAAGACTGCGAAGGACGCGAAGAAAAACAGTTGGCTGCTCGAAAAAAATTAACCAGCCGGCAGGTGGATAGCCAACCTTATTCAATCTCATGAAAAATCTTCGTGATCTCTGTGCCCTTCGTGGTGAAGTGTTTTTTCCCGGTTGATCGCGATGCTGGTCAACGGCGTACCCGCTAACTCGATCGGCATCCGCGATCGTGGTCTGCTCTACGGCGATGGCGTGTTCCGTACCCTGCGTGCATCCGGCGGACAAGCGTTGCACTGGCCGCTCCACTATCAAAAACTCCTGCATGACTGCACCTCGCTTGGCGTTGTTTGTCCTGATCCCGGATTGCTTTCCGCCGAGTTGAACGGTTTGCTCGAGCGGCACCCTGATGGAGTGATAAAACTGATCGTCACGCGGGGGGAGGGGGCGCGCGGCTATGCACCGCCAGCCCGCGTTGAACCGACGCATCTTTGGGATGTTTCCCCATTGCCCGATTATCCGGCCGACTGGGCGACAAGCGGGATCAAGGCGCGCTTATGCCAGTTGCGCCTGGGTCAACAGCCGCGTCTGGCGGGCATCAAGCACCTCAATCGTCTGGAGAACGTGCTGGCGGCAGCCGAGTGGAACGACACGGGCATCGCCGAAGGGTTGCTGATGGATGCGGCGGGAAATGTCATTGCGGGCACCCGCAGCAATTTATTTGTGGTCACGCAAGGCAAACTGATCACCCCGGATCTGTCGCATTGCGGCGTGGCGGGTGTTCAGCGCGACCGCGTGATGGCATGGGCGAAGCAGCACGACATGCCGCTGCAAGTGCGCGATATCAGTCTGGATGAGGTCCTGCATGCCGACGAGTTGTTCGTGGTGAACAGCATCATGGTCCTGTGGCCGCTGCGCGAACTGGAACAGAATCGCTGGAGCGACTTTTCGATCGCGATGCAGATTCGCCGGAGTCTTGAAAGAAGAGACGCATGACCCAGAGAAAAGTTCTGATACTCGCGCCGGATTCAACGTTATGAGACTGAGACTCAGGATTGTGAGAAGGGTGTTCGTGCCGGTGATTTTGCTGGTACTGCTCGCCACGGGCGGGCTGAGCTACTACGCCTATCGCCCGTTGACGTTGCCAGCCACGCCGTTTGAGTTCGACTTGAAGCAGGGCGGCAGCCTGAAGAGCACGGCGCGGGAAATGCAGCAAGCCGGATTGCTGGCCCAGCAATGGCCATTTGTGTTGCTCGCCAGAGTGCTCGGCAAATCAACACAACTCAAGGCAGGCAACTATGAATTGAAGCAGCCGGTTTCGCCTCTGCAGCTATTGAACATCATCACCAGAGGCGAGTTCAGCCAGCGCAGGATCAGTGTCATCGAAGGCTGGACGTTCAGGCAGTTTCGCGGCGCGCTGAATTCCAGCAGATACATTGCGCACGACACGGCAGGCTTGTCGGACCTGGAAATCCTGCAACGCATCGGCGCGATAGAAAATCATCCCGAGGGTCTGTTTTTCCCCGACACCTACAATTTTGTCTCCGGCAGCAGCGATCTGGCGATACTCAAGGCCGCTTACCACACCATGCAACAGCGCCTGCAAGAAGCGTGGGAAACTCGTGCGGCAAATTTGCCGCTGAAGACCCCGTATCAGGCCCTGATCCTGGCTTCCATCGTCGAGAAGGAGACCGGCACTGCAAGCGACCGCAGCATGATCGCCGGGGTGTTCGTGAACCGGCTGCGCAAGAACATGATGCTGCAAACCGATCCGGCCGTGATCTACGGCATCGGCGAAAGATTCGATGGCAATCTGCGCAGGCGCGATCTGCTTGCCGACACTTCTTATAACACCTACCGGCGCCGCGGCCTGACCCCCACGCCGATCGCCCTGCCGGGCATGGCTGCGTTGCACGCCACTTTGCATCCGGCACAGACCGACGCGCTATACTTCGTGGCGCGCGGTGATGGCAGCTCGCAGTTTTCCAGCAACCTGATCGCGCATAATCGTGCGGTGAACCAGTACCAGAAATGAGGAGAGGCAGTCGTTAGTCGCTAGACGTTAGTTGTTAGTTAAAACAAAAAAACCGCCCTTCGGCTGCGCTCAGGACAGGCTCCGCGACAACACTAACTAACGGCTAACGACTAGCGACTAACGACTAACCATAATGAGCAAATTCATCACCTTTGAAGGCGTGGACGGAGCAGGCAAGAGCACCCATCTTGCGTGGTTCGCCGACGCGTTGCGCCAGCGAGGCCACGATGTGGTGGTCACGCGCGAACCGGGCGGCACACCGCTCGGCGAGCGGTTGCGCGAGATATTGCTGAGCCAGACTATGAGCATCGGTACAGAAGCGTTGCTGATGTTTGCGGCACGCATGGAACACATCGAACAAGTCATCAAACCGGCGTTGCGCGCCGGAAAGTGGGTGGTCTCGGACCGTTTCAGCGATGCCAGCTTCGCCTACCAGGGTGGCGGCAGAGGACTGGACTGGAACAAACTGACGCAACTCGAACTATGGGTGCATGGCGATCTGCAACCCGACCTGACGCTGTTTTTCGACGTTCCGGTCGAGGTCGCGCGGCAGCGCCTAAGGATGTCTGGTAAAACAGGGCCGGACAATGCTTCGCTGGATCGCTTCGAACAGGAGCAGTCTGATTTCTTCGAGCGGGTGCGGGCCGGATATCACCGGCGCGTCCGGGAGAAACCGCAACGCTATGCTGTGATTGACGCGGCGCAGACGCTGGATATTGTTAAACATAAACTTGAGGTAATTGTCTCATTACTTTGATATGAAACAGATTTATCCATGGCAAAAAAATGACTTAGCGCGTTTGCGAGAGCTGCGCAAGCGTCCGCCGCACGGCCTGCTGTTCAAAGGAAGCAAGGGCATCGGCAAGTTCGATCTGGCGATGAATTTCGCGCAGAGCTTGTTGTGCCAGCATCCGGGCGAATCGGATGTTGCCTGCGGTCTATGTCCATCCTGCCACTGGTTCGAACAAGAGTCGCACCCTGACTTTCGTTTGCTGCAACCCGAGGTGTTGAGCCTGGACGGTGAAGAGATCGAGGATTTCAAGTCCGTATCCGGCAAGAAGCCCAGCAAGCTGATATCCGTCGATCAGGTGCGCGGCCTGGCCGACTTTGTTGGCATGTCTGCGCACCAGGGCGGCAGGCGCGTGGTGGTCATACATCCCGCCGAGGCGATGAACACCAATGCCGCGAACGCCTTGCTGAAAAGTCTCGAGGAACCGCCGCCGGGGCTGCTATTCATCCTGGTATCGCACAAGCCGCAGCAATTGCTGCCGACCATACTGAGCCGTTGTCTGTCGTTCGCGCTGCCAGCGCCCGATGCGGCCAGCGCCATGCGGTGGCTGAAGGAGCAGGGCGTGAAAAATCCCGCCGAAGCGCTTGCAGCATCGGGCTTCGCACCGTTGCAGGCCGTTCAGCTGGATCAGCAGCTGGGCAGCGAAGAGCGCGATAAATTGCTGCGCGCCGTCCGCCAACCCGCCGGATTGGATGTGTTTGCGCTGGCCGAGGCACTGCAAAAAACCGAACAGGTACTGGTCGTGCAGTGGCTGCAACAATGGAGTTATGACTTGAATGCGATGAAGCTGGCGGGCAAGCTGCGTTATCACCCCAGCGAGGAAGCGGCCATCAAAAAGCTGGTAGAGCCTGTCGCGCCGTTGAATCTGGCGCGTCTGCAAAAGCATTTGCAAACCGCGAAACGCGAGGCGCAGCACACGCTCAATCCAAAGTTATTCTTTGAATCTTTGTTGTTCGCCTATCGCCAATTGATGCTCGAATAATTCCGATTCCGGATCAAAAGTGCGTTTTCGTAGGGCGGGCTGCGCCCGCCGGATCAGGCCTGTCCTGAGCTTGTCGAAGGATTGTCGGGCACAGCCCGGCCTACAAATTACTTTACCTTTGAAGTGGAAATACAATAACCATGCCGTTCGTCGATTCCCACTGCCATATCAATTTTCCCGAGCTGGCTGAAAACATCGGCGATGTGCTGGCGCAAATGCGCAACAACGAAGTCGTCAGCGCACTGTGCGTATCGGTCAACCTGGCGGATTTTCCTCAGGTACTGGCGCTGGCCGAGCAGCATCCCCAAATCTACGCCTCGGTGGGCGTGCATCCCGATTACGAGGGGGTCGAAGAGCCCAGCGTCGCCCGCTTGGTCGAGTTGGCGCGGCATCCCAAGATCGTCGCCATCGGCGAAACCGGCCTGGATTATTTTCGCCTCAAGGGCGATCTGGAGTGGCAGCGCGCGCGCTTTCGCACTCACATCCGCGCGGCACGCGAGAGCGGCAAACCGCTGATCATCCACACCCGCGAAGCGGCGGCAGACACGTTGCGCATCATGGCTGAGGAAAAAGCTGCCGAGGCGGGCGGCGTCATGCATTGCTTCACCGAAACCTGGGAAGTGGCCGAAGCCGCACTGGCGATGGGTTTTTACATCTCCTTTTCCGGCATCGTCACGTTCAAGAACGCCAGACAACTCAAGGAGATAGCGCAGCGCGTGCCGCTGGAGCGCATATTGATTGAAACCGATGCGCCATATCTGGCCCCGGTGCCGCATCGCGGCAAGCTCAACCAGCCGGCTTATGTGAAGGACGTCGCCGCAGAGGTCGCCACGCTGCGCGGCATCAGCCTGGACGAAGTGGGACGGAGTACCACGGAGAATTTTGTGCGCCTATTCAAGCTGGATAAGATGGTCCAGTGATTTTTGCATATGAAATCTGCATGTGAAACATCTGCATATGAAATTATGTGAAATTATGTGAAATTATTGACAGGAATTCGAATATCCCTATAATGCGCAACTCGTTTTGCGGGAGTAGCTCAGTTGGTAGAGCGCAACCTTGCCAAGGTTGAGGTCGAGAGTTCGAGACTCTTCTCCCGCTCCAAATACAGGAGACTAGTGTCCCGGCACCGGTCTGAGGGAAAGCATTCTGGCTTTCCCTCAATCATTTCAAGCTGTTGATTCGCAGTACGGCGAGATAGCAAAATGGTTATGCAGCGGATTGCAAATCCGCCCATCCCGGTTCGATTCCGGGTCTCGCCTCCAAATACCCGCCCGGGTGGTGAAATTGGTAGACACAACGGACTTAAAATCCGTCGCTTGGGTAAAACCAGCGTACCGGTTCGATTCCGGTTCCGGGCACCAGACGATAGCACCTGCTAACTTGTTCCGCAATACTTCCGCAAACTATGTGACAATACGGCCTAATTTATTCTTGATTAAAGCCTTTGCTATCTTCATTAGTGTACCCTCACCGAACTGATTAAGCGCGAGATTGACAGCCGAGCAAACCAGTCTGACATTGGCAAATGTGTAGCCTTGATCAGAATGAATCCGGTCGATACTTGGTGACCATGGCCGTATTTTTTTATTTTTGTAGGTCTCAAATGAAAATGCGATTCCGGTAAGTTCACATCTACCAGCGGCGCGCGTTGCTAGTTTCTCAATATCATCCGGCGTTATCAAAAAATCTATTCCACGTTTTTTTGCTGCTATCTTGCACCTCTTATATAAAAAAACAGCAAGCCAAGGAATATTTGTCCTGGCCTTTATATTTGGATATAAATTTTCTGCCTCAAGCTGCCTTTCAATTTCTATATGCCTTGAAAAAGCGGATGCCTTGTTCCGCCCTAGCGGTATTTCTTCTCGTTTGCCGTTTTTGTGTGTTCTTAGATAATAATAATATTCAATGCTGTTGCGCTTTCTGATGGTCATGCGCGGCGGCAAGTCGTTCTGTGATGTTCTTCCCATTTCAATGCTCCTTTGCCGGACGAAACTTCGCCGTGGTTTTGACGTAATCTTCCCCCACCATCCGCGCCAAGCGATGGCCTCGCCGGTGGATGCTGTTGGCGTAAGATTCCATGCCGCGCGCGGCACAGTAGATCAATTCCAGCACGTCCTTGCGCGTCTCCAGCGGCTGCCAATCTTCCGGATTGGTGTGGCCAGCCATGACCATCACGTCTTCCATCATCGCATCGCGGAATTGTTCATAGGCCACACGAGTCAACGCCCATGCGCGCTGGTTGATGCGCGTTTGGCGTTCGCCGGTGATAGCGGGTAGCGCCCTGGGTGCTGGTGGCAGAGCTGGCGGCGCACGCTTGGCCGCAGCCTTCTCCAGCGCGTGCTGTTCGAGCTGATCGAACGCCTCGATGAACTTCTCTGTCCATTGCGCAGCTTCCTTGCCGGTGAATTTGCATGCGAGAAAGGAAAATCCTTTGCGGGTGATGATATACATCGGACGTTTTTTGCCCTGTGCATCGGTATATCCAGCCAACTCAAAATTGAGGGCGCTAAATTCCGGTGAGCATTCCAGATTCTGGATTGTGCGAATCACGTTGTAATGCTGTTTGCCGAAACTCTTGGCAACGATGAGGCTGGTGGTGGTGGCTTTGCCGTGGACGAGCTTGACGGACGGTTTGCGGGATGGTGTGTTCATGATCTTCTGCTCCTTGTTAGGGATTCCACGATGACCGTGGGCGGCCAAGCGTTAACAACCGGCAGAAGTCGGCGGGCATATTTCCCTTGCGGGTCTTGTATTAGCCTCACGCTCGGCCATGAAAACATGGACGTAAAAAAACCACGACTTTCGGGCGCGGGGCTATCCGCTTCTGCATAGTGTTGTTAGCACCTGACGCGCACCATACCCGAAAGATTTGCTATTTGTCAAATCGCTCCTATTTTGTCGGACCTACTTTCTCCCCGCGCCTTCCGCGCACGTAGTGCTCGGTCATGGTGACGGTGGTGTGGCCAAGCTGCTTTTGAGCCTGGCGGATATCGCCGGATGATTCGGTCTTGTCGGTGGCGGCTTTGGCGCGCAGGTCGCGGAATTGGAAGGTGGCTTTGGCCACGCCGGCAGCTTCGCGTGCGGTATCGAAGTGGGCGCGCAGCATGGGATAGGTGTAGCGCTGACCATGGTCGTCCACGATCAGGTACAGGCTGCGGATCTTATGGCCGATCTTGCGCGCCAGGATGCGCTCGATGAGAATAGCCAGGTCGCCCTCGATGCGGATGCGCAGTTTGGTTTTGGTCTTGCCCTGGGTGATATGCAGCACGCTGTCGCGGAGATCGGCCTCGGTCATTTTGAGGACGTCTGCAGGGCGTTGACCGGTGAGGTAGGCCATATCCATCGCATCGCGCAGCGGTTGGCTTGCGGCCCCGTGTACGGCGATGTAAGTAGTCTCCTCGATGTAGATATCCTTGCGTCCGGTCTCTGAATAGCCCTTGATGCCCGCGCAGGGGTTGGGTAGGTCGGTGTAACCCCAATCCCTGGCCATGTTCCAGATGTGGCTGAATAAGGCCTTCTCGCGGTTTGCGCGGACCTTTGATGGATTGCGCCAGTCCATGTACTGCCGGACGTGGATAGGACGAATGCTGTCGAGCATTGCCGGCGGGTTGTCAAAAAACCGATAGAGGAATTTTAGTTCGGTGAGATTGTCCGCCTGGGTGCGGGGTGCTTTGCCAGGCAGGATTTCGCGAACGTAGCGCTCGGCTACTTTGCGGAAGGTCAGGAATGTTTCCGGCTGCGGTTGGTCGATCTGCAGTTCGGTCCACTTTTTAACGGCCAGCGCATAGTCGCTGCCAAGCGGGATCTCCTTGCGCGGTTTTCCGCCGGCATCGAAGTAGTAATGCACCTTGTTGCCACGCGCGCGTGCGCGCATCCTCGGCGGCAAGTTCAAATTGACGGTCGGTTTTCTTCCCATGCTGGACATACTACGCTCCTTATCGGCCGCCCTGCAATACGGCAGGCCGCCATGCCTGTTGGGTTGGTTGTTGCTCTGCCACACCTTCGACCGCCGTGCGTGTCACCACCGGCTTGCCGTGCCCATTGAGACGGAATGCGATGCCCATGGTGCGGAGCTGGGCGATCTGCCGCTCCTTGAGCGCAAAGCCGGTCAGGTCACGCAACTCGTCGGCTGTGAGGAAGAGCGGGTTGGTCATGGCTTCCCCCGCTTGAATTCGATCGCCCATACCCACGGGTTTACGTCCCATGAGCCGGGGCCGTTGATGGATTTCCAAAGCTGTTGATAAAGGCGTTGTGGCCATTTCAAGCGCCGCCCAGTGTCATTGCCTGATTCACCATCCAATGGCTTCCAGTCTTTATGTAGCAGAGCGTACATATCGCTGACGCCTTCGGCGAGTGCATCTTTATAGTTGATGTCCTGCACCCGCTCCACGCGCATGCTGAGGATCTCCAGCGTGATGCGCGACGCCCAGCGCGGCATGAAGATGCTGGGGTGGATCCTGCAGGGCGATTGGCTGGGCTGCCAGTGATATTTGCCCTCCTCATCCGTCTTTTCGCCAGCCTTGTCGCAATCGTCGCAGCATTGCAGCCAGTATTTTTCAAAGTCGTCGGCTTCGGGAACCTGCAACCATTCTCGCCGGCTGTGGTTGTCGGCCAGGTAGTCCACGGCGATCTCGCCCCCATCTTCATTCCATGCGCCGATGCGCCATGTCTCGCGCACCCATAGGCGGTCACCTGGCTGGCCGTATGGGCACGGTATCCGCTTCCCGTCGAACAATGCTGCATACACACTTTTTGTTGTTGGGTTGCACTCCTTGCAGAGTTTGCTGGATGGCTGCGGCTTCACTGTCCTCCGCGTTTGGGTCTTGCCTCCATCCAGCAGAGCACGCACCATCGGGGCGGAAAATAAAATTGGGCGTTCTTTGGTCATAACCAGCGGCATTGCGCCGTTGCCGCCATGGCGGCATCATCAAATACCGCCGGACGAAGTCCGGCGACCTTATTTGTTTTTCCGGGGTTGACCTTCACGCTGTTGCCTCCGCTGCTTGCGCAGCTTTCTTTTTTGGCGCGGATTTTTTCGCTGCAGGCGCAGCAGCGGTTGGGGTAGAAGCGGGTTTGGCGACTGCTTTTTGAACAGCCTTAACCTCGGCGATCGCGGCATTCCGCACTGCCTCGGCATCGACG
>DATBWQ010000009.1:0-3591 GCA_036514695.1 Gallionella sp. | reverse complement strand
GGCAAAAACCGCAAAAGCGAAGGCATATAGGCACCTGTTTCCAGATGTGTCGAGGTGTTTGGCTTGAAAATATTATCGTATCTCACTGTTGCCCCTCGAAATTGGGGTGAATTTCAACAAACTGCTAATGGACAATCTGGGATGAATTAAGGAATACTCAATAATGACGATTCTCAACAAAGAACTACCCTGCAGGAACCAGCGACAGCTCAAAACCATATCGCATTCCAAAACGGGTAATCACCAATGCTCTTTACCAGTCCGGCTCGAAGCGGGAAACACGGCTTGCTCCTGATGACAAAACTTCCCGCCTGCCATACTACGCGGCCGGCACCGACTCCTGGAGAAATTGCAGCACCACCAGCTCGTCGCGCCGCAGTGCAGCTTGCGACAACTTGCGGCGGGGGCTGCGCGGCTCCGGCGGGGGCGCTGGCGCCGTCAGTCCCAGGTGATAGGCCTCCAGCAGCGCGGGGTGCACATAATACTTGCGGCATACGGCGCGCGTGTTGCCGAGCCGCTCCGCCACCGCGTCGAGCGCGCGCACGATGTTGCGGTCCGATTCGCGCCGGCTGGTTGCGGGCCCCATCGCCCGCAATTCCATGGCGGCCACCATGGTGCCGCCCCAGGTACGAAAATCCTTGGCCGTGATGTCGCGGCCGCTGACTTCGCGCAGATAGTCGTTCACGTCGTCCGATGAGATCGGCTTGCGCTTGCCGGATGCATCGAGATACTGGAATATTTCCTGCCCGGGCAGATCCTGGCAGCGCTGCACGATGCGGGCGAGCCGCAGGTCGTTGACCGCCACCGTATGCTCGACCCCGCTCTTGCCGCGGAAACTGAAGCGCAACTGCGTCCCCTCGACCTGCACATGCTTCCTGCGCAACGTCGTCAGCCCGTAGGAACGGTTCTCGCGCGCGTATTCGTCGTTGCCGACACGGATCAGTGTCTTGTCCAGCAGCCGCACCACCGTGGCGAGCAGTTGATGCCTGGTCAGTTCGCCGGCGCCCAGATCGCGTTCCACGCGCTGCCGCAGTACGGGAAGGATCTCGCTGAATTCGAGCATGCGGCGGAACTTGGATTGGTCGCGCGCTTCGCGGTACCCAGGATGGTAGCGATACTGCTTGCGGCCGCGCGCATCGCGCGCCGTCACCTGGATGTGGCCATCGGGATCGGGGCAGATCCAGACATTGGTCCACGCCGGCGGGATCGCCAGCGCGTTGATCCGCTTGCGCGTGAGCGGATCGCCGATGCGCGCGCCGTCCGGATCAAAGTAGCTCCACCCCTTGCCGGAACGGCGCCGGCTGATGCCGGCAAAGCCGTCGGTGACATAGCGCAGACCGGCGCGGGTCGCCGCCTTGCGATATTCGCGGTGCTTGGCTGAACTCACGCTGTGTCTCCCCTCCTCTCGAACGGCTAATGGTCCATTGTGTATGCTCGCGCCGGCCGCTGGCAAGGGCTTCATGGATTGGTTCGGGCGATTATTGAGCTTTACATAATTCATGACTGTTAAGTGATTTACCAAGGGCGGGCTTTGCCCGCCGCGTCGGGCCGCTTCGACAGGCTCAGGACAGGCGTAGCCCGACCTACGAGATGCGGAGCGGGCGTAGCCTTCGGCCACGCCCTCAAAACCCCGGATTTCGTGTAGCCTGTCCTGAGCCCGTCGAAGGGCTACATCCGGGCTACGTCATTTCCATTTTTTCGAACAATTCGACCTTTTCCACTTTCATGAAATCCTTCAAGCGGACTGGTCTATGATACTGGCTTGCAATAAGTCCACGATCCTGCCGGTGGCTTCAAACATTGATCCTGAAAGATATGCCACATATCCAGAGTTTTCCTCCGATTGAAGATGCCACCGCGAATATCCTGATTCTCGGGAGCATGCCGGGAAAGGAATCCCTGCGGGCCGGGCAATACTATGCGCATCCACGCAACGCCTTCTGGACCATCATGGGCGAACTGGCTGGTGCTGCTCCTGCCCTGCCTTACGAAACGCGAACTCGAATACTGAAGTCCGCCGGTATCGCACTCTGGGATGTGCTCGCCTCATGTACCCGTCACAGCAGCATGGATGCCGATATCGACGCGGACTCGATCTGTGCCAACGATTTTGCGTCATTCTTCCTGAAGCATCCGCACATCACCCATGTCTTCTTCAACGGCAGCATGGCTGAACAATGCTTCCACAAGCATGTGCAGCCTTTGCTCGAACCCCTGCCCGGACAACGCCCGCTGCACTATCAGCGCCTGCCCTCGACCAGTCCCGCCCACGCATCCATGTCATACCGGCAGAAGTTGAAGGCATGGAAGGTGATCCTGCAAAGCAGCCCGGCGCGACGGACGGATGGTCCGGCAATAAATGAGTTTTCTCTGCACGCTCACATCGGGCATGAGTCCAATTCGCAACAGGAACAGAAATAATGTAGGGTGCGTTTACGCACCATAGCCAATTGGTGCGTAAACGCACCTTACGGGACTATCAGCGCCTGCCCTCGACCAGTCCCGCCCACGCATCCATGTCATACCGGCAGAAGTTGAAGGCATGGAAGGTGATCCTGCACTGCGGCCCGGCGCAACGGAAACAGAAATAATGTAGGGTGCGTTTACGCACCATAGCAATTGGTGCGTAAACGCACCCTACGGGATTATTGTCGTTTGGAACGCAAATTGTAATCAGCCATGCCATCCATACTTCGTGCCATCCAGGCCGACATCACCACGCTCAAGGTCGATGCGATCGTCAATGCGGCGAATTCATCGCTGCTGGGCGGCGGTGGCGTGGACGGCGCGATCCACCGCGCCGCCGGCCCGGAGTTGCTGCAAGAGTGCCGGAAGCTGAATGGTTGCAAGGTCGGCGAAGCTAAGCTCACCAAGGGCTATCGCCTGCCTGCCAGGTTCGTGATACACACCGTGGGCCCGGTCTGGCATGGCGGCAGCAAAAGCGAACCGGAACTGCTGGCTTCCTGCTACCGCAACGCGCTGCAGCTTGCGGCCGACAAAGGATTACACAGCATCGCTTTTCCGGGTATCAGCACCGGCGTCTACGGATATCCGGTGGAACTGGCTGCACAGGTCGCTGTTGAAGCGGTCAATTCATCGCTGGCCAAGCCAGCCTCGATCCGCGAAGTGATCTTCTGCTGTTTTTCCTCCAACGATCTCGCCGTCTATCAAAGGCTCATCGATGCCCGTCCATAACGCCAACATCACAGTCATCTTCGAAGAGATCGCCGACCTGCTGGAGATACAGGGTGCAAATCCGTTCCGCATCCGCGCCTATCGCAATGCCGCGCGCATCCTGGGCGACTTGCCGCAGGAAGCGCGCGTGCTGGTGGAGCGCGGCGATGACCTGACCCGGTTGCCCGGCATCGGCGCCGATCTCGCCGGCAAGATCGAAGAGATCATCACCAGCGGACATTGCAGCCTGCTGGACCGCTTGCGCCGCGAGCTTCCGCCCGCAATCACCGAGCTGCTGAAGATCCCCGGCCTGGGGCCGAAGCGGGTCAAGACGCTGTATCACGACCTCGACGTGCAGACCGTCGAACAGCTGCAGCGCGCCGCGCAGGATGGGCGCATCCGCGCGCTGCACGGCTT
>DATBWQ010000008.1:0-33119 GCA_036514695.1 Gallionella sp. | reverse complement strand
GGCAAAAACCGCAAAAGCGAAGGCATATAGGCACCTGTTTCCAGATGTGTCGAGGTGTTTGGCTTGAAAATATTATCGTATCTCACTGTTGCCCCTCGAAATTGGGGTGAATTTCAACAAACTGCTAATGGACAATCTGGGTTTAACCTGGCAGCCTGTCTGACTTGAAGAATCGAAGCGCAAAGGGTCAAGCAGGCAAGACGCGTAGCGGCTGCTCGCAAAATTCGGCTGAGCGAGAACAGATTTTGCGAGCTTTCGCCCTATGGCGAAATGCCTGCTTACCCCACTTGGCGGTTTTGCAGGTCAATAATCGTTCTATTGACCAAGAAAGCGGTGAAATTATGGATCGCTCAGGTGGATTTGCAGCCGATTTCCTTTAAGTCAGACAAGCTGCTACTGCGGAAACCGACAAAACGATATGCTTCATCTCCATGACCAAGGCAGACAGACATGGACAAGAATCTACTTGGCTGGCTCGACAGCACAAAATCTGTTCGCAATGACACCTGCTTCGGAAGGGAATTTCAGATCGGGCTGCATGGCTGGCGCGGAAATTGCGTCTTTGCGGTAGATTTGTTCTCGCGTATTCCAGGCGCCATGGCCAAAGTACACAATATCATTCCGATCACATCTGCGCCGACGCGTGCGACAGGGTTGCTGCGCAGTAGCGGGATACCCGTCGGCCTACCCCTTGCGGGTGGAATCGTTCCGGGTCATGACGTTCTGCGTGCGCAGAGTGGCGATGGGCTGTTCATCGCCGATGCGCTGCACCGTCCGCTGCGCGATCTGCGCATCTCGGTCACCGACCGCTGCAATCTGCGCTGCACTTACTGCATGCCGCGCAATGTATTCGACCAGCAGTATGCCTTCCTGCCACGCGCCGAGCTGCTCAGCTTCGAAGAGATCGAGCGATTGGCCGGATTGTTCATCCGGCTGGGTGTGCAAAAAATCCGCCTGACCGGTGGCGAACCGCTGTTGCGCCGCGGCATCGAACATCTGATCGAGAAACTCGCCAAACTGCACAACACGGCAGGCAAACCGATAGAGATCGCGCTGACCACCAACGGCGTGTTGCTGTCCGATAAAGCCCGGTCGCTCAAGGATGCAGGCCTGTCCCGTATCTCGGTCAGCCTGGACGGACTGACCGAACAGACTTTCCGTCGCATGAGTGACTCGGGTGTGTCCGTCAAGACGGTGCTGGATGGCATAGTCGAGGCGCAGCTTGTCGGGTTTGCGCCGGTCAAGGTCAACATGGTGCTCAAGCGCGGCGTGAATGACCACGAGATCATCACTATGGCCGAACACTTCCGCTACAGCGGCATCATCCTGCGCTTCATCGAATATATGGACGCGGGTTCCAGCAACGGCTGGCGCATGGATCAGGTGATCACCGCCAAAGAGATCTTTGCACGCATCCATCAGCACCATCCGCTGCAGCCGGTAGATCCCGGCTATCCGGGCGAAGTGGCGGAACGCTGGCGATATGCGGATGGCAGCGGCGAGATCGGGTTGATCGCCTCGGTCACTCAATCCTTTTGTCACGAATGTAACCGCGCCCGGCTATCAACCGATGGCAAGCTCTACACCTGTTTGTTCGCCTCCGCCATTGGCGCGGATTTGCGCGAACCGCTGCGGTGCGGCGGGAGCGACCGGGAATTGACCAGCCTGATCGCCGACTGCTGGTCACAGCGCCGCGACCGCTACTCGCAATTGCGCCACGCAGCATCCGGAGCATCTGGGAAAAAAATAGAAATGTCTTATATCGGTGGCTGAAGCCAGGCATTTGCCCGATTACCAAACCGTTATATATGTTTCTAACGTGGCACCAAGTGGTAACGCCCGGCGAAAAAGCTGATGTTTTACCTCAAGTAATAATGCCGGCTCGTCAGCAAACCTTATCAAAGATCAGCTTGGCATTACCGGCTGTCCAGTATGACATCGACGATGGCTATCTTAAACTGGCACACAACTTGCGGAATTCTTCCTGCATCAGATCTAAAGAGTGTTTTCTATTAACTTCAGGGGGAGAAACAGCATGAAGAAAAAACTGATCGCAATCGCGGTAGCCGCTGCATTGGCTCCGGCCGCCGCAATGGCCGACGCAACCGTCTATGGTCGCGTGCACGCGTCGCTTGATTCTGTTTCAGGCATCGCCGCCAACAAGAACAATCTTGCCCTTAACTCGAACTCTTCCCGTTTCGGCGTCAAGGGCAGCACCGATCTGGACGGTGGCCTGAAGGCGATGTTCCAGCTTGAATCCGGCGTAAACTCGGCCGGCGGAACTGTGCCCGACGGTAATGGCGGTAACGCTACCGTCCAGGTGTTCAGCAAAGCGCGTGACATGTATATCGGCCTGTCCGGCGGCTTTGGTTCCGTCACGGCCGGCCGTCAGGGCGGCGCCAATCAATGGGTATACGACTCCAACCTGTTTGCCGACCAACTGGGCGACGCTGGCAACTTCACCGGAGACAAAGTCGGTTTGTCCGGCCGTCTGGATCAGGTGTTGATCTATCAAACACCTGAGATGAGCGGCTTCAAGGCTGGCCTGACCTTTATTCCTGCTTCCTCGCTGGATGCCGGTACTACTACCGGCAGGAACAGCACCGGCATCAAGCTGGACTACGGCAACGCGGGCATCGGCGGTCACTTTGCCTATTTCAAGGTCGGCACAACCACCGCAGCGGTCGATACCGATAATAAGAACACCTCTGTTGCGGGCAGCTACGACTTCGGCAACGGCATGGTGACAGCCCAGTATGTCAAAAGCACGACCGATGTCGGCACTGCTTCTACCTCGCGAAATGTCTACAACATCGGCGGCAAGTTCAATGTGGGCAGCAACGGCGCGGTCAAGGCACAGTATTCCAAGGCGGGCTCATCAACCGGATCAACCACTAATGGCGCCGGCATGCTCGCGGTGGGCTTTGACTACAACCTGGCCAAGAACGTGGACATGTATGTCGTTTATGCGGCGACCAGCAACGATGCAGCCGGAACATACACCGTGGACAACTGGGGTCATGGTGGAAAAGCCGGTGGTCTGGCTGCTGTTGGCGGGGGTGAAGATCCGAAAGGTTTCGGTATCGGACTGACCTACAACTTCTGATTTCGATCTTTGCCGGAATCGACCCGGTTCAAAACGGGCATCTTCGGATGCCCGTTTTTTTGTGCCCGGCATATCGTAGGGGCGTATGGCCATACTCCCCTACATGTTTATTGGGTCAACTTTCAACATCCTTGTCCGCATGAATGTCGAGTTTCTTCATTTTTTCCCACAGGTTTTTGCGGCTGATGCCAAGCACGGCGGCGGTGTTGCCGAAATGCCGGTGATTTTGTTCCAGTGAGTGCAGGATGAATTTCCGCTCACAGTCACGAAGATAGGCTGCCAGATTGCTATCGCCCGATGTTTCTTCGCCGTGATGTTGGGCCGCAGCGGGGGTATCGTCGAAAAATACGTCAGCTTCAAGAACGGGGTTTTGAGACAGGATGCAAGCTCTTTCTACGCTGTGTTTAAGCTCGCGCAGGTTACCCGGCCACGGGTAGTCGAGTAACACGTGCTCGGCGAGTGGCGAGATGGAATGTTTTTCCTTGCTCATCAGCACACATTGGCGCAGGAACAGTTTTGCGAACCAGAGGATATCTTCCTTGCGCTCGCGCAGCGGAGGGATGCGCAAACGTATGACGTGGATACGATAGTAGAGGTCTTCGCGGAAACTGCCTTCCTCGACCATCTTTTTCAGGTCGCGGTTGGTGGCGCAGATCAGATTCACATCCACCGGTATCGGCGTTTCGCCGCCGACCCGGACGATGCGACGTTCCTGGATCGCGCGCAGCAGCTTGATCTGCATCGTCAATGACATATCGCCTATCTCATCGAGGAACAGGGTTCCGCCATGTGCCTGTTCAAAAACCCCTTTGCGGGTGCGCGTCGCGCCGGTAAAAGCGCCTTTTTCATAACCAAACAATTCGGATTCGAGCAGGGTCTCGGTGATCGCGCCGCAGTTGACGGGTATAAAGGGTTTGTCGTCCGTCCCTTTACGGGCGTACTGGTGGATGAGCTGCGCGACATGTTCCTTGCCGACTCCGGATTCCCCTGTGATCAGGATGATATTAGCCAGACGTGCCAGACGCGGAATACTTTCCTCGATGTCGCGCATGGATGGGGAGATGCCGAGGATATGCCGGTTCTTGTCTGATGGCGTTGCGGTTTGGACAGGCGGGCATAGCTGGCAGACTTTTTCGACCAACTGGTCGAGATCAAAGGGTTTGCTGATGTAGTCGGTGGCTCCTTGTTTAAGCAGCCGTACCGCGCGATCTATCGAGCCGTAGCCGGTGATGAAAATGAACGGAGGTAAATCACTCTTGCTTGCGAGCAAGCGGGTGAAAAGTTCTTCGCCGTCCAGGTCTGGAAGGTGGATATCACTGATGACCAGATCGAATTTCTTGTTGCTTAGCGCGCGTAGTGCTTCGCTACCGGTTTGGTGCCATTCGACGAGAAAACCCTCCAGAGCGAAACGGTCACACAGCGACTCCCCCATGATCTCGTCATCCTCCACCAGGCAAATAATCGGTTGGGCTAATTTACTCATGATCGCCGGTCTTCCTGCAAAGGTAGTTGAACTATAAACCGGGTTTCATCCGGCTCGCTTTGGACCGTGATGAGACCGCCCATTTGTTGCGTTATCTGGTAGATAACCCACAGTCCGAGGCCGCTCCCGCTGTCGTTCAGTGTCGTGAAGGGCTCGAACAGATAAGCTACCTTTTCCGGAGGAATGTAGGAGCCGGTATTGGAGACGTCAATCACGAAATTTTCCCTGTCGCGATGGACGCGAAGATGGACATGTCCGTATTCCTGGGTTTCGCGTATCGCGTTCAGCAACAGGTTGATGATGACCTGTCGCACCAGCGTGGAGGGCAAGGCCTGGGTGTCTATGATGTCGTTTTCGCGGGTGAAGTTGACGTGTTTTGCCCGCACGCCGGCATGCATCAGAGTGCAGATGTCTTCTATGTCATTCTGGTCGAATGGGCGCGTCCTTGACTTGGCCTCCACCAGCAATGCCGCCACCGTTTCCTTGATTTGGGTAAGTCCGCGTTCCAGAATCGAAAAGGTTTTTTGAGCGAAAGGATCCTGAGTGCCATGCCGTTTGTAGGTGCTGATGGAGTTGAGCATGCCACCCAGCGGGTTATTGATTTCGTGGGCAATGCCGGCAGCCAGCCTGCCGATCGCGGCAAGCCGGTCAGAGGCGATAACCTGGTGCTGTAAATTTTCTTTTTCCTTGAGTTCGGCGATCATGCTTTTGAAGGATTTACCCAGTTTCCCTATTTCGTCATTGGATTCTTCAAGCATGATTTCGCCTGACTCCGGCAGGTTAGGCGTGATGTTGCTCATTGCGTCGGAAAGCTGCAGTAATGGCGCTGCCATTTTTTGGCCCCAGTAGATGCTCAGCGGCAGCAATACGATAAGGACCAGCAGCGTGATCAGGACGGCATCTTTGGCCAGCCGGTAGAAGCGCGATGTGAACGGCGATTTTGGGTAACTCATGACCAGAGTGCCGATACGCAACTGCTCGGATTGGATCGGTATCAGCAAAAACAAATCGTCTGACTTGTCCGGATCGAAAACAGCAGTGAGCGAACTTTGAAAATCCGGCAGGGCTTTCAGCAGTTCGGTGTAACGCGGATCGATCGCGGCCGGATTTTTCAGCATCGGGAAGCGATCGGGTTGTGTCGATGCATAGACGTTGTTCGAGACATTGAGAATGAGAATGTAGCCCGCTTCCTGGTCCGGGGTATGCTGTGCCGATACACGGAACGGTGTGTTGATGATCTCAAACGAGCGCCATACATCGTCGTGCAGCATCGGTTCAACCAGCGTATTGGCGATAACGCGCCCCATTTTTTCGGCATTGTCGATCAGGTTGTTGCGCAGATCATCAATGCCGCGATATATCAGCGTTGCTGTCAGGACGATGGCGGTCACGATCACCAAAACGGCAACGCGCAACGGAACCTTGTATTTGAGGCTAAGGTCTTTGAGGCGCATCATTTTTGCTTTTCTCGACAAACCGGGCCATTTCTTCAATGCTGTCAAAAAGGCGATCGCTGCCGTATACAAAACCATCCAGATTAAGTCTGTTTAGCAGGCGACTGCCTTCTTCATCATGCATCATGCGAAATAGCACTTGCTGCATGGCAGTGATGTCCTGTTTTGGGGTGGCGGTGCTAGCTACGAAGGGGGGGTGTCCAAATTGCGGCGATTTGTTCACGATGCGGGTTTGCGAAGTCAGTTCCGGGTGAGACAGTGCCAGCGTATCCCACACATAACCGTCAACCGAGCCACCCTGCGCCAGGCCGGATGCGACCGCTTCGACCACTTTGTGATGACTCCAGGTAAAAAATGTCCTTGAAAAAAAAGTGGAAGGGCTTTGTTCCTGTTTGGCCAGCAGGTATTCGGTATAGAGGTGGCCTGAATTGGAATCGGGATCAGAAAAGGCGAAAATTTTCCAGCGCAGATCAGCCAGCGATCGTGTCTGCTTGTCGGAGCTCGGCACGATCAGATAGGATCGGTACAGGGGCTCCCCTTGGTAGAGTGGCACTGCAACGAGCCGGAAGTGTTTCTTGTTGCGTACATACGGATAGCCGCACAGCCACGCAAAATCGAGCTTTCTCTCGCGCAACAGATCGACTATTTCGCGATAACTGCCGCGCTGTATAAATATGACGGGTCGCTTCAGACGGTTTTCCATGTAGCCGCGCCAGTCTTTGACAAAGGTCGCCTGGTACTCCAGAAAGACGGGCGTCAGTCCTATGCGTATCGGCGGCTTGGCTGGTTGTTCCACTGCGTGCAATACCGATGCAAACGGCAAGACCACCAGCAACAGCAGGATGTGGATCATGCTATTCAAGTTGATCATGACAAGACCCGCTGGCGCTGCGTGCGGAAACAGGGTGGCCGGCACGCTTGCTGTCAATGGCGGCAGCTTCACCGCAGACGCGGCAGGCCGGATCCCTGCTCAGGGAGCCGCGCATGATATTCATGTCCAGCGCGTTGAGCGAGAGCAGTTTACCGCTCAGGCCGCGTTCTATCCCTGCCAGCAACTTGAGCGCTTCCGCCGCCTGCAGTGTGCCGATGATACCGGCCAGCGGCGCAAACACGCCGGTGGTCGCGCAGCGCAACTCGGCGGCCAGGCTGTCCTCGGGAAACAGGCAGTTGTAACAGGGCGAGGCTGCTCGGCGGGATGCGTCCGGGCGGCGAAAATCGAACACCGCGACCTGTCCATCGAACCGGATCGCCGCGCCCGATACCAGCGGCTTGCGCTGCGCCATGCAAGCGCGATTGACGGCATAGCGCGTCGCAAAGTTGTCGCTGCAATCCAGCACCACATCGGCACCGGCGACCAGTTCGACCAGTTGCGCCGCATCGGCGCGAACAGCCAGCGCGATACATTCGACTTCCGGGTTGATGTCATGCAGCGCGGCTCGCGCCGAACCCACCTTGGACTGACCAATGGTAGAGGTGCGGTGGATGATCTGGCGCTGCAGATTGCCCAGTTCCACCGTGTCATGGTCGCACAAGGTCAATTGACCGACCCCACTGGCGGCCAGATACAGCGCGGCGGGCGAGCCCAGCCCGCCCAGCCCGATGATCAGCGCCCTGGCATCGAGCAGGCGTTGCTGTCCCTCGATGCCGATCTCCTCCAGCAGGATGTGGCGGCTATAGCGCAGCAGTTGCTGATCGTTCATGCAAGCAGTCCATATTTCCAAAGTCATGTGTGACAGATTGGCCAAGACCAAGCAACGCGATGCACAGTTCCGGGTTGATAACTGCTGCCGGGAAATACCCGCAGGCAAATCCACAGAGCATTTGCCGGATTCATTGCTTGGTTCGCGATAACTATACCACCCGGACAAACCGGGCAGAACAATACCGTGGGAAAGTATAGGCAACAAACTCCCGGAATAGGGTTAAGCGTATTACCGGATGGTAATCATGGGTACTAATGGTGCATCCAAAGGGTAATGCCAGATGCGGAATACCATTCTTGAAAATCCCGTCTTACAAATCAATACAGGTGGATATCAGTGTTGGCATGAGAAATGCTGAATGTTTGTCAGCGTAGTTCGAATGTGGGCCGTAATAGATTATTGGGATTGTCGGGCTTTGTGAGGAAGCTAATAGTTCGGGGAGAGACAAGATGAGTGAATTGCGGATTTCATCGATAGAAACAAGAGGGGTGCCGGGCAAGAAGCGCTATGCCATGGTGATCGACCTACGCCGCTGTATTGGGTGCATGGCATGCCAAGTAGCGTGCAAAGCAGAATTTGATGTGCCGTTGGGCGTTTTCCGGACTTGGGTACCATACAAGGTCGTTGGCAAATATCCCAATGTCAGAAAGATGTTCCTGCCCAGGCTTTGTAATCATTGCGACGATCCGCCTTGCGTGCGCGCGTGTCCGGTGGGTGCCACCTACAAAGTGGAGGATGGCGGATTCGTGCTGCAGCATTATGAGCGTTGCATAGGTTGCAAGGCGTGTATGGCGGCTTGCCCATACAACGCGCGTTTCATGCTGCCCAAGCATCGCACTTACACCGACATTACCCGCGTGGTGGACAAGTGCACCTTCTGTCACCACCGTGTGACGCAGGGATTGGTTCCGGCTTGCGTTCAGACTTGCGTTGGCCGTTCCCGCATCTTTGGTGATCTCAGCGATCCCGCCAGTGAAGTGTCCTACCTGGTCAGCACTCTGCCTACGCAAGTGTTGCGCCCGGAAGAAGGCACCAAGCCGCACGTCTTCTACATCGGCGCCGACCGCAACCGCACTGAATACGGCCGCGATGTCTACAATGCGCCGGAAGTGCTGGAGGCTGATCGTGCAGCGTTTAACCGCAACCATAATATATAGGGGGACATCATGGGTGAATACACAATATTTCATACCGTCGCGTGGCCAAGCACTTACGCCTATTACTTTTTCGTCATTGGCATCTCGGCGGCACTGTTTTTCATTTCGGGGCTGTCCTGGTTTCGCGAGGAATTCAAAAGTCTGCGCACCAGTTCGTTTTATCTTTCCTTTGTGTTGCTGGTGGCCGGTGGCCTGTTGCTGATCGCAGATCTTTCGCAGCCGATGCGTTTCATTTTTACCCTGAATCCGTTTTACTGGAATTTCGCTTCGCCGCTGACATGGGGATCGATTCTGCTGCTGCTGTTCGGCGCAGCATCGGTGGCTTATTTTCTGGCCATGCAGAAAAACGACGAAGCACTTGCCAGGAAGCTGGCGGTGGCCGGTTCGTTGATTGCGCTTGGCCTGCCCATCTATACCGGCTTCGACCTGTCGGTGCATCAGCATCGTCCGGTATGGAATACGCCGTTGATGCCGGTGCTGTTCGTTGCGCTGTCACTGATCTCAGGTGCTGCGGTGGCATCATTCCTGGCCAAGGGCGAAGCCCGGTTATTGACAAGTCTGCGTCAGATCATGCTGGTGGCAAGCGGGGCGACAGCCGTAATGTTGCTGTCATTGCTGGTGACCACTGCCAATGGCGGGTCGGCGTCTGAGTTGACCTTTATGTTCATGACTTCTGGTTTGTTGGGGGCAGTGTTTATCGGGCTGGGTGTGATCGTCGGTACTGTTGTTCCGCTGGCCGTGCTGGCCGTGCCGTTCGGCAAACAAGCGTCGGGTATCATGCTGGCATCCGTGTTGTTGCTGGTGGGCGGAATGGCATTACGCTATTCGATCCTGATGGGTCCGCAAATTGTTCATACCTATTTCTGAGGATGAGGGGAGATTGCCATGTTTGAAATGAATCGCAGAACATTCCTTAAGGTCAGTGCGGGGGCGACGGCAGCAGCGGTTGTTGTCCCAAAAGTGCTGAATGCCATGGAAAATGAACTGGGCGGTCGTGACTACTCACCGGAGACCTTGGGTGAACGTAAAGCCATTCCTACCAACTGCCATGTGTGCAACATACAGGATGGAGCGATAGCTTTTGTCCAGGATGGCCGCATCGTCAAGCTGGAGGGCAACCCGGAACATGTCTCTACACGCGGCAGGCTGTGTGCCAAGGGGAACGCCGGCATGTGGTACACCTACGATCCCGATCGCATCCTGTATCCGCTGAAACGGGTCGGAGCGCGAGGCGAGGGAAAGTGGAAGCGCATTTCCTGGGATGAAGCGCTCACCGAGGTTACCCAGAAGCTTGCTGCAGCCATCAAGGAAGACCCGAACACCATTTGCCTGAAGTACGGGCGGAACCGGAGTGGCGGTGTCATCGATCGCTTCATGAACACGCTGGGATCGGCCACCGTCATCAACCACACTTCGGTGTGCGAGTCGTCCAAGAAGATCGGCATGGAACCGACCTGGGGGCCGGATATCGAAACGCCGGATTTTGCCAATGCCAAGTACATACTCAATTTCGGCTCTAATATCCTTGAGGCGGCTTACTTTCACAATCCCTACTCCCAGCGCATCACGGAAGGGGTGGCGGAAAACAATGCCAAGATGGTGACATTTGACGTGCGCCTGTCCAACACGGCAGGGCGCTCGGACGAGTGGATTCCGGTGTTCCCGGGCACGGATGGCGCGGTGGCACTGGCAATCGGCCATGTCATCCTGCGCGAAGACTTGCAGGATACCGACTTCATCGATACCTGGTGCAATGTTTCAACTGCCGAGCTCAAGAAGCACTATCAGCAGTACACCCCTGAGTGGGCATCCGGCCTTTCCGGTGTGCCGGTCGAAACCATAGAGCGCATCGCGCGGGAGTTCGCCACGACCAAGCCGGCGACGACCTACACATACCGCGGCCCGGCCAAACACTTGTATGGTTCGTACAATGAAAAGTCCACGATGATGCTGTCCATCATGACCGGTAACGTGGAAAAGAAGGGGGGTTACTGTATGCCGCGAGGCATGGGTTGGCCGCAACCGCAACCGGAACCGCCCAAGCCGAAGAATGCATCCTATATGGCGCATCCGCACGAGTATCCGCTGGCACACCACAAGGTGAGTCATCTGCTCCCCTATTTTATTGCTGAGGGCAAGCAAAAGGTCAATGTCTATATCACCTATCAGGACAACGCGGTGTACACCAATCCGGGTGCGCAGGTGTACTGGGGCAAGCTGTACCGCGACGAAAAGCTGATCCCCTATTTGATTTCCATGAGTCCGTTCATGGGCGAGGAAACCGCGCTGGCCGACATCATCCTGCCGGATTGCCCTTACCTCGAGCGCTGGGAACCGGAATCCATGCCCAACTCCTTGTGGCCATGGCTGGGCATACGCCAACCGGTGATCAAAGCGCTGGGCGAATCGCGCGAAAACCGCATCATGATGCGCGATATCATCTGGAAGCTGGATCCGGATGGAAAACGCGGCATGAAGAAATATTGGAACTTCAAGGACGCCGAGGACTATATGCGCCAGCACTTTGACAACATTCCGGGCCTCAAGGAGGCGGGCGGTCTCGACTTCCTGAAGAAGCATGGTGTCTGGCCTATCTATGGCAAACTCAATCCGCGTACCGGCAAGATTTCCGACAAGACGGGTCGCGAGATCCAGGCTGAATACGGTCTGCATATGAAACAGATTCCGGGCGCAGACATGGCCGGAACTACAGTTGACGGCCACGGCACAATCAATAAAAATGGCAAAGCCATCGGAGTTCGTCGCAACGGCAAGAACTACGTGGGATTCCCCACTGGCAATCGCCTGATCAACGTGCGTGTGGATGAGTGGGCCAAGTACGGTTTCAATCCCATGCCGACCTTCAAGCAGGTTCCCTGGCACAAGGAGATGAAGGAAGACGAGATGATCCTGACCACCTACAAGATCAATGTGCACAAGCAAGCGCGTACCGCTTCGGTCAAGTGGCTGGCGGAAATCATGCACAGCAACCCGGTGTGGATGAATACCGTGACGGGTGAAAAACTGGGTGTTAGGACTGGCGACCTGGTGCGGATCGAGAGCAAGGTAGGCTATATGGTAACCAAGGCCTACGTCTTTGAAGGTATCCATCCTAAAGTGGTGGCAATTCCGACTGCGTTCGGTCACTGGGAATATGGCCGGCTTGCCACGCTCAAACTCAAGGAGAAGGAGGCCGGCGAGTTTGGCGCACAAGACGATGCGGATCTGAATAACGTCTGGTGGGATGACAAGGGAGTGCATCCGAATGCCATAGTTCCAACGGTGGTCGATCCGATCGGCGGTTCCCAAGGGTGGTATGACACTGTGGTGAAGGTGACCAGGGCGGGTCCGAGTGACAAATATGGTGACGTTCAAGGCAGCTGGGAGAAACACCTGGAAGCAGCCAAGGAAGCCATGCGTTATGCCTATACCGGCGACTTGCATCGCAAGATGCATCCGGAAATGGCTTCATGGGGCGGACCGGAAAGCGTCAAAAAGCATGAAGGCTAGTGTTTGACTGTCCGGCGGCCACCGGGTATTACCGGAGCGAGCCGGGCAGAATCCGATATCGAGCAGTTGGCAGCCTGGCAGGTTACTCCCCGCGCCGGGCTGTATTTTTTGAAAGGATGATTATGTCAACAGTGCTGCAGGATACTGCAAACTTTGCAACAGAATTTTCGACTGATGAGCTGCTGGCGGAATGCAATGCCAGAGCCGGCATCTATCGTCTGCTGGCAGGGGTGTTTCTGGAAGAACCGGCAGCGGAATATCTGAATGCAATCAGATCACCCGCAGTAATGGCATCACTGCGGGAAATGGGGGTTGTTTTTGCCGAGGACTTCACCGCCACACCGTTGGCAGAGTTGATGGACACGCTAGCCTGCGAGTATGCGGTGTTGTTCGTTGTGGCGGGTGGCTGTCCGGCAGTCGAGTCGGTCAGACTGACCGGGCGTTACCAGCAGCAACCATACTTTGAAGTGCGCGAGTTTTATCGAAATGCGGGATTCCAGTTGTCAGGCAGTCGCTTTGCGGTATTCGACGATCAATTGGGTGTGGAGCTGAGCTTTCTAGCCGGGTTGCTGGAACGTGCGGCGGATGCGCTGGCCTCGGGTGACCAGATCGGCTATGCGCGGGTGATCAAGGAAATGAAACGTTTTTGGGTATTGCATACCGGAAGATGGGTGAGGGGCTACGCCAGCTTGCTGGCCCGTGCGACCGAGCATTCCTTTTATCGCGAAATGGCTAAATTGCTGGGCAGTTTTGCCGATTGGGAAATCGATTTGCTGGCCTTGAAAGTCGACGACTTGGACGGCGGAAAATTAAAGGTGCCAAAAGTCGAGATTGAATACGAGTTCGATCCCGATGAGCCGGTATGCAATAGTTGCGAGAAAGGCCGGGATGATCAGCAAGTTCATAAGATCGATATTTCGCGCCTTCAATCCTGACTATCCGGCGGCCTGTTATGCACTATCTTTGGCAATGGGATGAACTCGCACAGCACTGGAATAATAACGAGTTTCAAGAGGTTCATGACTGGTTGAATGAGCGCTGGAGCAAAGTGGTCAAAGCGAGCCCGGCGGGGGATAAAGATCCTGATGCACGTTTTATTCAGGGGCTGGCGTTCGCCGCGCTGGCCCTTTATTTCACCCAGGACGGCAATCAGGAAGGGGCTTGCCTGCTGCTGGACGACGCGCTGATGGTATTGCCGCAATATGCGCCCAGCCACATGGGTATCATGGTTGAGCCTATACTCGAAACACTGCATACTTTGCGCCCGGCTATTTCTCTGCTCGGACCGGATGATGAATGTCCTTTTCAGCCTTTTGTTTACAATAAACTGATGTTTGACCGAGGCCAATACCAGCATGGGTGAGCAGCCGGATCTGATCCTGGCGCACTGGGCAGTCGCCGGCGGGCCGTCACCGGAAGGTGTGCGGTTCATGCGCGACAGCAATCAGCTTCCCGAGTCTTTGGAGCAGACCACTATCGTCCTTGATCAGGGCACAGAGGCGCGTGCAAGTGAATTAATCGCGCTTGGTGCCGAGCGGGTGCTGCTTGCGGATGCGGCGCTGCTTGACATTACTGCAGTAGCGCGACTGGTTCAGCAGCATGGCGCCGAGCGCGTCGGAGTCTGGTTGCCGGTGAAGAAGAGGCAGATATCCTGGGCTATCGATTACATTTCAAATGAGGATTTCAATTGCCTGACCCCTTCTTTCGGCAAGGCTGGTTGGGAAGTGGTGAAAAGTGACGGCACATCAACCGGAACCGATGCGGAGTGGTGGGTGTCTGAAACGTTGTCGCTGGGTGCTTCCATGGTGCTGATCAGTGTTGATGCACATGATGACGATTTGAATATTTGTGCCGGATTGATGGAGAACCATGGCAAAAAACTTTGGTTCACCCCGTGGCAGCTACCCGATGCTGATCTTGAACCATGGGTGCGCTATGGCCGGGTAAGGCGGCTGGTATTACCTGAGCCGAATACGCGTGATGAGGAAGAGATGGTACGGATTTGTGCAGCGGCTTTGACGCTGCACGAGTCGGCAGCCGGTGAAAAGAGTCCCGGTAAAGAAAGCGAGAAAACGTTGTAATGAAGGAACATGCGATACGCAGTTGTTGTTTGGCTATCCTGATGCTACCCACGCTATGCCTTGCGGCGGGTGAGTTGCTGCTTGGTGATGCCGAACTTTCAACAACGCTCGAAAAAGTCAGGGATTACCAGTTGCTGGACGCGCGCAGTGCTGACGCGCAAAGGTTAGCACCCATCCCTTTTGCGGCCAGGTATCAGAAGCTCATGCCGATAAAGAATTGCCTGGTTCTGATCGTGGCGGATACTGACGCTGCTGCCCTGGCGATTGCGCAATCCATTCCTGCCAATGCCGATCGCAACGTATTTGCGGTAAAGGGTGGTGCCGAAACCTGGCAGCATGTGTCGTCCAAAACTTCGCCGCAGTTTTCATTGTCAGACAGTTTCGTCATTCCGGCGAATACTTGCGAACAGGGCAAACCATTGCAGGAACTCAAGCGCAACAAACCGTGGCAGGAACCTGAGACCAAATAACCATGCTGGCAGGCCCAAGTTTCCGAGCGGAACATTGTGTTCGCTACAGGTACACTTATAGCGAGTGCAATCGTTGCGCGGAAGCGTGTCCGCATGAAGCGATACGTTTGTTCGATGCCGGGGTGGAAGTCATAGCCGATCTTTGCAAGAGTTGCGCCTTGTGTGTGGCAGCTTGTCCGATGGAAGCATTGACCGAGAAAAGTGTATCCGCCAAAAGTCTGCTGGGCATCGCGGCAGATGAAAAACAACTGACGATAGCCTGCGCGCCGTCCGGTGCCAGAGGTGATGCCGTTGTCCCCTGTCTGGGTGCGATCAATGCGGTTGTCCTGGCAGATTTTTCCCGGCGCGGGATCGCGGTGCAATTGGCAGGAACCGGGCATTGCGAGCAATGCATACACGCCGCCAAGGGACCTGATTTGTTGCGGCTGCATCTCGCTGCAAGGGCCGCGTTGTGTGGTGTCGAGGGAACGGAAGAATGGGCAACGCTTAGCCTGAAAGATGCCGGATCGCAAAAATCCGCAGAGGAGGATGACGGCCATATAGCCTCGCGAAGAGATTTGTTTCGACGTTTTATCGGGCGCGGCATCGATGTGATAACCGAAGTTGCGGATGCACCGCCCGCCCCGCTTCAGGCCATCCGTGCTGCGTCACCTTTCCTTCCCGAGCGCAAAGAAGTGTTGAATGCGCTGTATGCTGCACTGGGTGATAATCCGGTGCGGGTGGCGCGGCATCCGGTACTGCCGGCAGAGGATATGGTCATCGTTCACGGTTGTACCAGTTGTGAAGCCTGCGTCAGGGTATGTCCGACCGGTGCGCTGCAGCTGCTTGAGAGTAATTCCGAATGGCGTGTGATATTTCTCGGCGAACGATGTGTGGCCTGCGATGTTTGCGCCGAGGTCTGTCAGCCCAAAGTGCTTCGCCAGCGCGAGACAGAGGATGTCGGCGTCACCAAACAGAAAGCACGGGTGTTACGCGGAGTGTCCAAGCGGCGTTGCACTCGATGTGACAGGGTATTTGCGGCCGAGGGCGACTCGTCAATCTGCACGGTCTGTTCCGGCGATGATGAGGACTTTGCGAGCATTTTTGGTTGAGGTATATCAATGAAAGGGGCTGGTGATGGAGTGGGATTTTACGCCTGAGCAGGTGGTTAAGGCCGAGGTCGATTACGGCCTGGAGCAGTTCAGATCGGATATGTTCGAAGAAGTGCGCCTCAACTTGAGCGAGATGGATGATGTGCAGCAGCAAAAAATCTTTGCTGTGATGTATGACCTGTGCTACTGGGTTGCAACCGGCGGGGAGTATGAAGAGTTCCTGGCTGGCCTTGATCAGGATTCATTCTTTCCCGGCTTTCTTGCTTCTATCGGGGACAGACTAGCACCAAACATCGAGATGCTGGGCGCGATACTCCAGCGGCTGATCATGGAACGTGTTGATGAACAGGGCATACCGCTTGAGGCGGCACTGACGCAGGTTTATGAATTCCATCGCCAAGTCATGACGAAACCTCTATTGAACTAAATCTGTTTTTTTGTGGATATCCAAATGAGTGAACTAAGCCATTTTTCTGAAGCAGGACGGGCGCGCATGGTGGATGTTTTGGACAAACCCGGCACTACGCGTGTCGCGATCGCCAGCGGCATCCTGCGCATGCAAGCCGCAACGCTGGAGCGTATCCGGACCGGCAGTATCGCCAAGGGCGATGTGCTGACAGTGGCGGATGTCGGCGCAGTGATGGCGGCCAAGCGCACCGCCGACATCATTCCGATGTGCCATACGCTGGCGCTAAGCGGTGTGGAGGTGGTATTCAGCGATGTGTTGGAACCGGACGCAAACGGTTGCGTCGGCATCAAGGTGGTCACGACGGCGCGTTGTGTCGGGCAGACCGGAGTCGAGATGGAGGCCTTGTGTGCCGCCAGCGTGGCGCTGCTCACGATCTATGACATGTGCAAGGCGATCGACAGAGGGATGCGTATCGAGAGTATCCAGTTGGAAGAGAAACGCGGCGGCAAAAGCGGGGTCTGGCAACGTGCGACTGATGTGCATGACCCGCTCCGACATTATTGAGCTTTACATAATTCATGGCTGTTAAGTGATTTACCGTAGGGCGGGCTTTGCCCGCCGCGTCGGGCGTAGCCCGACCTACGAGATGCGGAGACTCTGTCTTCAAATATGTAATCCTCAATAAGTCAGATTGACGGGCAGTATTCAGGAAAAATGTTCTCATGATCAAAGTATTGTTCTTCGGGCCTGTTGCGGAACGCGTCGGCGCGAATGCGCTGCAAGTCGAGTTTCGCCAAGGCATGTGTTTGAATGACCTTTACCAGCAGATGCAGGGCTTGTATCCGGCGGCGTTCGAGATCGTCTGTTTCACTGCCGTGAACGGTGAACATGTCAGGGACGTGCAGCTTCCAGTCGCGGACAACAGCGAAGTGGTGTTCATGTCGAAATTCTCGGGTGGATGAATTGACAATAACAATGTCATTCCGAACGCATGTGAGGAATCTTGATGATTTCTTACGGAGTTTACCCCTAACTTAGCCGAGGGGCTCGAAATGACAACAATGGAGCTGTTATGGCAGGCAGGCTTGAAATGAAAGACGCGGTGCGCATCCAGCAGGAGGATTTTTCCCAGGACGAGGAGATCAGCGCGCTGCGGGCAAGCTCGAAGCGGATGGGCGGGATCGCGACATTCATCGGTTGCGCGCGTGATTTCTCCGAGGGCCGCAGCATTTCAAAGATAAGTTTCGATGCCTACGGCAGCATGGCTGAGGCGGAGATGAACAGGCTGCGCGCTGAGGCGATAACCAAATTCGCGCTGCTGGATGCGCGCATCGTGCATAGAGTGGGGGTCATCGGCGCAGGCGAGCAGATCGTGTTCATCGCAGCCGGCGCCGAACATCGCGCGCCTGCGCTGCAGGCTTGTCATTGGCTGATCGATGAGCTGAAGCAGCGTGTGCCGATCTGGAAAAAAGAGATCACGCCGCAGGGGGAAGCGTGGGTGACGCAGCATCCATGAAAAAGACCTTTGCACAACTACTGCGCTTGGTGATACTTCGTCGAAAAGCAGCTCGAAATCCGGGGATATGAAGTGGCAGATATACACATACATTCCGGTTTCTCGCTGCTTTTCTCCTCGTCTGACCTGCGCTCGTGACGTTGTCCAAACGCTTTTTGTGATGTCGAACATTATGCCGAACGTATTTATCTTTGTCGGACATTCCGGCTGCGGCAAGACCACGCTGATCGAGAAGTTGTTGCGCGAGCTGAGCGGCAGAGGGCTGCGCGTCGCCGTTATCAAGCACGCGCATCACAGAGTGGTGCTGGATACGCCCGGCAAGGACAGCTGGCGCTACAAGCAGGCCGGCGCTGCGATCAGCATGCTGGTCCACGGCCAACGAGTTGCAGTTGGTCGCCGATGCGGTGGATAAGCGAGAGCCTGCGCAATTGGCGCAGCGCTTTCTGGGCGAGGCGGATATGGTGCTGGCGGAAGGCTTCTCCCACACAGCCGGGGTGAAGATCGAAGTGTTGCGCCGCGAGTGTTCCAGCGTACCGCGTTGTTCCATCGAGGATGGGTTGATCGCCATCGTGACAGACATCGACGAGGTCTATCCGCAACTGCCGCATTATGCATTAGATGATATCAGCGGCATCATGCAGTTCATGCTTGACTACAAATTATAAGGAAAGCATCTTTGCAGGAAAAACCGTACCACATACTGGTGTTATGTACTGGCAATTCCGCACGCAGCATTTTGGGAGAAGTGCTGTTCAACGTGTTTGGTAAAGGAAAATTCATCGCTCATAGTGCTGGCAGCAAGCCGGTAGGTCGAGTCAATCCCCTCGCACTGGAGTTACTGCAACAGAAGGGGCACAGCATTGCAGGGCTACGTAGCAAAAGTTGGGATGAATTCGCTGCAATCGATGCACCGGAGATCGATTTCATTTTTACTGTGTGTGACAGCGCGGCAGGTGAAACTTGCCCGATCTGGCCGGGCAGACCAGCCACCGCGCACTGGGGTATTCCTGATCCTGCCGGTGTTGAGGGCAGTGATGATGTCAAATGTGCAGCTTTCAAAACAGCATATAACCAACTGGCAAGGCGTATTCAGTTATTCATGAGCCTGCCAATTGAATCGCTGGATAAGCTTGCGCTGAAGGAAAAGCTCGCCGAAATCGGCCGCATGCAGGATTAACGAGATGAATACTTTTGAGCGTTATCTGACCGTCTGGGTAGGGCTGTGCATCATTGTCGGGGTGTTGTTCGGACAATGCTTTCCGAGCGTATTTCAGGCAATCGCCAGTCTGGAAATCGCCAGGGTGAATATTCCGGTGGGCGTATTAGTGTGGGTGATGATCATCCCGATGCTGCTGCGTATCGACTTCGGTGTACTGCATCAGGTGAAAGCGCATTGGCGCGGTATCGGCGTCACGCTGTTCATCAACTGGGGCGTGAAGCCTTTTTCGATGGCCTTCCTCGGCTGGCTTTTCATCCGCCATGTGTTTGCCGATTATTTGCCGCAGGATCAACTCGACAGTTATATCGCCGGATTGATTCTTTTGGCCGCCGCGCCGTGTACCGCGATGGTGTTTGTATGGAGCAATTTGGTGAAAGGTGATCCATATTTCACACTGTCACAAGTGGCACTCAACGACACCATCATGATTTTCGCTTTCGCCCCGCTGGTCGCGTTGTTGCTCGGTATCGCCAGCATTGCCGTGCCGTGGGATACGTTGTTCGTTTCGGTGATCTTATACATCGTGATTCCGGTCATCATCGCGCATCTGTTGCGTCGTCAGTTGTTGGCAAAAGGCGAGAGTCTATTCAAGCACACACTGGAACATATCGCGCCGTATTCAATGGGTGCGCTGCTGGTGACCCTGGTATTGCTGTTTGCCTTACAGGGCAACGCCATCGTCGCGCAACCGCTGGTGATAGTGATGCTCGCCGTGCCGATCCTGATTCAGGTACTGTTTAATTCCGGCTTCGCCTATTGGCTGAATCGCCGCTTGGGCGTAGCACACTGTGTGGCCGCACCTTCAGCACTCATCGGCGCGAGTAATTTCTTTGAGCTGGCCGTTGCTACTGCCATCAGCCTGTTCGGTTTTCAATCCGGCGCAGCGTTGGCCACCGTGGTCGGTGTGCTGATCGAAGTGCCGGTGATGTTGCTGGTGGTGAAGATCGCCAATAGCACGCAGGATTGGTACAACCAAGGGGAAAGAAATAATCGCGGGTGAGGGTTCGTCATAACCATTCAGCTTGCTTTCTGGTCTTGAACATTCGTTGTGGGCAAGACCACTTGATCACAAGCAAGGATGCGCGGACTGCCATGCCCCATTATCGAACTGCTCGCTACGATTTTTAGAGGATTCCTTTGATCGACGTTGTGGGCAAGACAACGGGATTGAGTACTGATCGGACTAATAAGCTGTTGGAACTCTATTCAACCCAGATTGTCCATCAGGCAGAAATTCCACCCCAACCCCTCCCAACCTCCCCTTGTCAGGGGAGGGGCAGACCGGGCACTCCCCCTGACAAGGGGGAGCTGGAGGGGGTTTCGAGGCTAATGGATTATCTGGGTTCAACTCATCGCCCGGTGCAACTGGGCGATATTACATTCTGCGATGTGATGCACTGCCGGTCTTCCTGAACTACAGTTTAGGCAAATTTCCCCGTGATGGATTTTCATCCGCCGCAGATTGGCCAAGCCAAATCATAGGATATGGGTTGGTTTCGTCGCCAGTCAGTAACTTGTTAATTGTGCGTCTCTTTAAAATTCCAGCGGGTCAATGTCCAGCGAACAGCGCAGCTTTTGTGCGGGCAGCGCGTCCAATAACGGCTGCCAAACGCGCAGGAATTGTTGCAAGCCTTTGCGCGTGCTCGCCTGAATCAGCAACTGTGCGCGCAGGTGATTGGCGCGGCGCGGCAGCGCGGCGGGAACTACGCCGAGGATTTCCACCGAACCCGGGGTTTCCGTTGAATCGCTCAACTCGACCGCAGCAGTTCGCGCATGATTCAGAAACGCGTAAACCTCCGCTTCATTCTTCCCTTCGGCACGCAGCATGGCCTGAAAAACGAACGGCGGGAAACCTGCCATTCGCCGTTCGGCCAACTGCGACGCTGCCCAACCTTCGAAATCATGGGTCTGCAAGGCGCGAAACAGGGGATGATCCGGAAAGGCGGTCTGGATCAGCACCTCACCCGGTTTATCGGCACGTCCGGCGCGCCCTGCCACCTGCACCAGTTGTGCGAAAAGCCTTTCCGGCGCGCGGAAATCGCTGCTGTACAGCGCGCTGTCGGGATTGAGCACGCCGACCAGGGTCAGCGCAGGGAAGTCGTGCCCCTTGGCGAGCATCTGCGTGCCTACCAGTATGTCCACCTCATTCGCGTGTATCTGCGCGCGCATGGTCTGCCAGGCGCGCTTGTTGCGCGTGCTGTCTCTATCCACCCGCAGGATGCGCGCATCCGGGAAGCGTTCCTGCAACACGCTTTCCACGCGCTGCGTGCCGCTGCCGACCGGATGCAGATCCGCATTGCCGCAACTCGGACATGCAGCCGGCACACGGATCTGGTAACCGCAGTGATGGCAGCGCAGGCGTTGCTCGTTGAGGTGCAGCACCATCTTGCCCGCGCAATTCTTGCAACCGGACAACCAGCCGCATCCGGTGCACATCAGCACCGGCGCGTAACCGCGCCGGTTGATGAACACCAGACTCTGCTCGCTACGCGTGATACGCAGCCCGATCTCCCGCAGCAGGTTTTCGCTGATGCCGTGATGCATCACGGTCTGGTTGATGTTGACGCAGCGCACTTCGGGCAAACGCGCTTCGGCCAGCGCGCGCCCGGTCAGCTTGAGCATCCGGTAACGTCCGCTCTGAGCGTTGTGATAACTCTCCAACGATGGCGTGGCCGAACCCAATACGATAGGCACGCCGCGCTGATTGGCGCGAAAGATCGCCACATCGCGCGCCGAGTAGCGCAAGCCATCCTGCTGCTTGAACGAGCTGTCGTGCTCTTCGTCCACGATGATCAGCGCCAGTCCTGGCAATTCCGCAAACACCGACAGCCGCGTGCCGAGCACGATCTGTGCAGTGCCCGCTTGCGCCTGCTGCCAGTTATGCAATCGCTCGCCCTCGGACAAGCCGCTGTGCAGACTGATCAGATTCACATCAGGGAAACGGCTGCGGAAATAACTCTCCAGTTGCGGCGTGAGATTGATCTCCGGCACCAGCAACAGCACCTGCCCGACGCCCCTTAGACAAGGCTCAGGACAGGGCTGCAACACGTGATGCATCAGATGCACATACACCTCGGTCTTGCCGCTGCCGGTGATGCCGTGCAGCAGGAAGCAGGCATAGCCGCTGGCCTGTGTGACAGCATCCACCGCCTGCTGCTGTTCGCCGGTCAGCGCATGTGCATTATCGAAGATGTGTTGCGCAATCTGCTCCCCTCTCCCGCAAGCGGGAGAGGGGCTGGGGGTGAGGGATGGTGCAAGAGAAAAACTCTCAACCCACCCCTCCTGTACCAAAGCCTTCAACTGCGCCCCCGCCGTCGCCGACAACGCCTTGATCTGCGCCAGATTGCACGTCTGCTCCGCCAATTTTGCCAGGATGCGCCGCTGCACCACTTTGCGTTTCGGGAATGAGTCTAGACCGAGTGCTGCACCGCTAGCGGTCAAACGATAACTCAAGATCGGTTTGCTGATGACCGGCTTGTCCGAACGCAACCGTGTCGGCAATGCAGACAGCACCGTCTGCCCGACAGGATAACGATAATAGTCGCTGCAAAAGCGCAGCAGATCGAGCAATCCCGCCGACAATGGCGCGCTGTCGTGCAACACCTGCATCACCGGCTTGATGCGCTCTGGCGACACATCCGTGGTGGCAACGCACTCCATCACCACCCCGACCATCTGCCTGCGCCCGAACGGTACGATCACCCGCTGACCTATCGCAACCGCAACACCTTCGGCCACCGTGTAATCGAACAGGGTGGGCAGCGGGACATCCAGAGCGACGCGGACTATAGGCATATTTGCTCAGCAATAAACGCTGCGATTGTCGCAGAAATGCAAAAGCCGCAGGTATCTCCTGCGGCTTTTTGTTCAACCTACCCGAACAGCTTAGTGATATTTCCTGCTTAACTCGTGAACCGCCTTAACCAAGGCCGCCACATTCTCCGGGTTGGTGTGTTGCGAAATACCGTGTCCCAGATTGAACACATGACCGCTACCGAAGCCGTAGCTGCCGAGGATATGATCCACTTCCTTGTGGATTGCTTCAGGCGAGGCGAACAGCACTGCGGGATCCATGTTGCCTTGCAGCGCGACCTTGTTGCCGACACGCTGACGCGCGATGCCGATGTCTATGGTCCAGTCCAGTCCCACTGCGTCGCAGCCGGTATTGGCGATGCTTTCGATCCACAAGCCGCCTCCCTTGGTGAACACGATGGACGGGATCTTCACGCCGTCTTTTTCCTTGATCAAGCCAGCCACGATGCGCTGCGTGTAAGCCAGGGAGAATTCATGGAACGCCGCATGCGACAGCACGCCGCCCCAGGAATCGAAGATCATCACGGCTTGCGCGCCGGCTTCTATCTGGGCATTCAGGTAGGCGATCACCGCCTGGGTGGTCACTTCAAGGATGTGGTGCATCAGCTTGGGCTCGTTGTACATCAAGGTCTTGACCTTGGCGTAATCGTCGCTGCCGCCACCCTCGACCATGTAGCAGGACAGCGTGAACGGGCTGCCTGAGAAACCTATCAGCGGTATGCGCCCATTCAGCGCCTTGCGGATCTGCGTCACGGCATCGGTGACGTAGCGCAAGTCCTTGCCGATGTCCGGCACACGCAGTGCCTTGATCGCGGCTTCATCGCGCAGCGGACGCTCGAACTTCGGGCCTTCGCCATCCGAAAAATACAGCCCCAGGCCCATCGCATCCGGCACGGTCAGTATGTCGGAGAACAGGATCGCAGCATCCAGCGGGTAGCGGTCTATCGGTTGCAATGTGACTTCCGTAGCGTAGTCCGGGCTTTTGCACAGACCGAGAAAACTGCCGGCACGCTTGCGTGTCTCGCGGTATTCCGGAAGGAAGCGGCCGGCCTGGCGCATCATCCACATCGGGGTGTACTCGGTAGGTTGACGCAACAGGGCGCGCAGGAAGGTGTCGTTTTTCAGTTTGAAGTTCATGTTTCTCTCTTTTTAATTAAATTCTAAAACTACCTAACCCCAACCCCTCCTAACCTCCCCTGACAAGCATGTGCTGAGCTTGTCGAAGCAGGGAGGCCGGGAGGGGTTTGGGTTTAACGGGGTAACACGGAACTGCCCATCAAATACTCATCCACCGCGCGTGCGCACTGACGGCCTTCGCGTATCGCCCACACCACCAGCGATTGCCCGCGGCGCATGTCACCTGCGGCAAATATCTTGTCCTTGCCGGTGCGGTAGTTTTCCGTGTCGGCCTTGATGTTGCCGCGCGCGTCCTTTTCCACACAGAATGCATCCAGCACATTCTGCTCCGGGCTGACGAAGCCCATCGCCAGCAATACCAGGTCGGCCTTGAGCTCGAACTCGCTGCCCGCGATCTCGCTCATCTTACCGTCTTTCCATTCGACCCGCACGGCGCGCAGTTTCTCGACCTTGCCGTTGCTGCCGATGAATTCCCTGGTGACTATCGACCAGTCGCGTTGCGCGCCTTCCTGATGCGAACTGGATGTGCGCAGCTTCATCGGCCAGTTCGGCCATACCAGCGACTTGTTTTCCTGCTCCGGCGGACGCGGCATCACTTCGAGTTGTGTGATTGACAACGCGCCATGGCGATTCGAGGTGCCCACGCAATCCGAGCCGGTATCGCCGCCGCCTATCACCACCACATGCTTGCCATCGGCACGGATAGGATTGCGCCCGTCTCCCGCCACTTCCCTGTTCTGCGGGATCAGGAACTCCAGCGCGTAGTGCACGCCTTTCAATTCGCGTCCCGGAACCGGCAAGTCACGCGGTTGCTCGGCGCCCCCGGACAAAATCACGGCATCGAATTTTTTCAGCAGCCGGTCGGGGCTGATGGTCTGTTTGGCGTCATTGGCCGTTCCCTTGCCCGGCGCATCCTTGCCGATGAACACAGAGGTGCGGAATTCCACACCCTCGGCATGCAGCTGCGCCATGCGCCAATCGATCAGGCGCTTGTCGAGCTTGAAATCGGGTATTCCATAACGAAGCAAACCGCCGATCCGGTCGTTCTTTTCGAACACCGTCACGTTGTGCCCGACTCGTGCCAGTTGCTGGGCCGCGGCGAGTCCGGCGGGACCGGAACCGACCACGGCGACCTTTTTGCCGGTTTTTTCCGCAGGCGGTTGCGGTACCACCCATCCATTTTCCCCGCCCTTGTCGATGATGGCATGCTCGATGGATTTGATGCCCACCGCGTCATTGTTGATGTTCAGCGTGCAAGCCGCTTCGCATGGCGCGGGGCAGATGCGACCCGTGACTTCCGGGAAGTTGTTGGTGGAGTGCAACACGTCCAGCGCTTCGCGCCAGTTGCCGCGGTACACCAGATCGTTCCAGTCGGGGATGATGTTGTTGACCGGACAGCCCGTGGTGCAGAACGGGATGCCGCAATCCATGCAGCGCGCGCCCTGCGTCCTGGCCTGCTCGTCATTCAGATGCAGCACGAACTCATGATAATTTTTCAGGCGTTCCGCAACCGGCAAATACTCTTCGCTCAAGCGGCTGAATTCCATAAACCCGGTAAGCTTGCCCATTTACACGGTCTCCCTTTGTCTGGCTTGCAGTTCCGCAATTTCCTGCAACGCACGGCGATATTCGGTCGGCATTACCTTGACGAATTTCGGCAGGTAATGCGCCCAGTTGTCGAGAATAAGCCTGGCACGAACGCTGCCGGTATAGTGGAAATGCTTCTCGATCTTGCCGCGCAAGACCAACGCATCGGCCTTGCCCAGATGATTGAGGTGCACACGGCCATGTGCCTCGACCTCTCCGGTCTCGCTGGCTTCCATCTCTTCGGGGATCGCCTCCAGTTGCACCATGGACAAGTTGCAGCGATTGGCGAATGTGCCATCCTCATCCAGCGCGTAAGCCACACCGCCGGACATGCCCGCAGCAAAGTTGCGTCCGGTCTGGCCCAGCACCACCACCATGCCGCCGGTCATGTACTCGCAACCGTGATCGCCCAAACCTTCCACCACCGCGATCGCGCCGGAATTGCGCACTGCAAAACGCTCGCCCGCCACACCGCAGAAGTAACTCTCGCCACTGGTCGCACCGTACAGCACGGTGTTGCCGACGATGATATTGTCTGCCGCCACAATTTTGCATTCTGCGGGTGGCACCACCACGATGCGTCCGCCGCACAAACCTTTACCGACATAGTCGTTGCATTCGCCGGACAGCTCCAGCGTGATACCATGCGCGAGGAAGGCGCCAAAGCTCTGCCCCGCTGTGCCTTTAAACTTTACCGTGATGGTATTGGCAGGCAGCCCTGCATGTCCGTAACGCTTCACCACTTCGTGCGACAGCATGGTGCCGACGGTGCGATTGACATTTCTGATGGCGCTCTCGATGACCACCGGTTTTTTATGCTCCAGCGCGGCACTGGCTTGCGCGATCAGCTTGTTATCCAGCGCTTTTTCCAGCCCGTGATCCTGCTCTTCGGAATGAAAACGCGCCACGCTGGCGGGCACATCCGGCTGATGGAACACCCTGGAAAAGTCCAGGCCCTGCGCTTTCCAGTGCGCAATGCCGTGCTTCATATCGAGCAAGTCGCTACGGCCGATAAGGTCATCAAGCTTGCGGACACCCATTCCCGCCATGTATTCGCGCAGCTCTTCGGCAACAAAGAAGAAGTAGTTCACCACGTGTTCCGGCTGGCCGGTAAATTTCCTGCGCAGCTCCGGATCCTGTGTCGCTACGCCCACCGGACAGGTGTTGAGGTGGCACTTGCGCATCATGATGCAGCCTTCTACCACCAGCGGTGCAGTGGCAAAACCGAATTCATCGGCGCCCAGCAGCGCGCCGATCAGCACATCGCGCCCGGTCTTGATCTGGCCGTCCACCTGCAATGCAACGCGCCCGCGCAGCCTGTTCAGCACCAGCGTCTGCTGCGCTTCCGCAAGGCCCAGCTCCCACGGCGTGCCGGTGTGCTTGATGGACGACAACGGCGAGGCGCCGGTGCCGCCGTCGAAGCCGGAAATCACGATGTGGTCGGCCTTGGTCTTGGCCACGCCCGCCGCCACGGTGCCCACGCCGATCTCCGATACCAGCTTCACCGAAATCGAGGCGCCCGGGTTGGCATTCTTCATGTCATGAATCAGTTGCGCCAGGTCTTCGATGGAATAAATATCATGGTGCGGGGGCGGGGAAATCAGCCCCACGCCCGGCACCGAGTTGCGCAGCTTGGCGATGTACTCGGACACCTTGTGGCCGGGCAACTGTCCGCCTTCGCCGGGCTTGGCGCCCTGCGCCATCTTGATCTGGATCTGGTCGGCGCTGCTCAGGTACTCGGCGGTGACGCCGAAACGTCCTGCGGCCACTTGCTTGATGCGCGAACGCAACGAATCGCCAGCTTTGAGTTCACGGTCGCATGCGACACGATTCTTGCCGATGATCTCGGAGAGCTTTTCGCCGCCCTTGATTGTCTTGTAGCGCGCCGGATCCTCGCCGCCTTCGCCGGTGTTGGACTTGCTGCCGATGCGGTTCATCGCAATCGCCAGTGTGGTATGCGCCTCGGTGGAGATCGAACCGAGCGACATCGCGCCGGTGACAAAGCGCTTGACGATTTCCTTTGCAGTCTCGACTTCTTCCAGCGGCACCGGCGCGCCCGCAGGCTTGATTTCGAACAGCCCGCGCAGGGTTTTCATGCGCTGCCCCTGATCGTTGATCAGCTTGGCATATTCCTTGAAGGTCGCAAAATTATTGGTGCGCGTGGCGTTCTGCAATTTCGCGATGGTATCGGGTGTCCACATGTGCTCTTCGCCGCGCACGCGGTAAGCATATTCGCCGCCCGCTTCGAGCGCGTTCGCCAGCACCGGATCGTTGCCGAATGCGGACTGGTGGGTACGCATCATTTCTTCGGCCACCTGATACAGGCCGATGCCCTCGATCTGGGTTGCCGTGCCGGTGAAATATTTTTCGACAAATCCGGCATTCAGGCCGATGGCTTCGAATATCTGCGCGCCGCAATAGGACTGGTAAGTGGAGATGCCCATCTTGGACATCACCTTGAGCAGCCCCTTGTTGATTGCCTTTTTGAAGCGCTTGCCGGCTTCCTTGGCGGTCAGGCCTTCGGGCAAATTGCCGGTCATGGAAGCGACTGTTTCGTACGCCAGCCACGGACACACCGCCTCGGCGCCGTAACCTGCAAGCAGCGCGAAATGATGAACTTCGCGCGCGGAACCGGTATCCACCACCAGGCCTGCGCGGGTGCGCATGCCTTCGCGTATCAGATGATGATGCACCGCCGCACAGGCCAGCAGCGCGGGAATGGCGACCCGCTTGCTCGACACGGCGCGGTCGGACAGGATCAGCACGTTGTAGCCATCCGCCACCGCCTTGTTGGTTGCAGCGCACAGCGATTTGATGGCGGCCTCGCAGCCTTTCGCGCCCTTTGTGACGGGATAGGTAATATCCAATACCAGCGACTTGTAGCGCCCCTGCGTCAGCTTGCTGATGTCGCGCAGTTTGGCCAGGTTTTCATTGGACAGAACCGGCTGGTGCACCTCCAGGCGCAGCGGAGGATCGGTTTCTTCAATTCCAAGAAGGTTGGGCCTGGGGCCGATAAACGAAGTAAGCGACATCACGATCTCTTCGCGGATCGGGTCTATCGGCGGATTGGTCACCTGCGCAAACAATTGCTGGAAATAATCATAGAGCGAGCGATTCTTGTTCGATAACACCGGCAGTGCGGAATCGCAACCCATCGAGCCGATGGCTTCTTCGCCCGCGGAAGCCATCGGGGCGAGGATGAACTTGAAGTCTTCCTGCGAGTAACCGAATGCCTGCTGGGTGTCGAGCAGAGATGCTTTCGTAGGGGCGCGATGCATCGCGCCCTTGCCGGGCACTACCGGCAAATCATCCAGAAAGTAGCGCGATTTTTCTATCCATTGCCGGTAAGGCTTGGCGGTGGCGAGCTGTTGCTTCATCTTGATGACATCGACAACCCGTCCGGCCTGCAAGTCAACCAGGAACATCTTGCCGGGCTGTATGCGCCATTTCTTCACGATCTTGTGTTGCGGAATATCCAGCACGCCCATTTCGGATGCCATCAGCACAATATCGTCGTCGGTGATCAGGTAGCGTGCCGGACGCAGACCGTTGCGATCCAGCGTCACGCCGATCTGGCGGCCATCGGTAAAAGCCACGGCGGCAGGGCCATCCCAGGGTTCCATCAGGATGGCGTGGTATTCGTAGAATGCCTGGCGCTCTTCGTTCAACAAGGGACTGCCTACCCAGGCTTCCGGGATCAGCAGCATCATCGCATGCGCCAGCGAGTAGCCGCCCGCCACCAGCAGTTCCAGCGCGTTGTCCAGACAGGCGGAGTCGGATTGGCCTTCCACGATCAGCGGCCACAGCTTTTCCAGATCATCGCCGAGCAGTTTGGACGACATCGTGGCATGGCGCGCGGCCATCCAGTTCACGTTGCCGCGCAAGGTGTTGATCTCGCCGTTGTGCGCAATCATGCGGAACGGATGCGCCCGGTCCCAGGTGGGGAACGTGTTGGTGGAGAAACGCTGATGCACCAGCGCCAATGCGCTGACCAGGCTTTCATCCTGCAAATCGAGATAATACTTGCCGACCTGATCGGCCAGCAGCATTCCCTTGTAAACCACGGTGCGCGAAGACAGCGAAGGGCAATAAAAGCCTTTCCCCTGCCCATCCGGAAGACTGCTTATGGCGTGCTCCGCAGTCTTGCGTATCACGAATAACTTGCGCTCAAAATGGCCTGCATCCGCGCTTTTCCTGCCGCGCCCGATGAATACCTGGCGCACCACCGGCTCCGCCGCTTTCACGCTTTCGCCCAGGTTGCGGCTGTCCACCGGCACATCGCGCCAGCCCAGCAAATGCTGGCCTTCGGCGGCTATCCTGTCGGCGATGATACGCTCGCATGCAGCACGCGCTGCGGCATCGCGCGGCAGGAACAACATACCCACGCCATAGCTGCCGATCTCAGGCAACACCACGCCCCTGGCCGCGCACTGCGCACGCAGGAACGCATCAGGAATCTGCAACAAGATACCCGCACCATCGCCTGCCAGCGGGTCGGCGCCCACCGCGCCGCGGTGGGTCAGATTTTCCAGAATCTGCAAACCCTGGCGAACCATGTCATGGCTTTGTTTGCCCTTGATATGGGCGACAAACCCCACCCCGCAGGCATCGCGCTCCTGGCGCGGATCGTACAAACCTTGCTGTATCGGCAAAGAAGAATTGCTCACGGTTTACCCCAGTTAAAACATACAGCTCAAAATCACCAAGCCAAAAAATGGCGACACGCGTCGCCAGGTCGAATTCAAAAGCGAAAGGGCGGGAATCTTACCTTGTCTGGTGATGATGGGCAACCGCACCGCACCGAACGTTTACCAGGGTAAATTTGTTCTCGGGGAAAAATGTAGGGTGGATAAGCGCAGCGCATCCACCTTTTTGAGCTGGCAGGGTGGATGCGCTGCGCTTATCCACCCTACTACTTTTTGATTGCACAAGGTTCATAAAAAATCAGTCATCGTTGATTTTTAGAACAAATTTACCCTGACGTTTACACCATATCGAATGATGCCTTGGCTTGTAGGATGGGTTATCGTTCCCGCGCTCGAGCGCGGGAACGATTGCCCAATTCATATTTCGTTATTCCGGCGGATTATTAAAGGCGCCAATTAAATCGGGACTTCTTCCACCGCAAAAATGCGGCGATGCTCGCGGATGGCGTAGCGGTCGGTCATGCCGGCAATATAGTCTGCAACTGCGCGGGCGCGGTCTTGTTCAGCCAGATTTTGAAATTGCGGCGGCAACAGGCGGCTGTCTGCCATGAATATGCCGAACAGGTCGCCGATGATGCGCTGCGCCTTGGCACTCATGCGCAGCACGCGGTAATGGCGGTACAAATGGATGCGCAGAAAATTTTTCAACTCGCGCTGCTGTTCGTTGATCGCGGGGCTGTAGGCGATCAGCGCCTGCGCGTTGCGCACATCTTCCAGCGTGGCCAGACCATGTGAGCCGATATTGGACTCGCTCTGCCTGATCAGATCAGTCACCAGGGTATTGATCATGCGCCGCACCGTCTCATGCACCACACGCCGCTCCGGCAGATCGGGATAGGCCAGGCGCACTTCATACAAATGGGTTGCCACCAAAGGTACTGCGGCAAGTTGCTCAAGCGTGATCAGACCGGAACGCAAGCCGTCATCCACATCGTGATTGTTGTAAGCGATCTCGTCGGCAAGGTTGGCGACCTGCGCTTCTAGTGATGGGCGGCGGTTGTTCAGAAATCTTTCGCCCAGATCGCCCAGTTGTGCGGCGTTCTCCGCTGAGCAGTGCTTGAGTATGCCTTCACGCGTTTCAAAGCACAGGTTCAGCCCGTCGAATGCGGCATATCTCTCTTCCAGAACATCCACCACGCGCAGCGATTGCAGATTGTGCTCGAAACCGCCATAGGCTTTCGTGCAGGCATTCAGCGCGTCCTGTCCGGCATGGCCGAACGGCGTATGCCCGAGGTCGTGCGCCAGGGAAATCGCCTCGGCAATATCTTCGTTCAGGTGCAGGCGGCGCGCGATGGAGCGGGCGATTTGCGCCACTTCGATGCTGTGCGTGAGGCGGGTGCGGAACAAATCGCCTTCGTGATTCACGAACACCTGGGTCTTGTATTCGAGACGGCGAAACGCGCCGGAATGAATGATGCGGTCGCGGTCACGCTGGAATTCGCTGCGCCCTTGCGGCGCAGCCTCCGCCACTTTTCGTCCGCGCGAGTTGGTCTCAGTGACGGCGTAGGGCGCGAGCTCAGCCATGCCTGTCCTGAGCCTGGTCGAAGGACGTGCAAGCTTGCAAGGTTTGCTGAAGCAGATGTTGCGGCACATCGCTCTGAACCACCGCGTGCCCGATTTGCCTGAGCAGCACGAAGCGCATCTTGCCGCCCTCGACTTTTTTATCCAGCCCCATCAATTCGAGATATTTACCGGCACCCAGATCGGGTGCTACCGTGGGTAGTTTGGCACGCTCGAACAGGCTGCGTATGCGCGCCACATCCTGCGCGCTGATCCAGCCCAGACGCTGCGACAAATCCGCCGCCATGATGGTGCCTGCCGCCACGCCCTCGCCATGCAGCCAATTGCCATAGCCCATGCCCGATTCGATGGCGTGCCCGAAGGTATGCCCCAGATTCAACAGGGCGCGCTCACCGCTTTCTCGCTCGTCAGCCGCGACGACCTCGGCCTTGTTCCGGCAACTGCGCGCAATCGCATATTGCAATGTGGCCGTATCGCGCGCCAGCAGCTTGTCCAGGTTCTGCTCCAGCCATTCCAGAAATGGCAGATCGCGGATCAATCCATATTTGATGACTTCGGCCACCCCCGCAGCCAGCTCGTTATCCGGCAGGGTGTTCAGCGTATCGGTATCGGCCAGCACCAACTGTGGCTGATAGAACGCGCCTATCATGTTCTTGCCGAGCGGATGATTGATGCCGGTCTTGCCGCCCACCGAGGAATCCACCTGTGCCAGCAGCGTGGTCGGTATCTGGATGAACGGCACGCCGCGCAAATAGGTCGCGGCGGCGTAGCCGGTCATATCGCCAATCACGCCGCCGCCCAGCGCGATGAGCGGTGTGGTGCGCTCGCAGCGATGGGTCAGCAAAGCGTCATAGATCAGATTCAGCGTGCCGGAATTCTTGTACTCCTCGCCATCAGGCAATATCACAGGCACGCTGCCGACACTGATGCGCCGCAAGGTTTGCTGAAGCTTCTCCAGATACAGCGGAGCGACCGTGGTGTTGGTCACGATGGCGGCACGTCCGCGCGGGACGCGCGCTTGTATCAACTCCGCATGGGCCAGCAATCCGCTGCCGATGTGTATCGGATAACTGCGTTCACCCAATCCTACTGTCAATGTCTGCATAATCTACCGGAAAATTTTGTTCGGGCACGGCGCGCCGTGCCCCTACCCGTT
>DATBWQ010000007.1:0-4485 GCA_036514695.1 Gallionella sp. | reverse complement strand
GGGCAAAGCCCGCCCTACGGTAAATCACTTAACAGTCATGAATTATGTAAAGCTCAACAGATTACACGTTAAATCGGAAGTGCATCACATCGCCATCCTGCACCACATACTCCTTGCCTTCCACACGCATCTTGCCGGCATCTTTCGCGCCCTGCTCGCCCTTGTATTTCACGAAATCGTCGAAGGAAATCACTTCGGCACGAATGAAACCGCGCTCGAAGTCGTTGTGGATCACGCCCGCCGCCTGGGGTGCGGTATCGCCTTTGTGGATGGTCCATGCGCGCACTTCTTTCACTCCGGCCGTGAAATAGGTTTGGAGGCCGAGCAACTGATAGCCGGTGCGTATCAGGCGATTCAGGCCGGGTTCCGCCAGGCCGGCATCGGTCAGAAATTCTTTTTTGTCTTCATCGGACAGTTCGGCGATCTCCGCTTCCAGTGCGGCGCAGATCGGCACCACCGGCGCGCCTTCCCTGGCGGCGAATTCTTCCAGACGGGCTAGCAGCGGATTGTTGCTGAAGCCTTTTTCCGCGACGTTGGCGACATACATCGCGGGCTTGATAGTAAGCAGGCACAGCGGCTTGAGCAGCGCGAGCTGGCCGGCATCCAGCTTCAGCATGCGCGCCGGTTTGCCCTGGTCGAGGTGCGCTGAAACTTGCTCCAGCAACACGCCGAGTTTTGCGGCTTCCTTGTCGCCGGACCGCGATTGCTTGCTGTTGCGCTGCTGCGCTTTTTCCACGGTGGCGAGATCAGCCAAAGCCAGCTCGGTGTTAATAGTCTCGATGTCGGAGATCGGATCGACCTTGCCCGCCACGTGGATCACATTGTCGTCCTCGAAACAGCGCACCACGTTCAGAATACCATCCGTCTCGCGGATGTTGGCGAGGAACTGGTTGCCCAGCCCTTCGCCCTTGGACGCGCCCGCAACCAGTCCGGCGATGTCCACGAATTCGGTGATCGCGTATTGCATGCGCTGCGGCTTGACGATCTCCGCCAGCGCCGCCATGCGCGCATCCGGCACCTCTACGATGCCGACGTTGGGCTCGATGGTGCAGAACGGATAATTCTCCGCAGCGATACCCGCCTTGGTCAGCGCATTGAACAGGGTGGATTTGCCCACATTGGGCAGGCCGACGATACCGCATTTCAAAGACATGGTTTATTCCTTTTTTATTAACTGCAACCCTAAACCCCCTCCACCTCCCCCTTGTCAGGGGGAGATCCAAGACTCCTTCCCTGACAAGGGGAGGCCGGGAGGGGTTTGGTTTTACGCGCTATGCAGCTTCAACATCGCCGCTTCGGTTTTTCCTTCGATGACCATATGCGCGATGCTCTGCGCTTGCTGCATGGCCTCGTCTATCAGTTCACGCTCTTCGCGGCGCGGATCGTTCAACACATAGCCGGATACCTCAGCACGCTCGCCGGGATGACCGATACCAATACGCAACCGCCAAAAGTCTTTCGTGCCGAGATGCGCGATGATGTCCTTCAGTCCGTTGTGTCCGCCGTGTCCGCCGCCCATTTTCAAACGTGCCACACCCGGCGGCAGATCCAGATCATCATGCACCACCAGCATTTCTGCCGGGGCGATCTTGTAGAACTGCGCCAGCGTCCCGACGGCCCGGCCGCTGACATTCATGAACGTTTGCGGCTTGAGCAGCAACATTTCATGACCGTGCAACTGGCCGCGCGCAGTCAAGCCGTGAAATTTGGACTCGCTCCTGAAGTCCAGCTTGTGCAGGCGCGCGAGTTCGTCCACCCACCGGAAGCCGGCGTTATGCCGGGTGGATTCATATTCGCGTCCGGGGTTACCCAGACCAACAATCAGACGTATCGTTGCCATACTATTCATCCTGAAAACGGCGAATGATTCGTAGGGTGGGCACGCTTTTTGTGCCCACGCGGAAATAGCCGAACGCCGACAGCGTGGGCACAAAAGCGTGCCCACCCTACAAAAAAACCCGCCATGCTTTCATCAGCAATGGCGGGTTTATGCAGCCAGTCGATTTACTTGGTTTTTTTGGCAGCAGGAGCTGCTGCAACTGCAGCCGCAGGTGCAGCCGTACTCGTTTTAGCAGCACCGGCAGCAGGCGCAGGAGCCGAGGCCGCAGAAGCAGCTGCGGCGGCCTCAGCTTCGGCAGTCACTTCTGCTTCTATCATGCCGCGCGGCACTTGCACGGTGGCAACCACAGCATCGGCTGTGTGCGCCCCGTGTGTAGCGGCTTCCACGCCCTTGGGCAACTTCAGGTCGGACACGTGGACGGAATGGCCGAGTGCAAGATGCGCCAGATCCACTTCGATGAAGGCCGGCAGATCCGCCGGCAAGCAAATGATATCCAGATCGTTCATCACGTGGCTGACCTTGCCGCCGCCGTCCTTCACACCCGGAGAGATTTCGGCATTCAGGAAGTGCAGCGGCACTTTGATGTGCATCTTTTTCTTCGCATCCACGCGCTGAAAGTCGATATGCTGGACCTGCTGGCGGAACGGGTGCATCACAAAATCGCGCAACAGCACGGATTCCTTCTTGCCCTCCAGATTCAGCGTCAGTATCGAAGCGTGGAACGCTTCCGCACGCAGCTTGTGATACAACTCGTTGTGATCCAGTTCGATCATGTTCACGTCGCCTGCGCCATACACAACACCTGGCACGCGGCCGGTGTTACGCAGACGGCGGCTCGCACCCGTACCTTGCGCCTTGCGGGTTGTTGCATTTATTTCGATTGCCATTTTACTTCTCCTAGAATAAAGCATCGTCCGCGACCAGACGATCCTTGCATTGCGGCAACCGACATGGCTGCCGCTAAAACCAATGTAGGGTGGGCATGGTTTTTTATGCCCACGCTGTTCAAATCCGCGTGGGCACGATGAAGCCGTGCCCACCCTACCTCATTTCTATTCGGTGAACAGCGAGCTCACCGATTCTTCGCTGTTGATGCGGCGTATCGTTTCCGCCAGCAGTTCTGCGGTGCTCAACTGACGGATGCGCTTGCAATTGCGCGCCGCCTCATTCAACGGGATGGTATCGGTAACGACCAGTTCATCCATCGCGGAATTCTCGATGCGTTCGATCGCCGGGCCTGACAGCACCGCATGGGTACAATAGGCCAGTACGCGCGCCGCGCCTTTTTCCTTCAGCGCATGGGCGGCTTCGCACAGCGTATTGGCGGTATCCACCATGTCGTCCATGATCAAACAAGTACGCCCCGCCACATCCCCGATGATGTTCATCACCTTTGCCACGCCCGGCTTGGGGCGGCGCTTGTCGATGATCGCCAGGTCCGCTTCCAGTTCCTTCGCCAGGGCGCGTGCACGCACCACGCCGCCCACGTCCGGCGATACCACGATCAGATTCGGGTAATTGTGCTTCCACACGTCAGACAACAAAATCGGGCTGGCATAAATATTGTCCACCGGAATATCGAAGAATCCCTGAATCTGGTCGGAGTGCAGATCCATGGTCAACAAGCGATCCACACCGGCACTGGAGAGCATATCGGCCACCAGTTTGGCGGTGATTGCGACACGCGCAGAGCGCAAGCGGCGATCCTGGCGCGCGTAGCCGAAATAAGGCATCGCGGCAGTGATACGACCGGCGGAGGCGCGTTTCAACGCATCCACCATCACTAACACTTCCATCAGATTGTCATTGGTCGGTGCGCAGGTGGATTGCAGCACGAACACATCCTTGCCGCGCACATTCTCAAGGAGTTCCACCATCACTTCGCCGTCCGAAAAACGCCCCACCGTGGCGCGTCCGAGATGGATGTGCAGATGCTGCGTGACCGCCTCAGCAAGCTTGCGATTGGCATTGCCGGTGAACACCATCAAGCTGTCGTAGGACACGTGCAACCCCTTAAAGAATCTAAAAAACCTGAGCCCTAAGCCGGGCGAGCCGGCGCCAAATGCAGGTCGGGCTGCGCCCGTCCTGAGCCTGTCGAAGCGGCCCGGCATGGTGGGCATAGCCCACCCTACGGTTACTAATTGTGGCTTCAGCCGCTCACATTAGCCTATGCCGAAATACGTTCTGGCTGGGGAGGTAGGGATCGAACCTACGAATGCCGGAATCAAAATCCGGTGCCTTACCACTTGGCGACTCCCCAATAATTTTCAATCAAGCACCCAATCATGCAACGGATGCCTTGCTAATCCTTGTGCCACCAAGCCGCGCATCGGTTGCGGCAACTGCTGCAATACTGCTTCGGCCTGGCCGCGACTGTCGAATTCCGCGAATACGCACGCCCCCGATCCGGTCATCCTCGCTTTGCCGAAATTGCTCAGCCATGCTATATGCCGTGCCACTTCCGGGTACAACTCACACACCACGGGCTGCAGATCGTTGCGAAGTGGACACTCAATTTGCCCCTTCAAAAGGGCGCGCATTGTGATGGAAACCGTATCGCGTGTCAATTCCGGATGCGCGAAAATCTGTGCGGTCGGCACCTGCACCGGCGGGAACAGCACCACATACCACGCTTCCGGCAAGGG
>DATBWQ010000006.1:0-8549 GCA_036514695.1 Gallionella sp. | reverse complement strand
AGGACGGGTCTGAGACCCGCCCCTACGCGCCGACTTGTGTTTGGTGTTCGGCGCCGTTGCGTGCGCGTATTGCGCCGATCACGGTTGCCCATTCTTCGGCTAATCTGAGATGCGCCAGTGCCGCATCCGCATCTTTGCTGTCCACGATCACCACCATGCCGATGCCGCAGTTGAAAGTGCGATACATCTCCTGCGGTGCGACATTGCCCATCTCGCGCAGCCAGTCGAACAGCGCGGGTGTATGCCAGGCCTTGCCGTCCAGTTGCGCGACGACATTTTCCGGCAGCACGCGCGGCACGTTTTCCAGCAGGCCGCCGCCGGTAATATGCGCCATGCCTTTTACGGTGAGGGATTTCATCAGCGCCAGCAGCGGTTTCACATAGATGCGCGTGGGCGCCATGATCAGATCGGACAGCGGCTTGCCGTCGAGTTTTTGCGTAAGGTCGACCTTGTGGGTGCTGATGATCTTGCGCACCAGCGAGTAGCCGTTGGAATGCGCGCCGTTCGAGGCGAGGCCGATCACTGCATCACCCGCCCTGATGTCCGCGCCGCTGATGATGCCGGCTTTTTCCACCACGCCCACCGCGAAGCCGGCAAGATCATATTCTCCGTCCGGATACATGCCTGGCATCTCGGCGGTCTCGCCGCCGATCAGCGCGCAGCCCGCTTGTTCGCAACCGTATGCGATGCCCTTGATGACTTCAGTGGCGGCATCCACATCGAGCTTGCCGCAGGCGAAATAATCGAGAAAGAACAGCGGCTCCGCGCCCTGCACCAGGATGTCGTTGACACTCATGCCGACCAGGTCGATGCCTACCGTGTCGTGGCGGTTCAGTTCGAAGGCGAGTTTGAGTTTGGTGCCGACACCGTCGGTGCCGGAAACCAGCACGGGTTCGCGATATTTCTTGGAGATCTCCACCAGTGCGCCAAAACCCCCGATGCCGCCCAGCACTTCCGGGCGCATGGTGCGTTTGGCGAACGGTTTGATGTTCTCGACCAGGCGGTCACCCGCGTCCATGTCTACACCGGCATCTCGGTAGGTGAGGCTGCCGCTTTTTGCGGAAAAAGGAGGATTGGAAGGGGTGTTCAAGTTGAGTTTTCGCTTTCTACAGGATAAAGTGCGGCACGATTTTTTGCGAATTTTACCTCAAATGACCCTATCCCGCTTCGCTGCCGTGCAATGGCTATCCTTCCTGGTGGTGGCCGCTTTGCTGCTGTATCTGCTCAGCCCGATACTGACCCCGTTCGTCGCGGCCGGCATCTTTGCCTATATCTGCAATCCGCCGGTGCAGCGGCTGAGTGCCTGGAAGATACCGCGCACGCTGGCCGTGGTGCTGGTGATGTGCGGATTGTTGCTGCTGCTGGCCGTGTTGCTGCTGATCATGCTGCCGCTGCTGGAAAAGGAGATTGGACGGTTCGTGACGCGCCTGCCGGACTGGATAGAGACGGCGCGCCTGCGCCTGTTGCCGGTATTGCAACAGTGGGCAGGTCCGGATCTGCAATGGGACAGCCAGGCTGTGAAGGATATGCTGCTCAGCCACTGGAAGAGTGCGGGCGGGGTGGCGGCGAAACTGCTGCCATGGCTGGGCAGCAGCGGTGGCGCGATCATCGCGGTGCTGATCAACCTGCTGCTGATACCGGTCGCGATGTTCTATTTGCTGCGTGACTGGAACGAATTGGTGAAGCGCGTGGATGATCTGCTGCCGCGCCATTTTCACGTCAAGTTCAATGAGATTCTGGTGGAAGTGGATCGCATCCTGGCGGAATTCCTGCGCGGACAGATCTCCGTGATGCTGTTGATGAGCGCTTATTACAGCATCGTGCTGTGGCTGGCCGGGCTGGAATTCGCGCTGCCGATCGGTATCGTCGCGGGTATGCTGGTGTTCGTCCCCTATCTGGGCATGATCGTCGGCCTGATGCTTGCGACGCTCGCAGCAGTTATGCAGTTCCCCAGTTTCAGTGGTGTGCTGTGGGTATGGGGCGTGTTCGGCGCGGGCCAGTTGATCGAGGGCATGGTGGTCACCCCGTGGCTGGTCGGTGAACGCGTCGGCTTGCATCCGCTGGCGGTGATTTTCGCGCTGCTCGCCTTCGGGCAATTGTTCGGCTTCTTTGGCGTGCTGCTGGCACTGCCGTTATCCGCCATCCTGCTGGTCGCGCTACGACATGGAAAAGTATGGTATTTCAGCAGCGATATGTATCGAAAATTATGAGGCTTTTTTGAGTCAGTTATTGCTCGATATCGCTCCCGACAGGCAACCGTCGCTGGACAATTTCGTGGTGGGACGCAATCTCGAATTGCTCTCGGCGCTTCGTTATTGCTTGGGTCATGCCCTGCCTGGCAGCAGCAGCGAGCGGTGTTTCTATGTGTGGGGAGAGGCCGGCAGCGGCAAGAGCCATTTGCTGCAAGCCTGTGTGCGAGCAGCCCAAGAAATAAATAACACCCAGAATGCGCAGCACAGTGCGATCTATGCGCGCGGCAGCGTCCCGCCCCAAAGTATGGACATGGGCGCAGCAGTCGTGGCTGTGGATGATGTCGAGACTCTGGATGACGCTGCGCAGATCGAACTGTTCGATCTTTACAACCAGATGCGAGACAACAGCGGCATGTTGCTGGTCAGCGGCAAGGAATCGCCGCTGCATCTCGGGTTGCGCGACGACCTGCGCACCCGTTTGGGCTGGGGCCTGGTGTATCAGCTGCACGGCCTTAGCGAAGAGGAAAAAGCCCAGGCATTGATGCGACACGCACACACGCGCGGCTTTGTGCTGCCGGCTGAGGTCACGCAATATCTGTTGCGCCACGGGCGGCGCGACTTGCCCAGCCTGATGGCGGTGCTGGATGCGCTGGATGAGCATTCGCTGCGCCTGCACCGCGCGCCGTCGGTGCCGTTGCTCAAGGAAATCCTGCAACAAGTATTGGAGTTGAAGTGAAACTTGCTTTGTTCGATCTGGATAACACCCTGCTCAATGGCGACAGCGATTTCGAGTGGTCGCAATTCCTGATCCGCATCGGCGTGCTCGATCGCGAACTGTTCGAAGCTAGGAATCAGGCCTTCTATGACCACTACAAGGCGGGGACTTTGGACATCCATGAGTTCCTGGATTTTCAATTGAAGCCGCTGTCGCGCCATGCGCGCAAAACGCTGGATGAGTGGCATCGGCAGTTCATGCGCGAGCAGGTGGTGGGCATGATCACCCAGCCGGCACGCGACCTGGTCGAACGCCATCGCGCGGCGGGCGATGTGTGCGTCATCATCACCGCGACCAACAGTTTCGTCACCGCGCCGATCGCGCGCGAATTCGGTGTCGAGCATCTGATCGCGACCGAACCGGAACACAGGGACGGCGAATTCACCGGGAACGTCGCGGATGTGCCGTGCTTCCGCGAGGGCAAGATCACCCGCCTGGAAAACTGGCTGGCCGCGCGCGGTTGGAACATGGACAGCTTCGCCGACAGCACGTTTTACAGCGATTCATTGAATGATTTGCCGTTGCTCGCCAAGGTGAAAAATCCGGTGGCGGTGAATCCGGATCCCACGCTGCGCGCGCATGCCGAACAGCATGGCTGGCGGATAATCAATCTGCGCTGATCACATTCCAGCGGCACGGGCGCGAGATAGACAAAAGCTTAACGCTGTAATCCCGTTTCAACTTCATGGCGTTTGGCTTTGCCGGCCAGCCGCTCCACCAGTGTCAGCGCGAAATCCATAGCCGTGCCGGGGCCGCGCGAGGTGATCAGCTTGCCATCCTCTGCAACGGCAGTGCGTTGCTGTCTGACATCAGGGAACGGATCGAGTGAACCGGGGAAGCTGGTGGCTTGTTTGCCGTCAAGTAGTCCGGCAGTGGCCAGCACCGAAGGCGCGGCGCAGATCGCGGCGATATATTTTCCCTGCGGAGCCATTTTTTGCAGCAATGCGATGATGCGCGGGTCGGCCTTGAGGTTGTTGGTGCCGGGCTGTCCGCCGGGCAGAACGATCATATCGAAACCGTGTTGCAGTGCGGCATCCAGCGTGGTGTCCGGCACCAGCATCACGCCGCGGCTGGCACGCACCGGCTGATCATCCAGACCTGCGCTGACCACGGTTATCCCGGCTCGGCGCAGGATGTCGATGACTGTGACAGCTTCGATTTCTTCACAGCCTTGTGCGAGTGGGACCAGAACTGTTTTCATGGGCAGCCTCTTTCATGGATCAGTCGCGGAAGTTCTGATATTGCAGCGGGAAGTCGGTGATGGTTTTCTTGACGAATGCGATCGCATTCTGCAGGTCATCGCGATTCTTGCCGGTTACGCGCACGGTATCGCCCTGTATGCTGGCCTGTACCTTGATCTTGCTGTCCTTGATGTGTTTGACGATCTTCTTCGCCAGTTCGATCTCCACGCCGACCTTCACTTCGCAGCCGCGTTTCACCTTGTTGCCGCTGACCTTTTCGATCTTGTCACTGATCTCCATGCACCTGATATCCACGCCGCGCTTGGTCAGCTTGGCGTTCAGGATGTCCTGCACCTGGCCGAGCTGGAATTCATTGTCGGCCCACACGGTGAGCTTGAGTTCGGTCTGCTCGACGCGCGCATCCGAACCCTTGAAGTCGAAGCGGGTGCTGACTTCCTTGTTGGTCTGCTCGACCGCATTCTTGACTTCGGTCTTGTCTACTTCTGAAACGATGTCGAAGGTTGGCATGGTTGTTCCAGTAACTTAAATAAATTAGATACGCTTCACTTAACCCCTCCCGGCCTCCCCTTGTCAGGGGAGGGGCGATCATCCCCTTTGCTGCTGCCAACTCCTCCCCTGACAAAAGGGGAGGCCGGGAGGGGTTTGGGTTTAGCCACAACACACCGCAAAGCAGTTTGTTGCGGCGTAGACTAACCTTCAGGTTAGTCGGAGCCAAAACTGCAAACGTAATTCACCACCTCCTGCGCTTCGATCACGAAGCGGCTGTTGGCGGCCACCGAGAACTGGTCGCCCGCAGCATAGGTCTTGAACCCAGTCTCATCGCCGATCTTCACACGGCAGGTGCCGGAAGTGATCTCCATCAGTTCGGGCGTGCTGACGTTGAAGGTGAGCGTGCTGGGCAGGATCACGCCGACGGTCTTGCGCGTGCCATCCGGAAACAATACCGAGTGCGACACACACTTGCCGTCGAAAAATACATTGCCTTTTTTTACCACACTCACATTATCGAATTGCGGCATGACTTTTCCTTATTTTGATTTGGTTGGTTCGTCGGCTTTGACGCCTTTTTGATAAGCGGCATACACATACACCGGGATGCGCAGCTCGCCGAGCTGTTTTTCGATCAGCGGCTTTACGTCATCCCAGTTCAACCCGGTCAGGCCGCAAGCCAAGCGCGGCAATGCGATGCTGGGAAATTTTTCCTTCTCTACCAGCGCATGCAGCGCATGCAGCGCGTGATTCACATGACTGAGTGACGCAAGTCCGGGTTTGCTGCCGTGCCCGTACGCGGCTTCGCGCGTGAACAGGTTGACGATGTAGCGGCCGTCGGCACTCATCCACGTCCACAGGCCGCCGGACTTGGGATGTCTGGTCTGGCAGAAGTGGCGGAAGTCCTTGTACATGGCGGGCATGCGCTCGCGCAGTTGCAGCGCCAGCCCGCTGTGGAAATCATCGTTGGGCGCAACACCCTGAACGATGGCTTTTGCACCGCTCAACAGTATGTCTCCGCTCAGTTCGTGTATCACGATTTTCCCTGTTGTCTGGTAGGGGCACGGCGCGCCGTGCCCCTACTTCCTCTTGTGCAGATTCGCGGCGATGCGCAGGCGCAGCGCATTCAGCTTGATGAAGCCCTCGGCGTCTTTCTGGTTGTAGGCACCCTTGTCCTCTTCGAACGTCGCGATCGTCGCATCGAACAGACTGTCGGAGTCCGATTTTCGGCCGACCACGATGACGTTGCCCTTGTAGAGCTTGAGCCGCACCGTGCCGTTCGCGGTTTCCTGCGAGGCGTCGATCATCGTCTGCAGCATCCGGCGCTCCGGGCTCCACCAGTAACCGTTGTAAATGAGCGCGGCATAGCGCGGCATGAGATCGTCCTTGAGATGCGCCACCTCGCGGTCAAGGGTGATGGACTCGATGGCACGATGCGCCTTGAGCATGATGGTGCCGCCAGGGGTTTCGTAGGCGCCGCGCGACTTCATGCCGACATAGCGGTTCTCGACGATATCCGTGCGGCCGATGCCGTTCGCGCCGCCGATTTTATTGAGCGCGGCGAGAACCGTGGCCGGTGACATGGCCTTGCCGTTGATGGCGGCAATGTCGCCCTTCTTGTAGGTCAGTTCGATATACGTCGGCTTGTTCGGCGCCTTTTCGGGCGCGACCGACCAGCGCCACATGGATGCTTCCGGCTCCTTCCACGGGTCCTCGAGAATCCCGCCTTCGTAGGAAATATGCAGCAGGTTCGCGTCCATCGAATACGGCGATTTCTTGCCGCGCTTCATCTCGACCGGGATGCCGTGCCTGGCGGCATAGCTCATGAGCTTTTCGCGCGAGGACAGGTCCCATTCGCGCCACGGCGCGATGATCCGGATGTCGGGACGCAGCGCGTAGTAGCCAAGCTCGAAACGCACCTGGTCGTTGCCCTTGCCGGTGGCGCCGTGGGCCACGGCGCCGGCGCCGACCTTGTTCGCGATCTCGATCTGGCGCTTGGCGATCAGCGGCCGCGCGATCGAGGTGCCGAGCAGGTATTCGCCTTCGTAGAGTGTATTAGCGCGGAACATCGGGAAAACGAAATCGCGCACGAACTCTTCCTTGAGGTCGTCGATGAAAATTTCCTTCACGCCCATCTTCTTGGCCTTGGCGCGCGCGGGCTCCAGTTCCTCGCCCTGGCCGATGTCAGCGGTGAACGTGACGACCTCGCAACCGTAGGTTTCCACCAGCCATTGGAGGATGACGGAGGTGTCGAGACCGCCGGAGTATGCCAATACGACTTTTTTGACTTTGGACATAAACGTAAAAAACCTGAAAAAATGGAATAGACAGGATTAACAGGATTTTACAGGATTCACAGGATTTTTTTCGATTTAGTCCTGTTAATCCTGTAAATCCTGTCTAATGAATTTATTTCGCGATTTTCTGGGTACGGCGCAGACGCGACAGCAACCGCCGCGCCATCTCGCCGAACATCTCGGTCTGGGTCGGGTGCGGGTGAATGGCCTGCGCGACCTGTTCGAGCGTCATATCGCCCGAAACCATCATCACCGCCTCGCCGATCAGCGTGTCGGCATGATCCGCAAGGAAATGCACGCCGACGATGCGGCGCGTTGCCTTGTCGGCCACGAGCTTGATCAGGCCGTCGGTTTCATCGGTAATCATCGCCTTGGCGTCGATGCTCATCGGCATCTTCACTTCCACCGCATCGATGCCCCTGGCCTTGGCCTGCTCCACGGAGAGACCCACGAACGCCGCCTGCGGACGCGTGAAGATCACGCCGCAATCCTTGTCCTGGTTGTACTCGGCCTTCTCGCCCAGCAACGTCGCGGCCGACACGCGCCCCTGATGGCCCGCGGTGTGTGCCAGCATGTACCCGCCGTTCACGTCACCCACGGCGAAAATATGCGGCACGTTGGTGCGGCATTGCCGGTCCACCGTGACCACGCCCTTGTCGGACTTCACTCCGGCCTTGTCGAGCGCGAGCGGCTCCAGCACCGGACGCTTGCCGGTGGCCACGAGCACGTAGTCGCATTTGAACGTCGCTTTCTTGCCCGATGCATCGCTATAGGCGATCGCCATCGCGCCGGGCTTGCCGCTGATCTTGTCGATCTTCGCCGATGTGATCAGTTTCAGGTTGTTCTGCTTCCTGGCCAGAAGCTCGGCGAGATTTTTCGCGATCTCGGTTTCGACCTCCACGAGCAGGCGGTCCCTGGCCTCGAGCGTCAGAACCTGCGCGCCGAAGTCCGCGAAGATCTGCGCCATCTCCAGGCCGATCGCCCCGGCGCCGATGATGCCGAGTTTCTTGGGCGGCGTTTTGAGATTCCACACCGTATCCGAGGTCAGCACGCCCTTGGAATCCGCGCCAGGAATCGGCGGCACCCACGGCGGCGCACCAGTCGCAATCACGCAGGCGCCGAAGGTGACGCGCTCGGTCGCTCCCGGCTTCCTGCCTCCCGCGACATTAGCACGTCCCTGTGCGTCAGTCTTTTCGCCCTTGCCGCGCGCGGAACGCGCGTGCGGGTCGTTCCGGTTGCCGGAAGTGTCGATCACGACGCTGTTGGCCGAATCGAAATACGCAAAGCCCTGCCGCACCTCGATCTTCACGCCCTTGTCGGTCTTGAGCGCCATCTCGCCGCGCGTTTCCAAAACGTAACGGCGCGTTTTTTCCAGCAGCTTCCAGTCGAGCTTCGGCTTGTTGGTGTTGAGCACGCCGAGGTGCGCGTCGTGCATGCGGTCACGCATGCGGTCGGCGCCGGCGCGCCAGGCCTTGGACGGGATGCAACCGCGCCACAGGCATTCGCCGCCGGGAAACGGCGCGTCATTGACCATCAATACTTTTTTGCCATGATCCGCGAGGTCGCGCGCGCAGTCCTCTCCGCCCGGACCGCC
>DATBWQ010000005.1:0-4535 GCA_036514695.1 Gallionella sp. | reverse complement strand
CTCGATGGACGGCGTCAAGTTCGCCCGCGACAATGCCGGTCTGAAGCTCGACAAGAAAAACATGGGCGGCGCGCTGGACAGCGTCGAGGCACAGGTCTACCACAACTATGTGGATCATGTGATGGACAACTACAGTCTGCGGACGCAGACCGGCATGAAGATGGTCAGCAATCCTGACCGCGATACCGTAGGCGGACGCGCGGTGTTCGGCCTGGCCATGGGGGACGCCACCCTCGCAAAAGTGGGCGTGGATTACCAGAGCAACAAGCATACCCTGCGTTCGACCATGAACCAGGACACGACTCCGTACCAGAACATGGCACGCACGGAGGACGCCAACTTCCGCAACTACGGGTTGTTTGGCGAGGTGACGCAAGTCATGGGGGAAGATAGCCGCGTGATCGGCGGGCTGCGCATGGACAACTGGAATGCTCAGGACAATCGCGCCCCCACGCTGAACGCGAGTGATGCAGCCGGATTGATGTACTCATACAGCAACCCAACTTCGAAACAGAGCCGGAGCAAAACTCTCACCAGCGCCTTCGCCCGTTACGAGCGTGACTATGATGCGTACACCTCGTACGTCGGGCTGGGTCATACCCAACGCTTCCCGGATTACTGGGAGTTGATTTCCGCCAACAAGGAAAGCCTGACTACAAACAGCGCTTTCAATACCAATCCGGAAAAGACCACCCAGCTCGACATCGGCACGATCTACAAGGCCGGGCAGTGGTCGGCCTCCGTATCGGGCTTCTACAGCAAGGTCAATGACTTCATCCTGATCCAGTCGGGCGTGGTCAAGGCCGCTCCGGCCCGCACCATCACTGTCACCCGCAACATCAACGCCACCACCTGGGGCGCGGAAGCGGGGCTGGCCTATCAGTTGGCGGAAAGCTGGAAGCTGGATGGCAGCCTGGCCTTTGTGCGCGGCAACAACGATACCGACGGTACCGCGCTGGCGCAGATTTCGCCGCTTGAGGGCCGCATCGGCGCCACCTATGACAACAGCGTCTGGAGTGTCGGCGGCCTGCTGCGCATGGTTGCAGAACAGAATCGCTTCGTGGTGAACCAGGGCAATATCGTCGGCCAGGATATTGGGGGTACCAGCGGATTCAGCGTGCTGTCCCTGAATGCCGCATATCGTGTCGGCAAGGGCATGCTGGTCAGCGCGGGCGTGGATAATCTGGGCAACCGCGTATATGCCGAGCACCTCAGCAGAGGCGGCGCGATGGTTTCGGGTTTCACGCAGACTACCCGCGTGAATGAAACGGGACGCAACCTGTGGCTGAAGGCGAACTTCAAGTTCTGATTCCCGTAGCAGCAAGTTGTGATTGAAATGAAAAAGCCGCCGGATAACCCGGCGGCTTTATATTGGCAGATCAGGTTACGCTGCCGACCAGCTCACCAGCCCGGTGTAATAGGTGACCAGCACGATCAGGCCGAAAGCGATGCGGTACCAGGCGAATATGGTGAAGTCGTGGCTGCTGATGTAGCGCAGCAGCCAGCGCACGCACAGGAACGCCGAGATGAACGAGGCGATGAAACCCGCCGCCCACATGCCCAGGTCATCGCTGGAAAGCAGCGCGCGTTCCTTGTACAGCTCATACAGTGTCGCCCCTATCAGCGTCGGCATGGCGAGGAAGAAGGTGAATTCCGTCGCGGCGCGGCGCGACAGGCCGAAGAACAAGCCGCCGATGATGGTCGCCCCGGAACGCGAGGTGCCGGGGATCAGCGCCAGCGCTTGTGCGCAGCCCACCTTCAGCGCATCTTTCCAGCCCAGGTCGTCCACTGACTCCACACTCACGGTGTGCCGGCGCTTCTCCGCCCACAGGATGAACAGCGCGCCGACGATGGAGGTGACCGCGACAGTGATCGGGTTGAACAGCGCGGTCTTGATGTGCTTGCCGAAAACGAAGCCGATCAGTGCCAGTGGCAGAAAGGCGATGAATACATTAAAGGTGAAACGCTGCGCTGCTTCCTGTTTTTGTATCAGGCCATTGACTACGGAGCCGAGCTTGGCGCGGTACTCCCACATCACGGCCAGGATTGCCGCCGACTGGATCACGATCTCGAACAGCTTGCCGCGCTCGTCATTGAAATCGAGCAGGCTGCCCACCACGATCAAATGTCCGGTGGAAGAGATCGGCAGGAATTCGGTCAGTCCTTCGACGATGCCGAGGATGACGGCTTTCCAGTAAATCAAATCCATAAACTATCTATTTTTTTGGATCGTACTTGAAAGACAAGGCTACTTTCGCCCGGTAAGCGGCCACTTTGCCGTCTTCGACCACCATGTCCAATTTGATCACTTCAGCAACCCTCAGATCTCGCAAGGTTTTTGAGGCGGCGATGACCGCGTTCGCAGCGGCATCCTCCCAGGATTTCTTGCTGGTTCCGACCAGTTCGGTGATGCGATAAACGCTGTCTGTTGCCATGATTTTCTCCTTGTATCAATGATGAACACCAGTGGTTGAAAAGGTGATGCAGTAGTAGGGTGGATAAGCGCAGCGCATCCACCTTACATTTTTCGCCGGGAACAAATTTACCCTGTTTTGTATGCTAAAGGCACAACGTGCCGCATCCACCGTTCCGCATGGTTGATACATGTTTCGCACTTTATCCGCCCTGCCGCCATCGCACAGCAGATCAGGCCTTGCTATACAACTGGCTGCCCTGTTTCACGAATTCCGCCGCCTTCTGTTCCATGCCTTTGGCAAGCGCAGCCTGCTCATCCACGCCTTCCTTCGCCGCGAAATCGCGCACGTCCTGGGATATCTTCATCGAGCAGAAGCTCGGGCCGCACATCGAGCAGAAGTGCGCGACCTTGCCGGATTCCTTGGGCATGGTTTCGTCGTGAAATTCGCGCGCCTTGTCCGGGTCGAGGCCGAGGTTGAACTGGTCTTCCCAGCGGAATTCGAAGCGCGCCTTGGACAGCGCGTTGTCGCGTATCTGCGCGCCGGGGTGTCCCTTGGCGAGATCGGCGGCGTGCGCGGCGATCTTGTAGGTGATGATGCCTTCCTTCACATCGTCCTTGTTCGGTAATCCCAGGTGTTCTTTCGGTGTGACGTAGCACAGCATCGCGGTGCCGAACCAGCCTATCATCGCCGCGCCGATCGCGCTGGTGATGTGATCGTAGCCGGGCGCGATATCCATCGTCAGCGGGCCCAGCGTGTAGAACGGCGCCTCGTGGCACCACTTCAGTTGCAGGTCCATGTTCTCCTTGATCATATGCATCGGCACGTGGCCGGGGCCTTCGATCATCACCTGCACGTCGTGCTTCCACGCGATCAGTGTCTGCTCGCCCAGCGTCTTGAGCTCGCCCAGTTGCGCCTCGTCGTTGGCGTCGTAGATCGAGCCGGGACGCAGGCCGTCGCCCAGGCTGAAGCCGACGTCGTAGGCCTTCATGATTTCGCAGATCTCCTCGAAATGAGTGGCGAGGAAATTTTCCTTGTGGTGCGCGAGGCACCATTTCGCCATGATCGAGCCGCCGCGCGACACGATGCCGGTCATGCGCTTCGCGGTCAGCGGCACGTAGCGCAGCAGCACGCCGGAATGGATCGTGAAATAGTCCACGCCCTGCTCGGCCTGCTCGATCAGCGTGTCGCGGAATATCTCCCAGGTCAGGTCTTCGGCCTTGCCATTCACTTTTTCCAGCGCCTGATAGATCGGCACGGTGCCGATGGGCACCGGCGAGTTGCGGATGATCCATTCGCGCGTCTCGTGGATGTGCTTGCCGGTGGACAGGTCCATCACCGTGTCGCCGCCCCAGCGGATCGCCCAGGTCATCTTTTCCACTTCTTCCTGGATGCTCGAACCCAGCGCGGAGTTGCCGATGTTGGCGTTGATCTTCACCAGGAAGTTGCGGCCGATGATCATCGGCTCGGCTTCGGGGTGGTTGATGTTGGCGGGAATGATGGCGCGGCCGGCGGCCACTTCGCTGCGCACGAATTCCGGCGTGATCTGCTTGGGCATGGATGCGCCGAAGTTCTCGCCGGGATGCTGTTGCAGCAGCATCTCCGAAAGCCCCTCGCGGCGCTGATTCTCCCTGATGGCGATGTATTCCATCTCGGGCGTGATGATGCCCTGACGGGCGTAATGCATCTGCGTGACGTTCTTGCCGGGCTTGGCGCGACGCGGTGCGCGCTTGAGATTGAAGCGCAGCTCCGCCAGCTCGGGATCGTTGAGGCGCTGCTGGCCGTAGTCGGAAGACAGCTTGCCCAGCGTTTCGGTATCGCCGCGCTCGTCGATCCAGCCTTCGCGCAACGCGGCCAGGCCGGAGCGGATGTCGATCTTCACTGCCGGGTCGGTATAGGGGCCGGAGCAGTCATACACATAGATCGGCGGATTTTTTTCTACTCCCATGCTGGCAGGCGTGTCGTCCTGGGAAATTTCGCGCATCGGTACCAGCAGGTCGGGGCGGCTGCCCTGCACGTACACCTTGCGCGAATTCGGCAACGGCTTGATCGCTGCTGCATCAACATGCGCGGCGTCTGCGATAAACTTCGGGGCGGTAAATTTGGGATTGGCGTTCATGT
>DATBWQ010000004.1:0-16694 GCA_036514695.1 Gallionella sp. | reverse complement strand
CCTTACAGAGTTACCAAAAATATCGACCTCTCAGAACGCGCTACAAGCGATTTTTAGTAACTGGTGAAGGGTAGAAGCACCCCCAAAAATGTTCATTTTTCGACGCGAGTTGATAAATTCAACAGACTGCTAGAGGGGGTTTGTTTCAGCGCATTAAATCAAAATCGCCGCGACCACCTTGCGATCCTCCGCCACCAGGATGTTATAGGTGCGGCACGCGGCGGGGGTGTCCATGCACTCCACGCCGATACCGGCATCGGTCAGCGAGCGGTACAAACGCGGATGAGGAAAGCGTTGCCGGGCGCCGGTGCCAAGCAGCAACACGTCGGGTTCAAGCGCGAGGAAATAATCGAAATGCGCTGCGCACAGCGCGTCGAAACCGGCGACTGCCCAGTCACTGCGGACTTCCCCGGCCAGCACCGCGATGCTATGGTCATGGCGTTCGCCGTTGACCATGACATGATCCGCACCGTGGGCGGTGAAGAGCTTGATGTCGCCGGGATTGGCCAGATGCAATTTCAATATGACTCCGCAAATCGCGCTATGGGATGGTGATGAGTTTAGAGCCAGGAGGCGAGTTGCGTCAAACCGCAATGGCTAGCGGCTGGTATCGGAAGTTGCGGACCGGGTGACGCGTGACTCAAGCAGTTTGGTCGCCTCGATGGCGGGCACCGGTTTGCTGAACAGATATCCCTGCCCGTATTGGCAGCCCAGCTTTGCCAGACATCCGAGTTGCTCGGGTGTTTCTATGCCTTCTGCGACAACTTTCAGGTTCAGCGAGTTGGCCAGGCCGATGATCGCGGTCACCACGGCGAGGGCATTCTTGTCATTGGGCAGCTTGGCGACAAAACTTTTGTCTATTTTGATCTTGCTGATCGGGAAGCTGGTTATATAACTGAGTGACGAATAACCGGTCCCAAAATCATCGATCGCGATGCCCATACCCTGCTTGATCAGCAATTCCAGCAGATTCATGCTGTCATTCGAGTTGTCCATCAGAACTGACTCAGTGATTTCCATTTCAAAATTGCAGGGCTGGAGCCGCGCGTTCTTCAATGCGTTGAATATGTCATCTGCGAGGTTGTTGTGCTTGAATTGTCTTGATGAGAAGTTGACCGAAGTGAAGGTCAGGCCGAAGCGATCCACCCAGGCCGCTGTTTGAGCTGCCGATGAATTGATCACATGCCTGCCGATATCAATGATCAACCCGATCTCCTCGGCCAAGGGAATGAACTCATCCGGCCGGATGACCGTTCCATCCTGCCTTATCCAGCGCACCAGCGCTTCGAAACCGATGATCCTTTCGCTGGTGATCTCCACGATAGGCTGATAATAAACGACGATCTCATTGCGCTCCAGGGAGTGACGCAATTGGGTTTCAATGTTGATGCGATTTTCGTGAGTGAGAGACAACTCGGCCTGATAGAACTGGAAGTTGTTCTTGCCAAGATTCTTGGCCTGATACATCGCGTTGTCTGCCTGACGCTGCAGAGTCTCGCGGTCTTTGCCGTTATCAGGGCAAATCGTGATGCCGATCGATGCGCCGATAAATGTTTCGTGACCCTCCAAAGAGAAAGGGGTTTTCAGTGCCGCAAGAACTTTTCCGGCCACCGCACTGATTTGAGCATTGTCGGTAAAGTCGCTCATGATGATCACGAACTCGTCGCCACCCAGGCGCGCGACGAAATCTTCCTGGCGCAATGATTTGCGCAGGCGCTCGGCGATCCTGGCCAGCAGCAGATCACCGACATGATGTCCAAATGTGTCGTTCACATATTTGAAGTTATCCAGGTCGATGTACATCAGCGCGAATTTTTCATGGTCATACTTGTGGTTGAGCAGAGCCCTGTCGATCTGGCCATTGAACGAATGGCGGTTCGGCAGATGGGTGACAGAGTCATAGTGCGCGATCTGGGAAAGCCTGGCCTCGATGCGGCGGCGTTCTTTAAGTTCCTGGTGCAGTGAATATTCGCGGTGTGACAATTCATCAATCATGTGATTGAACACGCTGGCCAGTTCCCCGATCTCGTCCTGGCTGGAAGGGTTGGCTCTGGGCGTAAGATCGCCTTCCTTGCTGACTTTGCGCATGACGTTGGTCAAGGCGAGCAGTGGCAGCGTAATGGTTTCCTGCAGTTTGGTGAGCAGTGTGGAAACTGCTGCCAGGATGAACAACCCGATCAGCAGCACGATCCCGATCTGTTTAAGGAGATCCCTGTAGGCCTGGGATAGATCCATGTGCATCGTGATGGTGCCGATCTGTTCCCGGCCGGGAGGTACGCCCAGGATCGGCTGGGCGTAACTCTGGGATAGATTGCCGAATCCCGTGTTTTGACCATACTGCGATGGATCGAAGGCGATGGGAGAACTGATCGGGTTGTTCGCAATGGCATAACTGGCGAACAAACGTCCCGATTTGTCATATATCGCTGCATGCCCCACATCCGGAACCGAGCGCAAACTGTCGAGTACCTCCTGCGCGGCCTTGACATCATCGAACAACAGGGCCGAATCCAGGCTTTCCGCGAGTACGCCGGAAAGAGTATGGGCTTTCTTTTGATAGTCATCCTGCAACGAGCTGAACATGAAAAAACTCAGGTTGATCATGGTCAGCAGGGTGATCAGGCCAACGATCAGAAAGTTGATCGCCTGTAGTTTTTTCCCGATCGGGAGTTTGCGAAAACGCGCTAACATGTTTCGATTCAGTACACCTGTTGGGCGAGCTTGAGCAGTTTTGAGCTGACCGTCAACGAACTTGCCTGTGCTGAGGTGCGATTGATCCTGAAGGCGATCCGTCCCTGCTGCGCAACCAGCGCGATAATGACATTTTTTGGGTCATAGCCATTTTCTTCCGAGACCACCAGGACGGGTGCATTGCCGATTTGTCTGGCCAGGTTGCCGATGGATGCATGCTCGGATCTGCCGACGAATAACACCTGGCAGGACTGAGCTTGAGTCACGGAAGAGATTTTTGTGACGCTTACCGGAAGTTCTTTTATCTGTTTCTTCCTGACCGATTCGAGTGCCGCGAACACCGGGTCGCTGCCCAGCACGCAGATCCTGAATTCGTTGGCGGGGAGTTCCGGCCATTCGGTGAACAGCGCGAAGTTGTAAAGGAATGCCGCTTCAACCGCGCTTTTGTCGGCAACGATGGCGTCATCCGCGAACGCAGGCCGCAGCACACAGCAGGCGAGCAGCAGCGCGACGTTAAAACGCATATTCCAGTTTGGCCAACAGATTGCGCCCGTTCTGCGGAACCGTCGGACTGGGCATCTCTTCCGAAGCCGGATGCTGCACATCGCGATCGAACAAGTTGGTGATGCGCAGTTGAGCTTGCAATCCCTGCGCCCACAGATTCGGGAAGGTCACTGTCACATTTGCCAGCACCTCGCTGCCGACGCGGTATGGCGCCGCACCCCAGGTATAACTGCGCCTGCCGATCGCCTGGACTTCCGCTGCAAGATAGGCTGATTGTCTGAACACCGGCGCGCTCACGGATGTTTTTGCTGTCCAGCTCGGGCTGTTGTCCGGCGCGGTATCCAGCGCATTCCGGGCATGGCTGCCGGAGATGCTGGCGCGCAGCTTCAAGCTGGAGGCCGTGATCTTTTCCAGACCCAGTTCTGCCCCATAAACCCGCACCCCTCCGCTGTTCTGGTATTGCAGCCCAGCGCCTGTGTCCACCTGCTGGATCAGGTTGTTGAGCCTGTTGTCGTACAGCGAGAGTTGCCAGCGCATCTGTTCGCTGCCGAGCCATTCGAGCACGCCTTCGGTGGTGCGTATGGTTTCCGGCTGCAGGCCGGGATTGCTCAAGTAATTCACCCCGTCGCTGAACTGGCTCTCATAGGCATTGGCGGAACGATATGCGCGCCCGGTCAGCAGTTTTGCCGTCCAGACAGAGTCGGGTTGCCAGATCACCCCAAGACGCGGGCTGAGGCTGGATTCGCTGGCCGTGGCATCATCCCGGCGCAGACCCAGGCTGAGCAACCAGGTATCACCAGGCCGCCATTCATCCTGCACGAACAACCCACTGCGTTGTATCAGCGGGTTGATGTTCACATCCGCCGCGCCCAGCAAGGCGGGATCTATGGAGTAATAATTGCGCTGCCTGGCCAGCAGGTCGCGCGAGAATTCCACTCCGGCGAGCAGGTGATGGTCGCCGCTGTGCAATTGGTAGCGGAGTTCGCCGTCCAGCGTCCGGCCTCTGCTGTCGTCGTAGTTGCGGTAGTAGCCCTGATTGCTTCCGTCTGGCGGTGGCTGATCAAAGAATGGATAGGTGGCCCGGTAATACCAGTCGGTGTAACCCAGACGGGCAAACACGCTGCTTCCGGCAGACAACTCATGTTGCACCGATGCATTGAGCTGGGTGCCGCCATCGATGATCTCCAGCGACGCGTCGTCGAACACCGTCAGGTAGGGCGCGGAAGAGGGCGTGACGGTGCGCTCGTGGCTGATCAGCTTGAAGCTCCATTCGCCATGATCCGCACGCATCATCAGGTGGCGGTTGTTGCCGCTGTCCAGGCCATGCGCCACGCCATCGGCGGCTGGAGTGCCATCGGCGCGAAACAGCTGGCTAGCCGGATCGGTATAGGTACGGTCGCGGCCGGCCTGGTGCTCGGCGGAATATTGCAATACCAGCCCGGTGTCAGCGATGGTCTGGCTGGTCATCACATTCACCCCGGTCAGGCCGAGCCTGGAGACATGCGTCCCCACCTGGCTCTGCGCGGTCTTTCCGGCGCCGCGCGTGATCACGTTGATCACGCCGAACATCGCGTTGGAGCCGTAGATCGCGGAACCGGGGCCGGGGATGTATTCGATGCGCTCCACCACGGACATGTCCAGCCAGCCTTCGCTGCCGGTCAGGGCTTGCTGGTAGATGTTGTCGTTATTGCGCTGGCCATCCACCAGCAGCAAAAAACGCGTGTTGTAGTCGCCGGGGATCTGGAAACCGCGCGCGCCGAGAAAGTCATAGACACGATCATTGTTGATATAGATGCCGGGCAAGCTGGCCAGGGCTTCGCTGAGGGTGCGCCAGCCGTGCAGCCGGATGTCCTCGCCGCTGATGACCTGGACGGCAGAGGGAGCATCGGTTGTGCGCTGCGAATATTTGGATGCCGACGATACCTCGACTGCCAGCAGTTGTTCCAAACTAAGCTCGGTCAGGTCGACTGGTGCGGCCCGGGCCTGCTGTGATGCAAAGCCAAGCAACATCAAGATCGCGAGTTGGCCATGCCGCTGTCTTAAGGTGAACATGATTCATCGCTCCCGTTGTCTGTCCCGGCCGGATATTAAACCAGCCGGGGAGGGGGCGGGTGATCTTTTTGTGGATATGTGAAGCCGTCACGGCGCTACGGGCAAGGTTGGATTTGCTGCTATCAGCCCGGACAGGTAAAATCGCGCCCTTTGCTGCATTGCCGAGTTCTGATATCAGTAGGAGCGTGATTTATCGCGCCCGCATAGGTGAACCTTGAAACCAATCTTGAAATCGACCAAGCTCTCCAACGTGTGCTACGACATTCGCGGCCCGGTGATGGAACGCGCCAAGCAGATGGAGGAGGAAGGCCAGCGTATCATCAAGCTGAATATCGGCAATCTCGCGCCGTTCGGTTTCGAAGCGCCGGAGGAGATCCAGCAGGACGTGATCCTGAACCTGCCGAATTCGTCCGGTTATTCCGATTCCAAGGGCTTGTTTGCGGCGCGCAAGGCCATCATGCACTACTGCCAGTCCAAGAAGATCTCCGGTGTGGGACTGGAAGACATCTACATGGGCAACGGTGCATCGGAGCTGATCGTGATGGCGATGCAGGGCCTGCTCAACACCGGCGATGAGGTGCTGATCCCCACTCCCGATTATCCGCTGTGGACGGCGGCGGTCACGCTGGCGGGGGGCACGCCGCGCCATTATATCTGCGACGAGCAGAACGAGTGGATGCCTGACCTTGCCGACATGCGCAGCAAGATCACGCCCAGGACCCGCGCCATCGTCATCATCAATCCGAACAATCCCACCGGCGCGCTGTATTCCGACGAGTTGCTGCGCGAAGTGGTTAAGATCGCGCGCGAACATGAGTTGATCATTTTCGCCGACGAGATCTACGACAAGATGCTGTACGACGGCGCGATGCATACCTCGATCGCCGCGCTGGCCGACGACGTGCTGTTCGTCACGCTGAACGGCTTGTCCAAGAACTACCGCGCCTGCGGTTATCGCGCGGGATGGATGGTGGTGTCGGGCGAGAAGAAGCACGCGCAGGATTACATCAACGGCCTGACGATACTGGCATCGATGCGGCTGTGTTCCAACGTGCCCGGCCAGTATGCTATCCAGACCGCGCTGGGCGGCTATCAGAGCATCAATGACCTGGTCGCGCCGGCCGGACGGCTGTGCAAGCAGCGCGATCTGGCCTATCAGTTGCTCACCGCGATCCCCGGCGTGACCTGCGTCAAGCCCAAGGCCGCGCTGTATCTGTTCCCGCGTCTCGACCCGAAGATCTATCCGATCAAGGATGACCAGAGATTCATCCTGGAACTGCTCGAAGCCGAGAAGGTGCTGGTGGTGCAGGGCACCGGTTTCAACTGGATACACCCGGACCATTTCCGCGTGGTGTTCCTGCCGAATGCGGATGACTTGATCGAAGCGATCGGGCGAATTGCGCGCTTCCTTGAACAATATCGCAAGAAGCACGGCACGAATTAGAGGGTAGGGTGGGCACGTATTTTGTGCCCACGCGGATAATCGGTGGGCGCAAAATACGTGCCCACCCTACAAAAAGGCATCAAATGAAACCAATCAACGTAGGTCTTCTAGGCATCGGCACCGTAGGCGGCGGCACCTTTACCGTGTTGCAACGCAACGCGGAAGAGATCACCCGCCGTGCCGGACGGCCGATCCGCATCACCGTGGTAGCGGACAAGAATCTCGATCTGGCGAAAAAAGTAACCGGCGGTAAATGCCGTCTGACCGACGATGCGTTCTCCGTGGTGTCCGATCCCGAAGTGGATATCATCGTCGAACTGATCGGCGGCTATGGTGTGGCGAAAGAACTGGTGCTGAAAGCAATCGCGAACGGCAAGCATGTGGTCACTGCCAACAAGGCGTTGCTGGCGAAACACGGCAACGAGATCTTCGCGGCGGCGCAAAAACAGGGCGTGATGGTCGCGTTCGAGGCAGCGGTGGCGGGAGGCATCCCGATCATCAAGGCGGTGCGCGAAGGTCTGACCGCGAACCGTATCCAGTGGATCGCCGGCATCATCAACGGCACCACCAACTTCATCCTGTCCGAGATGCGCGACAAGGGGCTGAGCTTCGATACCGTGCTGAAAGAGGCGCAACGCCTGGGTTATGCCGAGGCCGATCCCACTTTCGATATCGAAGGCGTGGACGCGGCGCACAAGATCACGATACTGTCGGCGCTGGCGTTCGGCATCCCGATGCAGTTCGACAAGGCCTACATCGAAGGCATCAGCAAGCTGGACGCGATCGACATCAAATACGCCGAACAACTCGGCTATCGCATCAAGCTGCTGGGCATCACCAGGCGCACGCCGGAAGGCGTGGAACTGCGCGTGCATCCGACACTGATTCCGGCCAAGCGGCTGATCGCCAACGTCGAAGGCGCGATGAATGCGGTGCTGGTGCAGGGCGACGCGGTCGGCGCGACGCTGTATTACGGCAAGGGCGCGGGCGCGGAGCCTACCGCCAGCGCAGTGATCGCCGATCTGGTGGACGTCACGCGCATGCACACCGCCGACCCTGAGCATCGTGTGCCGCACCTGGCGTTCCAGCCGGATCAGTTGGCCGATCTGCCGATACTTGCGATGGAAGAGGTGATCACCAGTTACTACCTGCGCCTGCGCGTGCAGGACAGGCCGGGCGTACTCGCCGACATCACGCGCATCCTGGCGGATGAACAGATATCCATCGATGCGATGATCCAGAAAGAGCCGGGTGAAGGCGAAGACCAGACCGACCTGATCATGCTCACTCACCAGACGCGCGAGAAACGCATCAACGCGGCGATCGCGAAGATCGAGAAGCTACCGGTGGTGGCGGGCAAGGTGACCAGGCTGCGGCTGGAAGAGCTGGGTAAATAATCAGCCAAACGCCAAATAGCCCGTCATTCCCGCGCAGGCGGGAATCCAGTGGTTTATCTAACATGCCATTAGGTTCTTGTCTCGCGTCGCGAGTAACTATTGATTGACTGGATTCCCGCCTGCGCGGGAATGACGAATGGTAGGTAAGAAAAAATGAACTACATCTCCACACGCGGCAATGCGCCCGCGAAGACTTTCACCGAGATACTGCTCGGCGGTCTTGCGCCCGACGGGGGTCTTTATCTGCCGGAGCAGTATCCGCAGGTGACACGTGCCGAGCTGGATGCGTGGCGCAAGCTATCCTACGCCGACCTCGCGTTCGCGGTGCTGTCGAAATTTACCACCGACATTCCGGCGGCTGACCTAAAGGCCATCATCGGCAAGACCTATACCACACAGGTATACAGCAACGGCCGGGCCGATTCCGATTTCACGCAGATCACGCCGCTGCGCACACTGGAGGAGGGCGTGCACATCCTCGAACTCTCCAACGGTCCGACGCTGGCGTTCAAGGACATGGCGATGCAGTTGCTCGGCAACCTGTTCGAGTATGTGCTGGACAGGCAGCATGACGAATTGAACATCCTCGGCGCGACCTCCGGCGACACCGGTTCCGCTGCGGAATATGCGATGCGCGGCAAGCGCGGCATCCGCGTGTTCATGCTGTCGCCGAAAGGCAAGATGTCGAGCTTCCAGCGCGCGCAGATGTATTCGCTGCAGGACCCGAACATCTTCAACATCGCCATCAACGGCATGTTCGATGACGCGCAGGATATGGTGAAGGCGGTGTCCAACGACCACGCTTTCAAGGCCGAGTACAAGATCGGCACGGTCAATTCGATCAACTGGGCACGCGTGTCTGCGCAGATCGTCTATTACTTCAAGGGCTATTTCGCCGCGACCGGATCCAGCGACGAGCAGGTCGCGTTCTCGGTGCCGTCCGGCAATTTCGGCAATATCTGCGCCGGCCATATCGCGCGCATGATGGGCCTGCCGATTGGTCAGTTGATCCTGGCGACCAATGAGAACGACGTGCTGGACGAATTCTTCCGCACTGGCGTGTACCGCCCGCGCGATACCATGCACACTTACGAGACCAGCAGCCCGTCGATGGACATCTCCAAGGCGAGCAACTTCGAGCGTTTTATGTTCGACCTGGTCGGACGTGACGGTGCAAAGGTGCGCGAGTTCTGGAGCAAGGTGGATGCAGCCAGTTCATCCGGCACCGCCGCGTTCGATATCAGGCACACGCCTTACTGGGACGCGCTGCCGAAGTTCGGTTTCGCCTCCGGCAAAAGCACGCACCTCGACCGTCTCAAAACCATCCGCGAGCTGTGGGAGGAATATGGCGTGATGGTTGATACGCACACCGCCGACGGCATCAAAGTCGGTCTGGAGCAACGCCGTCCCGGCTTGCCGCTGGTGTGTCTCGAAACCGCGCTGCCCGCCAAGTTTGAAGAGACCATCGTCGAGGCGCTGGGCCGCCGGCCCGAACGCCCCGCTGCAATGGAAGTCATCGAGAACCTGCCGCAGCGCTTCGAAGTGATGGATGCGGACGTGGCAAAACTCAAGGCGTTCATCGCGGCGCATGTTTGGAGTGCGGCGGCATGATGCCGCTTTGTTTGGAGTGCAGCGACGTGTCGCTGCTTCTATTTGGAGTGCGCAGACTCGTCTGCGCGTAGCAGCGTCGTGCCGCTGCACTCCAAAGCTCACGCGCCGCCGCACTGGTTGTTCGGGCAGGGTATCTACATGGTGACGGCAGGGACTTACCAAAAATTACCCCATTGGGATACGCCGGAGCGTCGCGATTTTTTCCTTGATACGTTGTTCGCGCGGGCTGCCGAATTCGGTTGGCAGTTGCAGGCGTGGGCGCTGCTGTCCAATCATTACCATTTTATTGCCGCGTCGCCGGAAGATCCCGGTACGTTGCGAAGATTTCTTGCCAAACTGCACATGACCACGGCAAAGAAGTTGAACGAATGGGATGGTGCGCAAGGAAGAAAGGTCTGGTATCAGTTTTGGGACAGCTATATCACTTTTGAGCGCTCGCATCTGGCCCGGCTGAATTATGTCCATCACAATCCGGTGCATCATGGAGTGACGGATGATGCCTTGGAGTATCGCTGGTGTTCGGCGAGTTGGTTCTCCGAGAATGCGCCATCGGCATTGGTGGCGGCAGTGAAGAGTTTCAACACGGACAAGCTTGATGTTGCGGATGATTTTTAAGTGAGGAGTGCAGCGGCACGACACTGTTTTGGAGTGCGCAGACTCGTCTGCGCGTTTTTAAAAAGGCAGCGACGCGTCGCTGCACTCCAACCCGCGGCCTGTCAATCGCTTGCGCTGCGCTCCGAGCGTGCCAGCGCCCAGGCGAGACCGATGCCCGCAGACCAGCCAGCATCACGCCGGACCAAGGGGCTGTCACGGTTGGCTGCGCCGGCCAATGACTCGAGCCGCAAGATGTAGAACAGCCGCACATCGGGCGTGAGCGAGTGCGATGCGAGCAGGCCCGCGCGCAGCGCGATCAGCCCGCTTCTAGCCGTATAGCTGGCACGGGTGGACGTAGCCTCGCCGGGCGCCACTCCATAGAAGGTGCCGGCCAGTTTTTCGTCACCGAATATCGCGCCCAGACTGGTGGAAATGAACCAGCGGTTTGGCAGGCGCGTGCCGGTCACCCATTCCGGCTCGAAAGCGATGCCGCGCGAGCGAAAACCATAACTGATATCGATCACTTCGCGTAGCGGGAACTGCAGGCGCGAATCGCTTTGACCGGTCGAGACATCGCCGAGGTTCACTTTCAGCCGCGGCCCGAACTCGATCATGTATCCCAGATCCGCCATGCCGCGCCGCGCTGCGATGTCGGACGAACTCGATCCCAGCGATGCGGCAAAACCCACGTCCACTTCGACGCGCGGAGTCTTCAGCACGCGCACACCCACGCTGCCCCGGTCGGCGCGCAGGTACTTGCCGCGGTAGATGACATACGGCAAGCCCAGCGCCCGGCTGGCGCGGTCGTCGGCGCCGGGGTAGGCGGGCTGTGTGAACCCCAGGCCGAACAACCCGGCCTCCCACAGCGGCAACTTCGGTGCAGCTCTGGCCGGTGCGGCTTGTGACGGGGGATCTTGCGCCGGAACATCCTGTGCAAGTGCGGAGGTGGTCATGAGACAGATCGCGGCGACAGCCAGCAGCATCGGACGTGGCATACGTTTTCCCCGGAGGCGAAGCGGCATGGACTCGGTCACTATGGGGATGTCCCGCTTGCGGCATGCCTGTCTGCGGGAAGACTACGCATGTTCTCGACGCGCATGTTTTCGATGTAAGACGATATCATTTTGCGCATATGATCTTTTTGCCGGGCCGTCAGCAGCCCGTGGATCTGCGCGATCATTTCATCCGTGGCCGTCTCGAATGACTGAATTACATACTGTTGTTGCGATGTTCTGGTCGCCTCGGGGGTGAGGGCCCAGGACGTCAGGAAAGCGGCGATATTATCCGCGCTTGCATGGCCGTTCAATAGCGCGATCAACCTGCCTTGATTGGCTTCCCGGTGCTGGAGCTGGCTGTGGCTGGCAACGGGCAGGTGACGGCTCATTTCCCGGATCTTCTGTTCCTGTTTGCCACTCAGATTTCCTGCCAGCCATTCCACAAAATTTATGGTTTTGTCCGCGCGCTTGTCAAGGTATTCATCGTGGCTAATATCGAGTTTCTCTTTTTTCTGCTTCTGTGTCTCCACGGCAAGAGTCTTGCCCAGTTTCTGTATTTGCCGGCCATCCATCTCACTCAACAATTGTGCGGTGGGCCGGATCGCCGGCACCAGTGATTTTTTGTACAAATTCAACAGATGGGCTCTCAACAGGTTGACTTCTTCTACCTTCAATGGACCGTCAGATTGAGCGACCCCATTCAGGTTTTGCAGAAAGATGATGTATTCTGGCAGCGCATTTTTTCGATGCCAGTGCATATAATCGAAGACTTCCTGGCGGATCGTTTCTTTCTGCCGGGCATTGAATGAAGTGTAGCCGTTGATTTTGTGTTGCAGATACCAATCTGCGTTGCGGTAGACCAGGCTGACAGTGCTACAGCCGCTGCTGAGCAGTGCAAAGGCGAGAATGACGAATAGTGATCTTTTCATGGCAACCGGTTGTACCAGTAGTTTTTTGCGCGAAAAGGTTAACATGAAATAGAGATTAACCCGGATTATCCATTAACCTCAAACCCCTCCCAACCTCCCCTTATCAGGGGAGGAGATGGTTCAGTTCTCCCCCTGACAAGGGGGAGAGCTTGCGAGGGGGCATAGAGGGGGTTTAGGGCACTTTCCTCCTAATGGATAATTTGGGATTAACAGGGGTAGGCAAGGACTTGAATGGCACTGACCTGAGGTTCCTTTGAGGTATAGCTGGAAGTGGCAAGCATCGCGCGCGCAGCGCATGAAACATCTGAGGGATTGTTAAAGCGTGAGGAACCATGAACAGTAAACACAACCGTCTGTTTTTCAAAATAGCCTTGTCAGGACTGGTGCTGGCGGGCGGAGCAGTCTGGCTGGCTGGCAGCAGTGAAGCCGAACAATCTGCGCCTGCTGTCAGCCGGCCTGCGCTGACGGTGCGCACCACGACACTGCGTGAGGACAAGTGGGCGCGCACGCTGGCGGCGAACGGCAGCATCATTCCGTGGCAGGAAGCCGTCATCAGCGCGCAAGTGCAGGGTTTGCGCATCGCCGAGGTGAAGGTCAGCATCGGCGATCATGTGCAGCAGGGAGACGTGTTGGTGACGTTGGGCAATCTGGCGCGCGCCGGCAACGAATCCGATTCTCCATATTCTGCACAGGGGCAGATCGTCGCCCCCGATTCCGGCATCATCTCGTTGGCGAATGCCAATGTGGGCTCGATATCTCAACCCGGCGTGGAGCTTTTCCGGCTGATCCGCAAGGGGCGTCTCGAATGGCGCGCCGATCTCACGGCAGAAGAGCTGATGCTGATACGCAAGGGCATGAGCGCGGAGATCGCGGCCGGTGAAGGCCGCATCATCAGGGGCGCGGTGCGGGCGATCTCGCCATCGGTTAATCTCCAGACGCGCTATGGCTATGCGCTGGTCACACTGCCGGACAGTGCCGGGATCGTCGCGGGAGCCTTTGCGCGCGGCACGTTCGATGTCAGCGGCGGCAAGAAGACATTGAAATCCATGCCGCAGTCTGCCGTCATGCAGCGCGGCAACATGACTTACGTGCTGGTGGTGGGGCCGGACAACCATGTGCATGAGCGGGCGGTGACGGTAGGGCAGCGCAATGGCGATCGCATCCAGATCAAGCAGGGACTGAAAGCGGATGAACCGGTCGTCGAAAGTGGCGGGTCGTTCCTGACCGAAGGTGATGTGGTTCAGGTTGTAAAAGGGTAATTATGGGCATCAATGTCTCATCATGGTCCATACGCAACCCGATTCCCGCGGTGCTCGCCTTCGTGATGCTCACGTTCTTCGGCGTGATGGCTTTCAAGGCGATGAAGATCCAGATGTTCCCGGATATCGACTTGCCGATGATCACGGTGACGGCCACGTTGCCGGGCGCTTCGCCGGATCAGATGGAAGCCGAGGTGGCGCGCAAGATCGAGAATGCGCTCGCCAGCGCGCAGGGGTTGAAGCACCTGTACACCCAGGTCAAGGACGGGACCGCCATCATCTCCGCCGAATTCCGTTTGGAGCGCGATTCGCGATTGGCGCTGGAGGATGTGCGTTCCGCCGTCGCGCGTATCCGCAGCGAGTTGCCGCGCGAGATGCTCGATCCCGTCGTCAACAAGGTGGAATTGAGCGGCAAGCCTATCCTGACCTACACGATCGCCGCACCGGACATGAGCGAGGAAGAGCTGTCCTGGTTCGTGGACAACTACATGACCAGGCTGCTGCTCGGCGTGAAAGGCGTCGGTGCGGTCAATCGCGTCGGCGGCGTGACGCGGCAGATCCGCGTGGAGCTCGACCCGGCCAAGCTGCTGGCGCTGAATCTCGGCGTCGCAGAAATCTCCAGCCAGTTGCGCGAGATCCAGCAGGAAGCTCCGGGCGGACGCACCGATCTCGGCGGCATGGAACAGGCCGTGCGCACCGTGGCGACGGTGCAAACCGCCGAACAACTGGCGCAAATGGAGATCAGCCTGCATGATGGCCGGCACGTGCGGCTCGACCAGGTGGCGTATGTCAGCGACACGATAGCCGAGAGGCGCTCGGCGGCGCTGCACAATGGCAGACAGGTGGTCGGGTTCGAGATTATCCGCTCGCTGGGAGCCGGCGATGTCGAGGTGGGCAATGGTGTGAGCAAGGCGCTTGAGAGCATCAGGGGAATACACCCGGAGATCACCGTGGAACGTGTGTTCAACATGGTGGACATGGTGTATGAGACTTACCAGGGCTCGATGGAGATGATCTTCGAGGGAGCCTTGCTGGCGGTGATCGTGGTGATATTTTTCCTGCGCAATACGCGCGCCACTATCGTTGCGGCGACGGCGTTGCCGCTGGCCGTCATCCCTACGTTTGCGGTCATGCACCTGCTCGGGTTCTCGATCAATGTCGTGACGCTGCTGGCGATGTCGCTGGTCGTCGGGGTGCTGGTGGACGATGCGATCGTCGAGATCGAAAACATCATGCGCCATCTTGAGATGGGCAAGACGCCTTACCAGGCTGCGATGGAGGCCGCCGACGAGATCGGCATGGCGGTGATCGCAACGACGTTCACGCTGGTGGCGGTGTTCCTGCCGACGGCCTTCATGAGCGGCGTGCCGGGCCGGTTCTTCGTGCAGTTCGGCTGGACGGCGGCCGTGGCCGTGCTGTTCTCGCTGGCGGTGGCGCGGATGCTGACGCCGATGATGTCCGCCTATTTCCTGCGGCCGCGCGTCGCGCATCCGACGCCCCGCTGGATAGCACTCTATCTCAAATGGGCGCAGTGGTGTCTGGCACATCGCAAGACCACGCTGGCCACAGCGGCGGTGTTCTTCATCGGCTCATTCGGGTTGGCCGGGACGCTGCCGACGGCTTTCCAGCCCAAGGACAACCAGTCGCAGACCCAGGTGACGATCACGCTGCCGCCGGGCAGCAAGTTCGAGCAGACCTATGCGCTGGCCGAGCAGGCGCGCGGCATCATCATGCAGAACCCGAATGTGACATTGGTCTACACCGCGATCGGCGGTGGGACTTCGGGCGGCAATGCTTTTGAACCTGCCGGTGTGGCTGAGACGCGCAAGGCCACGCTTTCGATAGAACTGCAGCCGCGCGAAGAACGGGAGTTGCGCAAGCAGGAGATCGAGGATCAGTTGCGTGAGGCGATGACGCTGTTGCCCGGCGTGCGCGTCAAGGTCGGGCTGGGGTCGTCATCGGACAAATACCAGCTCGTGCTGACCGGCGAGAACAGCGAGCTGCTGAACCAACATGCGCTGAAGGTGGGGCAGGAGCTGCGCACGATCCCGGGCGTGGGCAACGTGGTGTCCAATTCCAGCGTGTTGCGTCCGGAAGTGGTGGTGCGTCCCGATTTTGCGCGCGCAGCCGATCTGGGCGTGACTTCCGGCGCGATCGCCGACACCTTGCGCGTGGCGACCGCCGGGGATTACGACAAGGATCTGGCCAAGCTCAATCTGCCGGACCGGCAACTGCCTATCATCGTGAAGCTGCGCGACGAGGCGCGGCAGGATCTGGAGCTGCTTTCGCGTCTGGTGGTGCCGGGCTCGCGCGGGCCGGTGATGCTCGGCAGTGTGGCTACCTTGAGCCTGGAAAGCGGTCCGGCGCAGATCGACCGCTATGACAGGCAGCGCAATATCACCTTCGAGATCGAGCTGGCCGGCCAGCCTCTGGGCAAGGTGCAGGCAGCCGTGTCTGCATTGCCGTCGATCAAGGATCTGCCGTCCGGCCTGGCGATGGCGCCGATCGGGGATGCCGAGGCGATGAAAGAACTATTCGCGAGCTTCGGTCTGGCGATGTTCACCGGCGTGCTGTGCATCTACATCGTGCTGGTGTTGCTGTTCAGGGACTTCATGCAGCCGGCCACGATCCTGTGCGCGCTGGTGCTGTCCATCCCGGGCGCGTTCCTGGCGCTGTTCCTGACACGCACCGCGATCTCGATGCCCTCGATGATCGGCCTGATCATGCTGATGGGGATCGCGACCAAGAACTCCATCCTGCTGGTTGAATACGCGATCGTCTCGCGCCGCGAGCGCGGCATGGGCCGCGCCGAAGCGCTGCTCGATGCGTGCAGGAAGCGGGTGCGGCCGATCGTGATGACGACGATGGCGATGGGCGCGGGCATGCTGCCGGTGGCGCTTGATCTGGGGACGGGCGACGGCAGTTTCCGCTCGCCGATGGCGATCGTCGTGATCGGCGGATTGATCACCTCGACCTTCCTGAGTCTGCTGGTGATCCCGGTGGTGTTCACCTATGTGGACGACGTGATCGTATGGTTCAGCGCCAGGGTCAGAAAGTACCGGTCTGTTCATGTCTGATGAGGATTACATATTTGAAGACAGAGTCTCCGCATCTCGTAGGTCGGGCTACGCCTGTCCTGAGCCTGTCGAAGCGGCCCGACGCGGCGGGCAAAGCCCGCCCTACGGTAAATCACTTAACAGTCATGAATTATGTAAAGC
>DATBWQ010000003.1:0-10079 GCA_036514695.1 Gallionella sp. | reverse complement strand
CTGGGCATGAACTCGAACATCATGAGCCTGGGCGGCATCGCGATCGCCATCGGCGCCATGGTGGACGCGGCGATCGTGATGATCGAGAACGCGCACAAGCACCTCGAGCGGCTCCCCGAGGGCGGCTCGCGATTCCAGGCGTTGGAGATGCCGGGAAACTGCAGCGCCCGGTCCAGCTCGGCGATCAGTTTGTCAATCGTCATGCCGGCGCGCCACGCCGATTCCGGCTTCAGGTTGATCACCGTTTCGAACATCTCCAGCGGCGCGGGATCGGTCGCGCTCTGGGCTCGGCCCGCCTTGCCGTACACGGAGGTCACTTCGGGGAAACCCTTGATGATCCGGTTCTGGATCTGCAGCACTTCTGCCGCCTTGGTCACCGACATCGCCGGCAGCGAGGCCGGCATGTAGAACAGCGTGCCCTCGTTCAGCGTCGGCATGAATTCGCTGCCCAATCGTGTCGCCGGATAAAGGGTCAGCGCCAGCAGCACCAGAGCTGCCGCGATGGTGGTTTTCTTCCGCTGCATTACCGCCGCGATGATTGGGCGATAAGCCCAGATCAAAAAGCGGTTCAGCGGATTCCTGTGTTCCGGCATGATCCTGCCACGTATGAATAACATCATCAGCACCGGCACCAGCGTAATGGACAGCAACGCCGCACCGGCCATGGAGAATGTCTTGGTAAAGGCGAGCGGAGAGAACAGCCGTCCTTCCTGCGCCTCCAGCGTGAACACCGGCAGGAACGAGACGGTGATGATGAGCAGTGAGAAGAACAGCGCCGGGCCGACTTCCTTGCAGGCGGCGAGAATGGCGCGAGCACGATCATCAAACCCCAACCCCTCCCGGCCTCCTAACCCCACCCCAGCCCTCCCCTTGTCAAGGGAGGGTGCCGCCGCTCCTCCCCTGACAAGGGGAGGCTGGGAGGGGTTAAGGTTTGATGCCAAGGAGGGGTTGCTTTCCAGCCGTTCCAGATGTTTGTGCGCGTTCTCGATCATCACGATGGCCGCATCCACCATTGCGCCGATCGCGATCGCAATCCCGCCCAGGCTCATGATGTTGGAATTCATGCCCAGCGCGCGCATCGCGATGAAGGCGATCAGCACGCCGATGGGCAACATCACGATCGCCACCAGCGCGCTGCGCACATGCATCAGGAACACGATGCACACCAGTGCGACGATGGCGCTTTCCTCAAGCAGCGTGCCTTTCAGGTTTGCAATGGCGCGGTTGATCAGGTCGGAGCGATCATAAACCGCCTGAATAGTCACGCCTTCCGGCAAGCCGGGAGCGACCTCGGCGATCTTGGCCTTGATGTTGCGGATCACCTCCAGCGCATTCTCGCCATAGCGCGCCATGACGATGCCGGACACCACTTCACCTTCACCGTTCAACTCGGTGAGGCCGCGCCGCTCGTCCGGGCCGAGTTCGACACGCGCGATGTCGCGTATCAGCACCGGCGTGCCCATCTCCGATTTAACCACCAGATTCTCGAGGTCGCCCTTGCCGCGCAGGTAGCCTTTGCCGCGCACCATGTATTCGGTCTCGGCCATTTCCACCACGCGCCCGCCGACATCGCGGTTGGAATCGCGGATCACCTGCGTGACCTTCATCAGGGGGATGCCATAAGCGCGCAGCTTCACCGGATCGACAATCACTTGGTACTGCTGCACGAAACCGCCGACGGAAGCGACTTCCGATACACCGTGAGCCTTGGTGAGTTGATAACGCAGATACCAATCCTGGATGGTGCGCAATTCGGCGAGCGTCTTGTTCACGCCGATCACCGCATACTGATAAACCCAGCCGACACCGGTCGCATCCGGGCCGATTTGCGGTGTAACGCCCTTGGGCAATTTGCCGGAAGCAAAGTTAAGGTACTCCAGCACCCGCGAACGCGCCCAATAGAGGTCGGTGCCGTCCTCGAAAATGACATACACGAAGGACGCTCCGAAGACCGAGAAGCCGCGCACCACCTTGGATTTCGGCACCGAAATCATCGAAGTGGTTAACGGGTAGGTGACCTGATCTTCCACCACTTGCGGGGCCTGACCGGGATACTCGGTAAAGACGATCACCTGCACGTCCGACAGATCCGGCAAGGCGTCCAGCGGGGTTTTGATGACTGCATAAATGCCCGCCAGCGTGATGAACAACGTCGCAAGGATCACCAGAAAACGATTGCGCGCCGACCAGTCGATGATGGCGTTTAACATGTCAGTGCCCCTCGTGCTGGTTGCCGGAAGGTACAGCCGGTTTAGCTTGCAGCTTGGTGATCACCCATTCCCCCGGTTTGCGCTCGACGAGTTCAAAGGTAATCGCGGTGCCGGCTTGAATGTTTGCCACCAACGCGGAATTGGCGAGAGCGAAGTCCATCGTCATACCCGGCCAGCCCAAAGTTTTAATCGTGCCGTGCGTAATGGTCACACTTCCTGCTTTGCTATCCACCGCATCCAGCGTGCCCTCGGCCTGATGCCCCACCACGGCTGGCTTCGACGGCTCTGTCGCTGGCTGGGCGGCGCCTTTCGCATCGGGCGCCCCACCACCGTGAGCGTGCCCTAATCCGCCGAGTGCAGCCTTAAGGTTGCTTTCTGCATCGATCAGGAAGTTGGCCGCCACTACCACCTGTTCTCCTTCCGCAACCCCATTCAACACTTCCACATAATTGTCACTGCGGTTGCCCAACCTGACTACACGCGGCTCGAAGCGCCCTTCCGCCAGTTGCACTAGCACGATTTGGCGCGTGCCGCTGTCAATCACGGCAGAAGCCGGCACGGTCAGCACTTTACCTTTACTGATCACCGGCATTTCCACCTTGGCAAACATGGCGGGCTTGAGCAAACCTTTTGGATTGGCGACCTCCAGCCGCACCTGCACGGTGCGCGTGGCGGCGTTCAGGGTTGGATAAACAAGGCTTACCACACCCTCAAATGGTTTATCCTGGTAAGCATCCAGTTTGACTTGTGCCTTGCTGCCGACTTGCACCAGCCCGATGTCCTGCTCGAATACATCGGCCACTACCCACACCGAGGAAAGATCGGCAATCTGATACAACATTTCACCAGGCATGAAGCGCATCCCCTCCAAGGCTTTCTTCTCCAGCACGATGCCATTCACCGGTGTATGAAAGGCATGAAAGGTCAGGCTGCGCTTGATCGTCCCGGATTTGGCCAGGTCTTTCACCTGTTGCTCGGAAATATCCCAGTTCTTCAGACGCAGCAGGCTGGCCTCGGCGAGCTGTTGCATACTCTGTCTGGTATCGCTGTCCGCATCTTTCAATGCCGCGACACCTTGCATGGCAATCGCGTACTCACGCTGCGCCGATACCAGTTCCGGGCTATACACATCGAACAGTGCCTGCCCTTTTTTTACCGGTTCCCCGGTAGTCTTCACATGCAGCTTTTCTATCCAGCCCTCAAACTTGGGAGCGATGTTGTGGATTTGCCGCTCATTGACTTCCACCCTGCCCAAGGCGCGTACCGTTTTATCCAGCACGCGCATCGCTGCCTGCTCGGTTTTCACCCCCAGCTTCTGCACCTTTTCGACGCTGATGTTTACCTGTCCCGAGCCTCCTGAGGTATCGAAGGACGAAGTGGCCTGTCCTGAGCCTGTCGAAGTGGTTTGATTGCCGCTGCCCGGTTCCGCCCCTCCTTCGTACACCGGAACGTAATCCATCCCCATGGCATCTTTCTTGGGCACAGGTGAGGTATCGGGCAAGCCCATCGGATTACGGTAATAAAGAATTTTGCGGGCGGATTCAACCCCTCCCGGCCTCCCCTTGTCAGGGGAGGAGATGCCATCTGCCCTCTGACTCCCCCACCAATATCCGCCTGCTGCAGTTACCGCCGCCACGACCAGCGCCCCAGCCACCATCACGTTTGCTTGCCTCATAGCTCTTCTCCCAACAGTCGTTCGATTTCAGCCAAATGCATCTGCGCGTCTGTCTGGGCTTTTAGCGCTTCCAGCCTGGCATTCAGGATTTGTCGTGCCGCATCCAGCAATGTCGCAAAATCCACCTTGCCGGTTTGATAGCCGATCAGCGCGGATTCAAAGGTGACCTTCGCTTGCGGCAATAGGCCGCCAGAACTCAGCAACTCGGTGCGCTGCGCCGCGTCGATGCTGGACAGGTTTTCGGTTAGCGCGGACAAGATGCGGTTGGCGGTGGCTTCCTTGCGTGCCTTGGCTGCCGCCAGCATCGCCTCAGATTCACGCTCCTGCGAACGCCGTGTCTCTTGCTGCAACGGAATATTGAGTTCGACCATCACGCCCCATTCGCGCACCTCATTGCCCATCTGGGTCGGAGAAATACCCAGCGCAAAATCCGGATAACGGTTTTTGTACATGAGATCGCGATTTTTTTCGCTCGCACGGATTCCCGCCTCATCCGCAAACAAATCCGGGTTATGTTCACGGATGCGATTTTCCAGTGCCGTATAGTTTTTCAAACTGGCACTCGCGGGTATGCTGCGCAAGTGTTGCGGAACGGCAAACGGCTCGGTCATCGGACGCGATAACAAGGCATTCAGCCGCGCCTCAACTTGCCGTCTGGTATTGTCCAGCACGACCAGTTCGGTTTTCATGGCCGTTTGTTCAACTTGCGCACGTATAGCGTCTTGCTGCGCGGCAAGTCCGTTGGCATAACGAACCTGCGCAACTTTCTCCATCTGCACCACCAGATCGAGCAAATCACGGGTAATTTTTTGGCTGCCCGCAACATAGTAATACTGAGCATAAACCGACTTGATTTGCGCCGACAGCTCCGCCCATGTCACCGCAGACAGCCGTTGCGCTTGGTCTGCTCCAGCCTCGGCGGCCTCCCGTTTCAAATCACGCTTGCCAAACCATGGCACGCTCTGCATCAGCGTATAGCGCGTGCTGCCCACGCGCGACGGCAGCAGGCTGGCACTCTTGTCCATACCCTGGTTGGTGATATCCATCAATTCGGTGCGGAATACCGGATCCGGCAGGGCACCGGCGGGTTGTGCGCGCTGAACGGCGGCATCCGCTTCATAACGCATTGCCGCGTACTCGGGATTATGTTCGCGCGCGTAGTCGAGCAGTCCCGTGAGATTGGCGCCTAATCCATATTGCTCATCTGCAACGGCAGGTAGTAGCCACGCGGTAAGCAGCACAACCGCAGCAAATTTAATTGCGCGATGATCTGATAAATATTTCAGAGAAAACTTCATGATCCGAACCCTCGATGAATTGCAGTCAGGTAGACGCAAGCGGCTACCAAACGATTCGGGACGGGAGTTCTATGCCGGCAAAGCCGGCCGGATGGGAATTACAAAGACACTCGTCCCGCGTTAAACGCGGGAGAATGGAGGCGGATCCAGCGGAGCCGAGGTGTAGGATTGAAACTGTGTCGAAGATGTAACGTAGGTCCGGGCAAATAGCCGGGTTTCCGTCACCTTGATGGCGACGGTAGCCAGATACCCGCTGCAGGCGAAATGACAGACGCCGCAATCCTTGCAGGAGGAGTTTTGCTGATCGTATTGTCCGGCTGCCAGATCCTGACTCGCAGCAAACTGGCCGTGATGACTGACAGTTGAAAGGTGGCTGGAGGGGTGTTCGTTCGGCTGCGCAACTGCCGGATGGCAGTCACCGCTCGTCATCTGCAAGGCAACCGAAGCAGCCAGTGCGCTGCCGCTGAACAGCGGCAGCCAAATGGCCAAAAGGACTGCAACAAATTTTCTATTCAAGTGGAACATGGGCATAGCTTGGCAAAAATCAGCTCAATTGTCAATCGGAATGGCCGCGCCTTGCTAGTGCAGCGGGGTATGCATATCCTTCACTGCCGATTTCTCCGCCGCAGAACGCGCTGACACGCGATCCAGTAGTAGGGTGGATAAGCGCAGCGCATCCACCATGCCAGCTCAAAAAGGTGGATGCGCTGCGCTTATCCACCCTTTTCGCCGAGAACAAATTTACCCTGATCACGCCATGCTTTTCGCAAGCTAGTGCAGCGGGGTATGCATATCCTTCACTGCCGATTTTTCCGCCGCAGAACGCGCTGACACGCGATCCAGCAACTTGCGCAGATTGCCGAGCGAGGCCAGGTGCAAATAGGCCAGGCCCAATGCGCCGCTGCGGAACAAGCCGGGCAATTTGTCATCGGCGATCTGGCCGAATTTCGCTTCGTCGATCAGGTAGAAATCGTTCAACTGGAAGGTCTCGCCGGTAGCGGTATCGAAGCGCGCGCCCTGCTGCACGAACAGGCCGAGTTCATCGAGTTGCCTGGTGATCAATTCGGTGCGCAGGAATTCCTGCTGGAAGTTCTGCAGGAACTGCATCACCTCGTTCATGCGCGGTTCCAGCTCTCCTGCCGCATTGATCAACATTTCGCCATGCTCGGAGTTCAGCGCCGCACATCCTTCATCTATGCACACCACCAGTTGTCCTTGCGCGCCGCCGTCCGCCATCACGAACGGGTAACGGCGCACGAAAGCCGGGATATAGCGCGCGTCCCACGTGCCTTGCTCGTCCACGAACAGATTCTCCGCCTTGCGCACACCGAGCAATGCGACCGGGCGCATCTGCTTGTCCTGGCCGCGAATGAAAACGATGGGATATTCGCGCCCCGCTTCGGCAAACTCCACGCCGGCCAGAAGCACCGCAGTGGTGTCACGCGCAAAGGAAAAGTCGACCTTGGCGGTATCGAATCTCAGATTGCGGTGCACATCGGAATTCAGCACCACCACTTTGCGGTAAAAAGCGAATGCAGTCATCGTTGCTCCTGTTCGTGTCAAGTAGGAAGTCTGGGGAACACCTTATCAGAACCGCTTGGTCAACTGCAACCACAACCTGGGATTGCGATCGAGTGAGCCGGGCTCGGAAACAGGCGTTCCGCCATCGGTGCGCCAGGCCAGATACGTCTTGACCAGCACGCCGGCAAGATCCGCATTCGCGCCGATCCCGGCGCCGGAGATGGTACGGGTATTGTCTCCGGCAAGGTAGGGGTAGCGGTTGATCTCCACCGAACCTACGTCGTAAAAAATCGCGCCTTGCAGTGCAGGCGCAAAGCTGTGGCGCAACTCCAGATTCAACAACCAGCCATGGTCGCCACCGGCTTCACCCTGTGGGTAGGCGCGCACGCCGTTCGACCCGCCCAATGAGAATTGCTCGGAGGAATTGAGATTCCTGCTGGCTCGCTGCCCTGATAATCTGCCCGATATCGAATCGGTGTCAGTCAGTCGTTGCACACGGTTGAAGTTATAGGCCAGCCGGGTGTATGCCCCATCGCTTTGGGTAAACTCGTATTGAAACAACGAGAATGGATCCGATGCGCCGGCATCCATGCTCAGGCGGCCTGACACCAGCATCAGGTCGAACGAAGTGATGCCGGCACCACACAGCGCGTCCTGATGATTGCCATTCAATCCCAGGCTGAGCAGTTGAACTTGTTTGTCGCTGGTGATGAATACCGCATCTTTCTGATCTTTGAGCTGCTTGTCTTCCCAACTGAGAATGCCAGACAGATTACTTGCCTGGCTGCGTATGAACGGGTAGGTCGCGAACAGGCTGCTGCTGCTGGCTGTGCCATGCGCGAGAGCATCTGCAAACTCTTTGCCCACGCGATAGCTGGTATCGGAATAGGCCACGCCCAGTTTCAATCCGCTGCCACCGATCGGTATCGAGTACGAGATGCGTGCGTAGGTCAGATCCTGGTCGCTGGTCAAAGCGTTCAAGGTGAGCAGATCACCGATTCCGAGCGGGCTGTTGAGCAGCAGTTCGGCCCCGATACGATATTCGCCGGTATAGTAGTTTCCGCCGTTATCCAGCTCGATATTGGCGGCATAGGGGACGGACGGATCAAGTTCGACCAGCATGTCAGCCGTGCCGACGCTGGCGCCGGGTTGCAGCGTGGCACGCACCATACCCACACCCGGTGTATCGTTCAACAGCAATATCGCGCGATCCACAGGTGCTGCCTGCAAGACATCGCCGCTCTTGATGTCGCTCAGGTAGCCGCTGGCGCGCTGATCGGATAGTCGCGATTGATTGTGAATGCGCTGCTCGCCCAGACGCCCCTCCAGCACGTTGATCAACACCGCACCGTCCCTGATCTCCTGTGGCGGGAGATAGGCGCGCACCACGACATAGCCGCGCTCTCGATAGTAGGCGGTGATACGCGCGGCCCCATCCACAAGTTCGGCAAGAGAGTGTTCGCCGCCGGTCAGATCGGCCAACAAGGCTTCCAGTTCGCCCGCCGTGAACACACTGCTGCCGGAAACACGGATGGCCTTCACCACCATGCGCACATCTTCAATTTCCTGGACTTTGGGTGCAGGCTCCCCCTCGATACGCAACGGGGTGGCCTCTTTTGGAGCAGTCAATTCAGGCTGCTGTTGCAGCTCGCGCATCGTCTGACCTGCATCGGGAGGAGCTGCATGTGCGGCAAAACCAAGCTGGGCGAACAACAGGACAGTCAGCGCACCAGGTTTTATTTGGGTATGGACATTCCTCATCGAACCGTCAGCATACCATCAACGAATGCGCCAATATCGTCATGTGCATCCGCTCCCGGGGTAAATTTGTTCTCGGTGAAAAATGTAGGGTGAATAAGCGCAGCGCATCCACCATGCCAGCTCAAAAAGGTGGATGCGCTGCGCTTATCCACCCTACTACTTTTTGATTGCACAAGGTTCATAAAAAATCAGTCATCATTGATTTTTAGAACAAATCTACAAGAACAAATTTACCCTGCTTCCGCTCCCGAGGTTACGCTGCATACTTGCATATCAACGAACAGACATCCTTCATTGTATCGTCAGCACACCATTAATGTATGTGCTGATCACGTAATTCGAATTTGTTCCCAGTGTTCCCTGGGTGATCGAATAAGTGCCTGCGGTCGATGTCGAGCTTGCCAGTGTGGTCAACCCGCCGGTAAATACGCTGGCATATGAATCTCCTTCAACCAGCCCCAACCCGCCCACTGTGTAAGTAAGGCCTGGTATCGCGCTGCCATACAGCATGCTCATACTATCAGCGGTGATGGTCAATGTACGGGGGGTGATGTTGGCTTTCACACCATACGGCGCAGTCAGGTTGTAGTTGCCCGCGTCCGCGCCGCTGAGGGTGTAACCGCCGATGTTGACGGTCACGGCTTTATAGTTGCCGACGTTCTGGTCAATGAAGGCACCGCTGCCGAGGCCTTCGACGATGACCGAGTCGGCGCCCAGTTTGTTGACATAAGCCGTGCCGCCTATCGTGGCAACAGTGGTGCCGTCATACACCTTGTTCGCCGCGGTGACACCGTTGAGCGCGATGTTCAGTTTGGTGATGCTGGCGGTGGCCGTCGCGGTGGTGTTGTAGGTATAGTTACGGGCATCCGTGCCTCCCAGCGTGATGCCGCTGACGTTGACGGTCTTGCCGGTGCCGGCGTTCTTGTCGAGGAAGGCAGCACTGTAGCCGGTGGTGAGGATGTCGCCATAGACGCGGTTGTTGGCCAGATTGACGGTCGCAACCGTGCCGGCGTTATACACCCTGTTCACGCCGACTGCGGTGATGGTCAGGGCGCGCGGGGTGACATCGGCGGTCAGGCCCCCAACCGGAGCGATGCTGTAATTCCCTCCGGCCGCGCCTGTCAGTGCCAGTGACACGGCTTTACCTGTGCCCACGTTCTTGTCCGCAAAATTCCCGCTCAGGACGACGCTGTCTCCAGCCAGCACCCCGCCCAGCGTGGCGCCGCTGACTGCGGTGGCGACTTTGCCGTCATAGACGCGGCTCGCCGCGATCGGGGTGCCAAAAACATCCAGTGAACGGGGGGTGATGCCGGCGGTTATACCCGCCACCGGTGCGACGCTGTAGTTGCCGCTATCCGTGCCCGTCAGTGTCAGGGATACCGCCTTGGCGACGCCCGCGTTCTTGTTCGCAAACAGCCCGCCCATGCTCAGGGCGTCTCCCGTCAAAATCCCGCTCAGGGTGACGCCGCTGATTGAGGTGGTGAGTGTGCCGTCATAGACACGGCTCGCCGCGATCGGGGTACCCGTCAATGACAGGGCCAGTTTGCTGATGCTGCCCGTCACGCCGACCGGTGCAGTCAGCTTGTAGTTGTCTGCGTCCGTGCCGCTGAGGAT
>DATBWQ010000002.1:0-2187 GCA_036514695.1 Gallionella sp. | reverse complement strand
AAGCCGATCTCGGAAGTGCGCTCAGTGACCGCCATGGTCATAATGGTCAGGATGCCGACCCCGCCCACCAGCAGGGATATCCCGCCCAGCGCGCCCACCGCGAAGGTGATCACATCCAGCACCTCGCCCAGCACCTCGAGGGCTTTTTCCTGCGGAATGATCGTGAAGTCTTCGCGCCCGTGCCGCTCCTTGAGCAGTGCAGTGATGGCACTCACCATGCGTTTCGAGTCGGTGCTGGCTTTGTAGCTCAAGTGGATTTCGATCAGCCCAACGCGGTTGAACAGTTCCATCGCCCGCGCAGCAGGGATGTAAACCGCATCATCCAGATCGAATCCCAGCACTTGACCTTTCGCTTCCATCACGCCTATCACCCGGTAGCGTTGCCCGCCGATACGCAAATAGCTGCCCAGCGGATTCTGCCCGGCAAACAATTCCTGGCGCACCTTTGCGCCGAGCACGACATGGGCGCGCGCCTGGCTGGGATCATCATCGGGCAAAAAACTGCCGGTCTGCACCTTCATGCTGAAGATGTCGGTCATTTCATGACCCACTCCGGAGACCATGGTGCGGCGCGTCTTGCCATTGGCGCGCACCTCGGCATTGCCCTGCACGCCGGGGGTGACGTATTCGACATTCGGCAGGCGGCGCAAGGCTTGTGCGTCCTCGATGGAAAGCGGCCTGACCGAGCCGAACATGCCCACGTTCCCGCCATGCGTCTGGGTCTTGCCGGGCTGGATGTTGATAAGGTTGGTGCCGAACTGGCTGAATTCAGACAGCACGAATTGATGCAGACCTTCGCCGATGGAAGTCAGCAGGATCACCGCCGTGATGCCGATGGCGATGCCCAGACCGGTCAGAAAGCTGCGCATCCGGTAGGCCAGGATGCTGGAGGTGGTCAGGCGGATCAGGTCGGGGAGCAGCATTTTGAGCACGAGCCTATGATCTCGCCAGCGCCATCACCGGATCGAGCCGCGCCGCACGTCTTGCCGGCCACACGCTGAACAGTATCCCGGTGCCCAGCGATGTGCCTAACGCCGCCAGCACCGCCCACCAGGGTGCGGATACCGGCAGGGACGGATAGATTTTTGCAATCACCATGACACCTGCCTGGCCCAGTATCAAACCGGCCAGACTGCCGATGCCGGACAACAGGATCGCCTCGGCGAAGAACAAGTTCCTGATTTGTATTGCGGGAGCGCCCAGCGCCTTGAGCAAACCGATCTCCTTGACGCGTTGCGACACGGAGATCAGCATCACGTTCATGATCAGGATGCCCGCCACCGACAGGCTGATCGCGGCGATGCCGCCGACTGCCAGCGTCAGCGCGCGCAGGATGCGGTCGAAGGTGGCCAGCACCGCGTCCTGGGTGATGACCGTCACATCGCGTTCGCCGTTATGCCGCTCAAACATGATCTCTTCTGCATCGCGTTTCGCCAGCTCGACGGTGTCGCGGCTTTTCGCTTCGACCAGAATACGCAACAAGCCGGAGGTATTGAACAGCATATGTGCCGAGACGACCGGCACAATGACCAGCTCATCGGTGTTGAGACCCATCGATTCGCCCTGCCTGGCCATCACGCCGATCACACGGAAACGCCGGTCACCCAGCCGCACCCATGTGCCGATCACCGGTTCCTGACCGAACAGCTCGCGCTTGATCTTGGCGCCCAGTATGCACACCGACTCGCTGGAATGGATATCACCGGCGGGCAGGAACTGCCCCTGGCTTAGCGACATATGGCGTATATCGATCAAGTCGGCCGTTGAACCCAGCACCACCACTTCGCGGTTAAGCGCTCCCCGGGAAATCTGCGTCGAACCCACCGTCAGCGGCGCGATGCGCGCGATGGCGCGACTGCGCAGCAAGGCTTGCGCATCGTCCAGACCGAGTTCGCGCGGTATCTGGCCGATCAACATGCCCGGCCCGATGCCCGCAGTCTCGGTGCGTCCGGGAAACACGATGACCAGGTTGGTGCCCAACGATGAAAACTGGTCAACCACATAGCGGCGCGCGCCCTCGCCCAAGCCGGTCAGCACCACCACCGCTGCCACGCCGATGGACATCGCCAGGATCATCAGCAAGGTGCGAGTGAGGCTGCCGCGCAGGCTGCCTGAGGCAAACTGCAGAGTGTCTACAAGATTCATCGTAGGTCGGGCTCCGCCCGACTTTTTGTTTCGGCGGGCGTA
>DATBWQ010000001.1:0-14919 GCA_036514695.1 Gallionella sp. | reverse complement strand
TCGATAATTGGTGGGCAACGAGTTGCCCACCCGACTTAACGATTTTGGGTTTTCGCCTTTCATCCCCTGTGCGCCGCCGAGCAGGCTGGTCAGGGGGCGTCGGCGAGCACTGATGAAACAACTAGCCATTCGACTAAGCTGGCAAACAACGCCAGCCAAGTCGCTGGTTATGTTTGAGTACGCAGTGCGAGTTGTGCAGCCGCCTGACCAGACGAGCAACGCAGGGTACCCCGCAGGGGCGGCAAACCGGGGGCGACTTCTTTGGGTTACCTTTCTTGGCAAGATAAGAAAGGTAACTTGCTGCCGGGCAACCCCGGCGGTTTTGTCTCAAGCTTTTATAAATGATGTTGGGTTACGCTACGCTCAACCCAACCTACATGCTGCTCCCGGCTTTCCGGTATCATCCCGCCCATGCAAATCTGCCATGCAATCCAACCGCAATGACATCCGAAAATTTCATTGACCTTCCTCCTCTGTTGAGTGCGCGCGGCACGATCACGCTGCCCGGCTCGAAAAGCATTTCCAATCGAATCCTGTTGCTGTCGGCACTGGCGCAGGGCACAACCGAGATACGCGATGTGCTGTTGTCGGATGATACCGAGCGCATGCTGGATGGCTTGCGCACACTGGGTGTCGGTGTGGAGCAACCGGAGTCGCATGTGTTTCGTGTTCAGGGCTGCGGCGGAGATCTTGGCGAAACTCGTAGCGCTTGTTTTCCGGTCAAGGAGGCGGAGTTGTTCCTGGGCAATGCCGGAACGGCGTTTCGTCCGCTGACGGCGGCGCTGGCGTTGTCCGGTGGCGATTACAAGCTGTCCGGTACTCCGCGTATGCACGAGCGGCCGATAGGCGATCTGGTGGATGCGTTGCGCGAACTCGGCGCGGACATCGAATGTCTGGACAATGAAGGTTTTCCGCCGTTGCAGATACATCCACCCTCTCCCCAACCCTCTCCCGTGACGGGAGAGGGGGCGCAACAGAAGGTCAGCGTGCGCGGCGATGTGTCCAGCCAGTTCCTCACCGCATTGCTGATGGCCTTGCCGCTGCTGGATCGCGAGGTCACGGTGGAAGTGATCGGCGAGTTGATCTCCAAGCCTTATATCGAGATCACGCTGGCGATGATGGCGCGCTTCGGTGTGGTTGTTCAGCGCGATGGCTGGCGCAGCTTCACGGTGGCAGCGGACAGCCGTTATGTGTCGCCCGGTGTGATCTATGTGGAAGGCGATGCGTCGTCGGCTTCGTATTTTCTCGCGGCAGGAGCGATAGGCGGCGGCCCGGTGCGCATCGAGGGCGTGGGCAGCGCCAGCATCCAGGGCGATGTGCGCTTTGCCGATGCGCTGGCGCTGATGGGCGCGCAGATAGAGATGGGCATGAACTGGATGGAGGCGCGCGCGCCGGAATCCGGGCGGCTCAAGGCGATAGACCTTGACTGCAACCATATTCCCGATGCGGCGATGACGCTGGCGGTCGTCGCGCTGTTCGCCGAGGGCACGACCACGCTGAGCAATATCGCCAGTTGGCGCGTCAAGGAGACCGACCGCATCGCGGCGATGGCGACCGAATTGCGCAAGGTGGGGGCGGCGGTTGAAGAGGGGGAGGATTACATCTGTATTACAGGATTGAGGAGCGAGGAGCGAGGATTGAGTAAAAACCAAACCCCTCCCAGCCTCCCCTTGTCAGGGGAGGAGCCGCTGCCCAGTTCTCCCCCTGATAAGGGGGAGTTAGAGGGGGTTTTGCTCAATCCTCGATCCTCGATCCACAATCCTGTTGAAGGCATCGACACCTACGACGATCACCGCATGGCGATGTGCTTTTCGCTCGCCGCGTTTGGCGCGGAAGGGATACGCATCAACGATCCGCGCTGTGTCGCCAAGACCTTCCCGAATTATTTCACGCTGTTGCATGATGTGGTGCAGGCCGTGCCGGTGATCGCGATCGATGGGCCGTCGGCATCCGGCAAGGGCACGGTGGCACAACTGGTCGCGGCCAGGCTCGGTTTCCACTATCTCGACAGCGGCGCGTTGTATCGCCTGCTGGCGCTGGCGGCGCAGCGTGACGGGGTCATGCTGACCGATGAATCCGGTCTGGCGGCACTGGCCGCACGCATGGAGATTCGTTTCGAGGGCGAGAAGATATGGCTGGACGGCGCATTGGCCGGCGATAAGTTGCGCGGTGAGCTGTGTGCGGCTGCGGCTTCCAAAGTGGCGGCTTATCCTGCAGTGCGCGCCGCGCTGCTCGCCAAGCAGCACGCTTTCCGCCGCAGGCCGGGCCTGGTGGCGGATGGGCGCGACATGGGCTCGGTGGTGTTTCCGGACGCGGTATTGAAGGTATTTTTGACCGCCAGCGCCGAGGCGCGCGCAGACCGTCGATATAAGCAGTTGAAAGAAAAAGGAATGGATGCTAATATCGCCGCCCTTTTGCTGGATATACGTGTGCGTGACGAGCGAGATACTCAGCGCAGCGTATCTCCTCTGCAACAGGCGCATGGTGCAAGGCTGCTGGATACCACGGCACTAAGCATCGATGAAGCAGTTCAGGACATCGAGCAGGCGGTCCAGGAAATATTGGCGCGCTACCAGGCGAAGTAGCTCTGAAACACAGGCCCCGGCTGACTCTCCGTCTGATGGGAACTTTAACCAACCCTCTGCGTAAGCAGATTTTATTCTTTTAGGTATATCCGATGAACTCAACAGCAGTAGCTTTAAAAGACCCCGATAGTTTTGCCGCAATGTTTGAAGAAAGTTTGACGCGCAAGGAAATGCGCGCCGGTGAGCTGATCACCGCACAAGTCGTGCGTGTCGACCACAACATGGTGGTGGTGAATGCCGGACTGAAGTCCGAAAGTTTGATTGCGATCGAGGAGTTCCTCGACGCCAAAGGCGAATTGGAAGTCAAGGCGGGTGATTTCGTCACCGTCGCGATCGAAGCGCTGGAAAACGGCTATGGTGAAACCAAGCTGTCGCGCGAAAAAGCCAAGCGTCTGGCGGCATGGCACGATCTGGAATTGGCCATGGAAGAAGGCAGGATCGTGGAAGGTTTCGTCAGCGGCAAGGTCAAGGGCGGCCTGACCGCGATGGTCAACGGCATCCGCGCATTCCTGCCGGGTTCGCTGGTTGACATCCGTCCGGTCAAGGACACCACGCCTTACGAAAACAAGACCATGGAACTCAAGGTCATCAAGCTCGATCGCAAGCGCAACAACGTGGTGGTTTCCCGCCGCGCGGTGCTGGAAGCGAGCGTGGGTGCCGACCGTGAAGCGGTCATGGAAAACCTCAAGGAAGGCGCGATCGTCAAGGGTGTGGTCAAGAACATCACCGACTACGGCGCGTTCGTTGACCTGGGCGGCATCGATGGTCTGTTGCATATCACCGACCTGGCATGGCGTCGCGTGAAGCATCCTTCCGAAGTATTGACCGTCGGCGACGAGATCGAAGCCAAGATCCTGAAGTTCGATCAAGAGAAGAACCGCGTCTCGCTGGGTATCAAACAGATGGGCGATGATCCGTGGAACGGCCTGGCGCGCCGCTATCCGCAGGGCACCCGTTTGTTCGGCAAGGTGACCAACCTGACCGACTACGGTGCGTTCGTGGAGATCGAGCAGGGTATCGAAGGCTTGGTGCACGTTTCCGAAATGGATTGGACCAACAAGAACGTCCATCCTTCCAAGGTCGTTGCTTTGGGAGACGAAGTCGAAGTGATGATCCTGGAGATCGATGAAGCGCGTCGCCGTATCTCTCTGGGCATGAAGCAATGCCAATCCAACCCCTGGGATGATTTCGCGATCAACCACAAGAAGGGCGACAAGGTTAAGGGTCAGATCAAGTCCATCACCGATTTTGGCGTATTCATCGGCTTGGATGGCGGTATCGACGGCCTGGTGCATTTGTCTGACCTGTCCTGGACCCAGCCCGGCGAGGAAATGGTACGCAACTACAAGAAGGGCGATGAAGTCGAGGCCGTGGTACTGGCCATCGACGTTGAGCGCGAGCGTATCTCCCTCGGTATCAAACAACTGGAAGGCGATCCGTTCGGTGGTTTCGCTTCCAGCCACGAAAAGGGCGCAGTGGTCACCGGTACCGTGAAGTCATTGGATGCCAAGGGCGCCACTATTTCGCTGGAAGGCGATGTCGAAGCGTATCTGAAGGCCTCCGAAGTGTCCGCCGATCGCGTCGAAGATATCCGCAATCACCTCAAGGAGGGCGATAGCGTCACCGCTGTGATCATCAATGTGGATCGCAAGAATCGCGGTATCAACCTGTCCATCAAGGCGCTGAACAAGACAGAGGAAACCGCAGCGATGCAGAAGCTCACCGCCGAAAGCAGCTCCAGTGCGGGCACCACTAATCTGGGCGCGCTGCTGAAGGCCAAGATGACCGGCAGCAAGACCGAAGCCTAAGTTGGAGATTCCCCGCCATGACTCGTTCTGATTTGATCGCGAAGCTGGCAGAGCTGCATACGCAGCTGCTGGCCAAGGATGCCGAGCTAGCCGTTAAAGTGATTCTGGACGCCCTGTCCGCCGCGCTATCGCGAGGCGGACGTGTCGAGATTCGTGGTTTCGGCAGCTTTGGCCTGAATTACCGTCCGCCGCGTCAGGGGCGCAATCCCAAGACCGGCGACAAGGTAAAAGTGCCAGCCAAGTATGTGCCGCATTTCAAAGCGGGCAAGGAACTCAGGGAGCGAGTCAGCGAACAGAAGTCTTGATTCTGGGCTGAAGTGGTTCAAATGGCGGCATATCGCAAGGTATTGCCGCCATTTTTTATGCTATCGTTGCAAGACACCTGCAACACTGCTGCGCTTGGTGATACTGCGTCGAAAAGTGACTCAAAATCCTCGTGTATAAAACATACACTCCGGTTTTTCGCCCCTTTTCTCCTTGTCTGACCTGCGCTCGCTACGTGCTGCAGGAGTCTTGTTGTAACGGTTTTTTTCGGGGTGTGCCATGCGCTATCTCAATTGGTTGTTGCGCGCAGCGCTGTTCATCGTACTGCTCGGGTTCGCGGTCAAAAATGACCAGCCGGTCACGCTGCGTTATTTTTTCGGCTATGAGTGGCAGTCTTCCCTTGTGATCGTGCTGCTGATATTTTTTGCAGCCGGCACAGCTATTGGCGTACTCGCCATGCTTGCCAGTGTGTTGCGGCAACGCCGCGAAATCACACGCCTGAAGCGCGATATTCGGGTCAAGAACAAACTCGCCGGTATCGATGAAACGCAAAAAATGCCTATACAACCTTCCTGATCTGTTCGTTTATGGAATTTCAACTCTGGATGCTGCTGATCTTTCCGTTGTTTTTCGGAATGGGATGGCTGGCTGCGCGCATCGATATAAAAGAGCTGCTCTCGGAATCGAGTGCGCTGCCGCAGTCGTATTTTCAGGGGCTGAACTTCCTGCTCAACGAGCAGCAGGACAAGGCCATCGAGGCCTTCATCGAGGTGGTCAAGGTCGATCCGCAAACCGTCGAGTTGCACTTCGCGCTGGGCAGCCTGTTCCGGCGCCGTGGCGAAGTCGATCGGGCCTTGCGCATGCACCACAACCTGGTGGAACGGGCTGATCTGGATGACAACAAACGCCAGCAGGCGATCTTCGAGCTGGCACAGGATTATCTGAAGGCCGGGATTCTGGATCGTGCCGAAAGCCTGTTCAGAGAGCTGGAAGGCACCCCTTATGCCAGGCATGCTTTGGAGTTTTTGCTCGAGTTGTTCCAAAAAGAGCATGACTGGCTCAAGGCGATCGCGGTCGCGGAAAAGTTGACTGAGGTGTCAGGACAGTCCTATGGCAATCAGGCCGCTTTTTTCTATTGTGAGCTGGCGAGCGAGGAAATCACACAAGACAATCCGGCTGCGGCGCGCGCCCATTTGCATCAGGCGTTGCAGGTTCATCCCGGTGCGGTGCGCGCCACGATGATGCTGGGTGACATGGCCGAGAGCGAGGGCAAGCACGAAGAGGCCATCAACATCTGGAAATCCATCGAAACCCAGGACGCGCAATATCTGTCACTGGTCGCTGAACGATTGCTGAATGCGTATCGTAGTCTGGATCGGGAGTTGGAAGGTGTTGCCTTGTTGCGCGAATACCTGGGCAAGTATCACTCGCACGACTTGATGAATGTGGTGTTCGACGGTGTGCAGAATAATGAAGGATCGGCAGCCGCCTACCAATTGGTACGCGACGAGTTGGAGCGCAACCCGACCTTGCTGGGACTGGACAAATTGCTCGAGGCCCGGTTGCAGGAAGTGTCAATGGAAAATCGTGCCGATGTCGAGCTGGTAAGAAATCTGATCCACAAACGCACGCGCAATCTGGCCATGTATCGCTGTGCCAACTGCGGGTTCAATGCCCGCCAGTTCTACTGGCACTGCCCTGCCTGCCAGGCCTGGGATAGTTTTTCGCCGCGGCGCACCGAGGAAACCGGGGCTGCTTTATGAATGACCCGAAAGTCATTATCGCACTGGATTACTCCGCTGCCGTACCGGCGCTTGCATTGGCCGACATGCTGGAACCTTCGCTGTGCAGTCTGAAAGTCGGCAAGGAATTATTCACTGCCACCGGCCCGGCCTTGGTGGAGCAACTGATGCGGAAGGGTTTCAGGATTTTTCTCGACCTGAAATTTCACGATATCCCCAATACCGTAGCGCAAGCCTGCAAGGTTGCTGCCGGCCTGGGGGTGTGGATGGTCAACGTGCATGCGCTGGGTGGACGCAAGATGCTGGCCGCGGCACGCGATGCGATAGACAGCAGCAAACAGAAACCCAAGCTTATTGCTGTGACGGTGCTTACCAGCATGGCGCAGGAAGATCTGGCCGCCATCGGCATAGCTGCCACGCCAGCCGAGATGGTGCTGCGCCTGGCGACCCTGGCGCGCGACAGCGGTCTGGATGGTGTGGTGTGTTCCGCGCAGGAGGCCGCGCTGCTGCGCAAGCAATGCGGCAGCGAATTTTGTCTGGTGACCCCGGGAATTCGTCCGGCGCTGGTAGGGGCACGGCGCGCCGTGCCCCTGCAGGACGACCAGTCGCGAGTGATGACTCCGCAGGCCGCTCTGCAAGCCGGTTCCAGTTATCTGGTTATCGGACGCCCGATCACCCAGGCGGCGGACCCGTTGCAGGCGTTGCTTGATATCAATCAGGAGATTGGAGTTTCGTTATGACGGCGTTGCCAAAGTTCGTTAGTGCAAAGATATTGGTGGTCGGTGATGTGATGCTGGATCGCTACTGGTTCGGCGATGTCAGTCGCATCTCGCCCGAAGCTCCGGTGCCGGTGCTCAAAGTGGAGCGAGTCGACGAGCGTCCCGGTGGCGCGGCCAACGTGGCGCGCAACATTGCGGCACTCGGCGCACAAGCCACTTTGTTGTCGGTAGTGGGTGATGATGAGGCGGGAGCGTGCCTGGAGAGGTTGCTCAATGAGCACAGCAACCTCACAGCGCTGTTGCATCGCGACGACAGCATTTCCACCATCATCAAACTGCGCGCCATCGCGCGTCACCAGCAGTTGCTGCGCATTGATTTTGAAACTTCGCCCAGCCACGAAGTGCTGCATGCCGCATTGGAGGATTTTCGAGCGCAAATGCCGTTGGCCGATGTCGTGATCCTGTCCGATTATGGCAAGGGCGGACTGACCCATATCTCCGAAATGATCCGGCTGGCGCGCGCAGCGGGCAAACCGGTGCTGGTCGATCCCAAGGGGGATGATTACGCCCGCTATCGCGGCGCGACATTGCTCACTCCGAATCGCAGCGAGTTCCGCGAAGTGGCGGGCAGCTGGAAGACCGATGCCGAATTTAACGCCAAGGCAGAGAAGTTGCGCAACGAATTAAATCTCGATGCGCTGTTGGTCACGCGCAGCGAAGACGGCATGAGTCTGTATCGTGCCAATGAGGTACTGCATGAGCCGACGCAAACGCGCGAGGTGTTCGACGTCAGCGGCGCGGGCGATACCGTGATCGCCACACTGGCCACCATGCTGGCGAGCGGGGCAGATTTGCTGCAGGCGATGCGCGTCGCCAATCGTGCTGCCGGCATCGTGGTGGGTAAGCTGGGGACGGCGGTGGTCAGCCGTGAGGAGATTGTGCGAGACATCAGTGAAGGGAGAAGGGAGAAGGGAGAAGGGTAGGGCTCGCGGTTTTTCCCTTCACCCTTCCCTCTTCACCCATCCCTATTTAAGGAGTTTAAACATGTACTACATCGTCACCGGCGCAGCCGGCTTTATCGGCTCCAATCTGGTCAAGGCTCTCAATGAGCGCGGCGAGAACAACATCATCGCGGTCGACAATATGAAGAATGCCGACAAGTTCAAGAACCTGGTGGACTGCGAGATCGCTGATTATCTGGACAAGGAAGACTTTCTCGAAAAATTGCAGGATGGTTTTTTCGACGGGCTGGTCAGTGCGGTGCTGCATCAGGGCGCGTGTTCCGACACCATGGAAACGGATGGGCGCTACATGATGGAGAACAACTATCAATATACCCTTGAGCTATTGAACTACTGCCAGAACGAAGAGGTGCCGTTCCTGTATGCCTCGTCCGCCTCGGTGTACGGCGGTGGCGGCGTGTTCAGGGAAAGCCGCGAATACGAAGCCCCGCTGAACGTGTATGCCTATTCCAAATTCCTGTTCGACCAGATCGTGCGCCGCCGCTGGCATAAGCGCAATGCACAAATAGTCGGCTTGCGGTATTTCAACGTGTACGGTCCGCGCGAAGCGCACAAGGCTCGCATGGCATCGGTCGCCTATCACTTCTTCAACCAGTTCCGCGCAGATGGGCGGGTGAAATTGTTCGAGGGCTGCGACGGATATCCAAACGGAGGGCAGTTGCGCGATTTCATCTCGATCGAAGACGTGGTCAAGGTGAATATGTATTTCCTCGACAACCCGCATAAATCCGGCATCTTCAACCTCGGTACCGGACATGCCCAGAGCTTCAATGACGTGGCGGCGGCGACCATCAATACCTTGCGCAGTGCCGAGGGCAAACCCGCATTAAGCGTTGCCGAACTGCAACAGCAAGGGATCATCAGCTATATCCCGTTCCCCGATCATCTGCGCGGAAAATATCAAAGCTATACCCAGGCCGACATCGGCGCATTGCGCAACAGCGGCTATACCGCACCGTTCCTGAGTGTGGAGCAGGGCGTGGCAAGGTATGTGGAGCAGATGCTCAAGGCAGCCGGCTAAATTCATACGCGATTGCGGAGGAGAAAATGACAATTCCAGTTTTTCAGGCGGTTATGCTGCCATTGTTACGTTTCACTGTAGATGGTGCTGAACACAATAAGAGGGAAGCAGTTAATGCCCTTGCAGTTGAGTTTAAGTTAAATCCTTCGGAGCTAAGTGAACGTTTGCCAAGCGGGCAACAAACTATTTTTGATAATAGAGTCGCTTGGGCATGTACGTTCCTTAAAAAATCTGGATTATTAGAGTCGACACGCCGTGGAGTTTTTTCTATTACAGAAATAGGCAAACAAGTCCTGTCAAGAAATCCGGAAAAAATAGATAACAAATTTCTTGAACAATTTCCTGGTTTCGTGGAATTTCGTCAGATTTCTCGAAAAAATAAAGAGGAAGAGAAAGAGATATTAATTGCCCCAGATAGAGAACAAACACCAGAAGAAGCACTTGAATTTGCTCATCAAAGCATACGCCAAAGCCTCGCTCAAGATTTATTGAGTCGTATTCTTGAATGCTCCCCCAGATTCTTTGAGGACTTGGTTATTGAATTGCTTGTCGCAATGGGATATGGCGGTTCGCGCCGTGATGCGGGTGAGCGTGTTGGGCAAAGTGGTGATGGTGGAATTGACGGCATCATTAAAGAAGACCGCCTTGGTCTCGATACAATCTACATTCAGGCGAAACGCTGGCAGGGTTCCGTTGGTGCGCCAGAGATTCAAAAGTTTGTCGGAGCGCTTCAAGGACAAAGAGCCCACAAAGGTGTGTTTATCACCACATCTTCATTTACACCCAAAGCAATCGAATACGTTTCTAATTTGCCCACGAAAGTTGTTCTCATTGACGGGCAACAACTCGCTAACCTGATGATGGATTTTGATGTTGGCGTTTCTGTCGCTGCGTCTTATGCAGTGAAGCGCGTTGATTCGGATTATTTTGAAGAAGAATAAATGATGTATCCATCCATAGAAAATTTCGTCGGCAACACGCCGCTGGTGCGTTTGAAACGCATTACGGGAAATACCTCCAATATCATTTTGGCGAAGCTGGAGGGCAATAATCCCGCCGGCTCGGTGAAAGACCGCCCCGCACTTTACATGATCATGCGCGCCGAGCAGCGCGGCGATATCAGGCCGGGCGATACGCTGATCGAGGCGACCAGCGGCAACACCGGCATCGCGCTGGCGATGGCGGCAGCGGTGCGTGGCTATAAAATGATATTGGTGATGCCGGAAAACCAGAGTGTGGAACGTTGTCAGATCATGCATGCCTATGGCGCGGAATTGTTGCTGACGCCGAAGGAGGGCAGCATGGAACTGGCGCGCGACACGGCGGATAAATTGCGCGCCGAGGGCAGGGGCATCATCCTTGACCAGTTTGCCAATCCCGATAATCCGCTCGCGCATTACGAGGGCACTGCGCCGGAGATCTGGCGCGACACTCACGGCAAGCTCACCCACTTTATCAGCAGCATGGGCACCACCGGAACCATCATGGGTTGCTCGCAGTTCTTCAAGGAACAGGATACCAACATCCAGATCATCGGTGTGCAGCCGGAAGAGGGCGCGCAGATTCCCGGCATACGCAAATGGGCGCAAGCCTATATGCCGAAAATCTACAACGGAAAGAACGTAGACCGGCTGGAATATGTGAATCAACCGGATGCCGAGGAAATGACGCGCCGCCTGGCGCGCGAGGAGGGTATTTTCTGCGGCATTTCTTCAGGCGGTGCGTTGAGTGTCGCGTTGCGCATCTCGCAACAAGTCGAGAATGCGGTGATCGCCTTCATCGTCTGTGATCGCGGCGACCGCTATCTTTCGACCGGGGTGTTCCCCTAGAACTCCGCTTGCGCGATTTTCGGTTTGGACAAAGCCGGATTCTGCGCAAAATAGCGTTTGACACCGCCCAGAATCGCATTCGCGAGTTTCATCTGATAGCCTTCATCATTCAAGCGGCGCTCTTCGCTGGGGTTGCTGATGAATGCGGTTTCGACCAGGATGGATGGGATATCCGGGGATTTGAGCACGGCGAATCCGGCCTGCTCGACACGTCCGCGATGCAGGTCGTTGATGTCACCCAGTTCATTCAGCACATGTTTGGCCAGCTTCATGCTGTCGTTGATGGCGGCGGTTTGCGACAGATCCAGCAAAGTGCGCGCGAGATAGGGGTCTTTCACCGCGATATTCACACCGCCGATCAAGTCGGCTTCATTTTCCTTTTTCGCCAACCAGCGTGCCGCAGTACTGGTCGCGCCGTGTTCGGAAAGGGCAAACACCGACGAGCCGCGCGCCTTCGGTTTGATGAAGGCATCTGCGTGGATGGAGATGAATAGATCGGCATTGACTTTGCGCGCTTTGGCTACGCGCCCGATGAGCGGGATGAAATAATCGCCATCACGAATCAGCACACCGCGCATATTTGGCGTGTCATCGATCAACATTTTAACCTTGCGTGCAATCGCCAGCGTGATGTTCTTCTCGCGTGAGCCATGCCTGCCGCGCGCGCCGGGGTCTTCGCCGCCATGCCCTGCATCAATTGCGATGATCAAGGTTCGTGACCGCAACTCGGGAAAGCCAGGGGTCGCGGCATCAGGAGGTAATGGCTTCGCGATGCCTTGGTCCTGGGCCATAAGTGGCTTGTCCTCGACAGGTGCTGGCTGAACAGTCGCGGCAGGCGCGCTGGCAACTTCCGGGATATGTGCTTCGATCTGTTCCAGCAATGCCATCAGCGGGTCAATCGGGTGGGCAGGATATACGTCCAGTACCAGACGATAACCGTATTCACCGACCGGTTTGAGGATGAACAGCTGCGGTTTGACCTCATTTTTCAAATCCAGTACCAAACGCACCACGCCGGGTTTGAAATATCCGACGCGCGCACTTTTGATGTAGGGGTCGTTGTCGCCGACCTTTTGGGTCAATTCATTGAGCGTTGCGCCGAGTTCCACATCCTCCAGATCGATCACCAGACGATCCGGGTTGCTGATTGTGAACATGTTGTGGCGGATGGATTTTCTGGATTCGATCGTCAGGCGGGTATAATCCTGCGCCGGCCAGACGCGCGTCGAACTGATGGTGATGGCTGCCTGCGCGTGCGGCAACCACAGCATGAGCAAGAGTGCAATAAATTTTAAAGATGCTCTAAGCATTGCCTACCCATTTCCGTATTGGCAAGAATTTCCACATTGCGGCCTTGATTCAGGATTTCGAAGTTGATTTCCACATCGGCTTGCGGAATAAAGCTTAGCGCTTTTTTCGGCCACTCGATAAAAAAAATGTTGTGCCCATCAAACTCATCGCGGAATCCGGCTGCTTCCCATTCTTCCTCATTGTGAAGGCGGTACAGGTCAAAGTGCCGCAAGTCTAACCCAGAGGCATGGTACGGCTCAACCAGCGTATAAGTGGGGCTTTTTACACGCCCCGCATATCCCATCGCATTCAACACGCCGCTCACCAGAGTAGTTTTTCCAGCCCCCAGATCGCCATGCAGGTAAATCACCATGCCGGGTCTGAGCCGTGCGGCGATGCGTTGCGCTAGCATGATGGTCGCGTTTTCATCCGCGAGGAAGAATAAGAGACTTGCGGCAGGCATGGCGGGTTCCATCATCAGGGGCGGCAACTTTGCCATGTCCGCGGGGTGATTCGGCTATCATCGTGGCTATGCAAAATAGAAATCCTGAACTGGGGCAAAACGGAAATCCTCAACCGGTAAATTATGCCGCGCTTGCAACGCAGATACGCGCGTGGGCGCATGAGCTGGGCTTTCAGGCCGTGGGCATCAGTGACACCGATCTTGCTGCGGCGGAAAACGGTCTGCTGGAATGGCTTGCACACGGCTTGCACGGCGAGCTGGATTATATGGCAAAACATGGATTGAAACGCAGCCGCCCTGCGGAGCTGTTGCCCGGCACTGTACGCGTGATTTCGATGCGCATGAACTACGCGCCGCCCGGTGCGCGCGACAGTTGGCAGGTATTGGCGGAAGGTGAGCGCGCCTTCATTTCGCGCTATGCCTTGGGGCGCGATTATCACAAGGTGCTGCGCAATCGCCTGACGAGACTGGCGGATAAAATTCGCGCTGCAGTCGCCGGATTCGATGGACGCGTCTTTACCGACAGCGCGCCGGTGATGGAAGTGGAACTGGCGCGCAAAGCAGGCCTGGGCTGGCGCGGCAAGCATACCTTGCTGCTTTCGCGCGAACACGGCTCGTGGTTCTTTCTCGGCGAAATATACGTGAACCTGCCGCTTCCGGTGGATGTGCCGCAACAAGATCATTGTGGCACCTGCATGCGCTGTGTCGATGCGTGCCCGACCCAGGCGATCATTGCACCGTACCGGCTGGATGCGCGCCGCTGCATTTCCTATCTCACCATCGAACTCAAGGGTAGCATCCCGGCCGAACTGCGCCCGCTGATCGGCAACCGGATCTACGGCTGCGACGACTGTCAGTTGGTGTGCCCGTGGAATGGCTTTGCTCAAACCACAGTCGAGCCTGATTTCGCAGTGCGGCACGGCTTGGATGATGTGTCGCTGCTGGAGTTGTTCGCGTGGGATGAGGCCGAGTTCAATGCCAGGCTCGCGGGCAGCGCCATCTACCGCACCGGACACGAGCAATGGCTGCGCAACATCGCCGTAGCGCTGGGTAACGCGGCCAAGAGTGCTGCGGTGATAGCCGCACTTAAGCTGCGAGCGAAGCATGAATCAGATCTGGTGCGGGAGCACGTTGAGTGGGCGCTGCTGCAACACGCTAATAGATGAACCTGTCGCGCAATTCTTCCAGATTCAATTCTCGCAAAATCTGTTCCAGCCTCTCCTGTGCATTCATTCTCGGCGTACCCTTGTGACTGGCGACGATCAGCTCGTTTTTCATCGAATGTTCCCATCCAACCAGTTCCGTTACCGTCACCTGATAGCCATGGGCTTCAAGCTGTAAGCAGCGCAGCACATTGGTGAGATGGCTGCCGAATTCGCGGGTGTGTAGCGGATGCCGCCAGATTTCTGAAAGAGGTGTCTTGCCGAACGATTGATTCTTGTTTTTGTTCAGCGTAGCTGCAACTTCGGCTTGGCAGCACGGTATCAGCACGATGAATTTAGCATGCTTGTGCAGCGCGAATTTGATCGCATCGTCGGTGGCTGTATTGCAGGCGTGCAGCGCGGTGACGACATCGATTTGCTCGGGCAGAAGCGGCGAGTGTATGGATTCATCCACTGAAAGATTCAGAAACGACATGCGCGCAAAACCCAGCTTGGCAGCCAACTGCTGCGATTTGTTGACCAATTCCTCGCGGGTTTCGATGCCGTAAATATGGCCGATCTCGCGCGCCTTCAGGAATAAGTCGTAAATGATGAAACCCAGGTAGGATTTGCCCGCGCCGTGATCTGCCAGCGTCAGGTTTTGCCTGGAGGCGAGCACTTCATCCAGCAACGGTTCGATGAAATGAAACAAGTGATATACCTGCTTCAGCTTGCGCCGGCTATCCTGATTGAGCTTGCCGTCGCGCGTCAGGATGTGCAGCTCTTTGAGCAGCTCGACGGATTGACCGGGTTTGATTTCTGGGGTGGGATTCATGATATCGCTGCACTCTAGCCGAACTTCAACTTCATCACCAGCACTGTACCCGCCAACAGCAACGTGATTGAGTTGGCGATGATGATAGGCCACGATTCGAGCCGGATCCCGTAGGCCAACCACAGCGTTACACCAAGTGTGAACAGGGTGTACATACCCAACGAGATGTCAGTAGTATGGCGGGTGTGCCACACCCGCC